>CAZZHV010000001.1:0-51231 GCA_964654135.1 uncultured Candidatus Saccharibacteria bacterium
ATTTCCCTATGAGGACACTGAAAGACGATCAGTTTGATAGGCGCAAGGTGGAAGTACAGCAATGTATGGAGCCGAAGCGTACTAATAGTCCCATCGACTTTTTATGTTCTCTCATTCATACGGCTTGCCGTATTGGGTGAGAGGAATGCTTTGACTAGTTATTGGTGTTTATCTACAATGATTACACTAACGTTTGTTTTAACAAATGCTTTTACATCTCAATTATCTTCGTGCATTTTGAGATGGACATCGACTTCTCCCACTATTGTGAGTGGGTGTAGTCGGTGCCCATGGCGCGAGGGAAACACCTGTTCCCATGCCGAACACAGCAGTTAAGCCTCGTAGCGGTTACAATACTTGGGCCATCAAGCCCTGGGAAAATAGCACGGTGCCGAATTATATAAAAGCCATCCGAGTAGGATGGCTTTTATCTTTTTAAGAGCATTTTATATTCAGTTGATTTTGACTTGCAGTTGATAAAGTAAGAGGGTACTAAGTAAGGGAGCTCTCGTTATCATGAATTGTCCTGTTTGTAAGGTATCGCTCGTTATGAGTGATCGTAATGGTGTTGAAATTGATTATTGCCCCAACTGTCGAGGTGTGTGGCTGGACAGAGGCGAACTCGATAAGATCATTGAGCGCGCCGGAAATAACGGTGAACAGCACTCCCGGGACCGGAAGGAGCACCACGAGCACCACGACGATCGTCGACATGACAATGACCACGACTACGACGAGAGTCATGATAAATACCCAAGTCACCACGATAAAAAGCACAAGAAAGAAAACTTTCTAGGCGATTTGTTCGATTTTTAGGTGCATACCCCTTATGCTGGTATTGACATGAGCGTAATCATGTGATATCATATACTTAATTTCGTGAGGAAATAAGAGGGTTCCGCGCTATGTGCGCAGGACCCTTTTGTTTATTTTATGCGAAAGCCAAATGTATTAAGGGAGATTATTCTTATGGCAGGTACTCCAAAGGGCGGCGCTGCAGCCGCTGAGACCAACAAGAAGAAGTACGGTTCTGATTTTTACGCAAAGATCGGCGCTATGGGTGGCAAGAAGGGCCGAACTGGTGGCTTCTACGCTAACCGCGACTTGGCTCGCCAAGCTGGCGCAAAGGGCGGTCGTATTTCACGTCGCACCAAGAAGACAGAAGACGACGTTACAGTAGTAGCTTAGTTAGGTCTGATTGCAATAACAGCTCTAGGATTATTCCTGGGGCTGTTTATTTTATTGTAAGCGTCTATAAGGCCTGCAGAAGCGTTCTGCTGTAACGACCCATGTCTGATTGCAGTTTATGCAGGAATACTGGCCAGATGCACTCTGAACGCCCTGGAGACTGCACGCGGGGCAGCTACTACGCTTATAGAGCCAGTCGCGATAGGAGTCTAAACAATCCTGCATAAAGTCGGGATCAATCATGACAGCGTACTCGTCTGACAGTTTCTGTGCATGCTCCCAAGCTTGAACCTCTTTCTGTAACAGTTCCATATCACTCTTGTATGTAGTATGTCCCAGTAAAGCATGACTTACTTCATGAAGCAGGCTCCAGGCGTCACTCACGTCGGAAGCTTTTGCATACGTTACCTCTTTGCGCGAAGGAGACCACTGGAAAACAGTGCCTTCAACAAAGCTAATCGCAGGGTAATTATGCTGTAGCTTTAGAACGAGTTCTTTCATAATTTCTCTTCGCAAAATAGAAGCATCCGTAAATCACGGCATCTTCTGTGCGCTTGGCCGCCTTAACTGGGGGCACGGGTGTAAGGGGGGTGCTAAAACGTTCCATTTCCTCTTTGAGGTAGGCCCCAAAGCGATCGAAATATGTGCTCACGCCACCACCACAGATAATAATCTCAGGCTGTACTATAGCTACAAGATCAATCATGCCCACGCTTAAACTGTGCGCAATCATGCGCCACGTCTTGGTATCGTGTATATCTTGAGCACGCTTGCCATAGCGTCTCACAATTGCGCTACCCGAGGCGAAGCGCTCCCACCTCTGCAATCGGCCATTGTGCTCCAGCACTATGTGCCCACCTTCAGTGTCTTCAAAATCGGGATCGATTCGTTGGTTAATAACGATTCCAGTTCCGATTCCAGTACTAATAGTTACGTAGAGTACTCGATCGTAGCGGTCCTCTACGGCAATCGCCTCTGACAGAGCTGCAAGATTGGCATCATTTTCAACGTAGACCGGGCACTTTGTGATTCGCTCGATGTCACGAGCTATCGGCGCGTTGTGCCAGGGTAGGTTGCCACATGCTATGCCGATGCCATGTTCACGATCAATTCTGCCCGGAAAGGCTACACAAGTTGCTCTAAATTCTTTTGTAGTAAGATCAGCAACAATTTTCGCTACTTCACGGATAAACATACGATAGTCGCTTGGCGTGAGAAGCCTATGCTGCTCGACGACCTTACCGGCTTGAGTAAAGCAGGTAATAAGTGTTTTGGTGCCCCCAATATCAATTGCTAGATACATGATTAGTACTATTTTAGCACGCATAATGCTGAAGTTTAGCCCAACTTTGACCATTAGGAGTAAAACAGGTATAATGTGACTAATCTTGCGTCTACTTTTTAGTAGGCTACGGAAAATACATCACAAGGAGGCATGTAAAACATGTCAAAAGATACTACTATAACAATGGATGAGCTCCTCGCTAACAGCGACGTCAAACACCTCGAGAGCGGTGAAGTCGTTGAAGGTGTGGTTAGTTCTGTAAAGAAGCACGAAGTCTGGATTGACCTCGGTGCCAAGGGCGTTGGCGTTGTAATGCGTCGCGAAATTGGTCACGGTCAACAGCTCGAGGTAGACCAAAAGGTTACCGTAAGTGTTATCGATCCTGAACTTGAGGAAGGTTACGCTCTGCTTAGCATGAAGCGTGCCGCCAAGGATCGCGGTTGGGATGAACTCAAGCGTGTATTTGAATCTCAAGAGATTATCGAAGTTACACCTTACGACGCTAACCGTGGTGGTCTGCTCGTAGAGCTCGAAGGCATTCGCGGTTTCTTGCCAGTTTCTCAGTTGGCTGCGGGTCACTACCCACGTGTATCTGGCGCTGACAAGGACGAAATCTTGCAGAAGCTCAACGCTTTGGTTAACAAGCCGATTCGCGTTCGCGTACTCGACGTTAGCCGCAAGGATAACAAGCTTATCTTCTCTGAGAAGGAAGCAGTCAAGGATGACATGCAGGCTCGTTTCGCAACCCTTAAGGTTGGTGACGTTGTCGAAGGTGTTATCACTGGTGTTATCGACTTCGGTGCATTCGTAAATGTTGACGGCATTGAAGGCTTGATCCACATTTCTGAGATCTCTTGGGAACGTGTTGAAGACCCACGCAAGTACGTCAAGGTTGGCGATACTGTTAAGGCTAAGATTATTGCTATCGACAAAGATCGCCTCAGCCTTAGCTTGAAGCAGATGACTGAAGATCCATGGCTTCAAGAAGTAAAAGCTTTCAGCAAGGGCGACATCGTAGAAGGCAAGATCACTCGTATCACACCATTTGGTGCGTTTGTTCAGCTTAGTCCATCTGTTGAAGCTCTCGTTCACGTTTCAGAAATGAGCGATGACGAAACTGTTGATCCACAGCAGATCTTCCAGCTTAACGAAAAGAAGCAGTTCAAGGTACTCGATATTGATACCGAAAACCGCAAAATTGCGTTAAGCCTCAAGAGCGCTAAGTAATTAGCTAGCTCGTAACTATATTATGACGCCGTTTATCGGCAGAAAGGGTGCCTTCTCATGGCTCGTACTATTGAAATTGAAGACATGACCACAGTAGGCACTCTTGCCGAAAAACTCAGCCTGCCAGTAACGAAACTTATTGGTGAGCTAATGAGGAACGGCGTCATGGCTACGGTTAATGAGCGTATCGACTTCGATACAGCACAGATTATTGTTGAAGAACTCGGTCTTGACGTAACACTATCAAAGAAGGCGATTGAACAGATTGCTCCTACGCGCGAAAAGCGTGAGCACGGTGAAAGTGCCGTACCACGCCCACCGGTTGTTGCTGTTATGGGCCACGTCGACCACGGTAAAACCAGCCTATTGGACGCAATCCGAGGCGCACAGGTTGCCAAGGGTGAAGCTGGTGGTATTACACAGCACATTTCCGCATACCAGATTAAGCATAACGACCGTGCTATTACCTTTTTGGACACACCTGGTCACGAAGCATTTGCAGCTATCCGTGAACACGGTGCTCACCTAACTGACATCGCAATTATCGTTGTTGCTGCAGATGATGGCATTAAGCCTCAGACAATCGAGGCCATTCGCTTTGCCCGTAAAGCAGGCGTGAAGATCATTGTCGCTATCAACAAGATCGATAAAGAAGGCGCAGACGTTAACCGCGTCAAGCAGCAGCTCGCTGAGCAAGAATTACTCCCAGAAGAGTGGGGCGGTGACACTGTTATTGTTGAAGTCTCCGCTAAGACTAAGCAGGGCGTCGATAGCTTGCTCGATATGGTTCTTCTTGTGACCGATGTCGAAGACTTGCGCGCAGAAAACGAAGGTCCATCAACTGGCCTTGTTATTGAAGCTCACATGGAGCAGGGTCGTGGTCCTATTGCGAATGCACTTATCGAAGAAGGTACGTTGCACGTAGGCGACTTTGTTGTGGCGGGTTCTACCTACGCTAAAATTCGCGTTCTCCAGGACTCTAATGGCGCATCTATCAAGGAAGCTGGTCCTTCGACGCCTGTTGTTATCTCTGGCTTTAAGACTTTGCCAGAGTTCGGTGACGAGTTTAATGTTGTTAAGAACGAAAAGGATGCACGAGCTCAGTCTGAGCAAGCTGCTATTCAGAAGCAAACCGGTGCTGGTCGTAGCGACATGAGCAGCAGCGAGTTGATCCGTATGATCAACCGCAACAACGAAGTTACTAATCTGAATATTATCATTCGTGCGGACGTGCAAGGCTCACTCACCTCTGTTATCGATAGCCTTAAGGCGCTTGATACAGATGAGGTTGCTGTACATATTGTAAGCTCAGGTGTGGGCTCTCTAACAGAGAACGACCTTCACTTGGCCGGAACAAGTAACGCCATTATCTATGGCTTTAACGTACAGGTTCCCGCGAACATTAAACGACTTGCAAGCCGCGATAAAATTATAATTCGCCTATATAAAGTCATTTATGAGCTCATTGATGACGTCAAAAATGGTCTTAGCGCCTTGCTTGCCCCAGAAATTGTTGAGACCGAACAAGGACGTCTCGTTGTACGTGGTATCTTTAAGACAACAAAGACTGAGGTTATTTGTGGCGGTGAAGTGACTAAGGGCAAACTCACAGCTCCATCGATTGCGCGTGTTATGCGCGACGGCAAGCAACTCGCTGAAGTAGAAGTTACTATGTTGAAGCGCGGTCCACAAGAGACTAAGGAAGTCTTTGAGGGCGATATGTGTGGTATGAGCATTAAGACTAGCTCACGTGTTGACCTCCAAGAGGGCGATCACATCGAACTATTTAGTCGCGAAACAGTAACCCGTTCACTTTAAATCTTTATTCGCCAAGTGCCGCACGCACATGGTACGATATAAATGCATAAGGAGTACGCATGATTAAGCTTGACGATAATTTACTTGCAGAACTTGGCCTCCAGGCGTTACCTGCTGAAGAAAAGAAAGCCTTACTTAAGCATATTTACGAGACATTGGAGATGCGCGTTGGTACAACACTAGCACGACAGATGACCGATGCTCAGCTTGATGAATTCGAAAGTTTTATTAATAGCAATGACGAAGCTGGTGCTTTGCGTTGGCTCGAGACAAACTTCCCTAACTACAAAGATGTAGTTGCCCAAGAGTTCGAGGTTCTTAAGAACGAAATCCGTCAGGCAGCGCCTCAGATTTTGGCTGGTGCTCAAGCTCAGCAGCAACAAATGCAGCAGCCAGCTCCTCAGCCTCAATACCAGCAGCCAATGCAACAGGCTATGCCACAACCACAATATCAGCCACAGCCTCAGATGCCTGTAGACCCTTATCAGGTCCCACAACAGCCACAACAAGGGTTTGATGGACAACAACAAGTGCCTGGTGGATTTGCGCAGCCTCAACAGGGATATTCTCAGGCTCCTCAATACCAGCAGCCTCAGCAACAGCAGCCGCCATACGACCAAGACCAATTTGGCCAAGCAGCTTAGATATAGCAACTAAAGAAATTGTTTATAGCCGGCCAAGAATGATTGGCCGGTCATTTCTTGTTTGCCAGCAGGCTTCATTGTGTCAATGACGAGAGCTTTTTCGCCACAATAGGCTACAAGTTGCTTATCGACAACCGCGAAGCTACCCGCATGGCCAGCTAGGTCAATTACATGCGCACTTGTTATAACAACTTCACGTTTGGCGATGGTCGCTCGGCTCTTAGGCCACTCAATAAAAGCGCGTATTTCGCGCTCAATATTTTCGGCAGGCTTATTCCAGTTGATAATGCCGTCTTCTTTCGTGAGCTTCCTTGAGTAGGTTGCTTCAATCTTAGAAGTTTGGGGCTGAGGTACGATATGACCCTCGATGTAGTCAGGAATAATTGTTGTTAGTAGCGTGTCGCTAAGCTCTATAAGGCCTGCGGTAAGCTCCGGAGTCGTAATAGTGTCACTTAGCCCATAAACGCCATAACCAAGCAGTGGGCCTTCGTCCATGGCTTCGACGAGCATCATGAGGCTCACTCCAGTTGTTTTCTGGCCACTCAAGATTGAAAAAGTTATAGGGTCCGCACCACGCCACTCAGGCAACAGAGAAAAATGACTGTTGACGATGCCAAGCGGAAAATAATCGATAGCTTTTTGCGATACAATGATTCCAAAATCAATCAGAACTCCAATTTTGCTACTGAAAGGATCCTTCTCAATGAGCTCATCAAGGCTTCGCTTGTTGGAGACGGTATGAATTTCTAGCTTTAGCTCCTCGGCAATACGAATTACTGGGACGTCACCCTTGTGATGTGCAGCCCGCGGCTTAGTTACAACGGCTTCGATTGTAAAGTTTTGCGCAAGTAAACGCAGGCTCTCGGCTGCAACTGGTCCGCTACCAAAGAATACTATTGGCTTTGATGTCTTTTTCATAGTCGAGCTCCTGAAGATGACCGTCATCTTTTAGCTTAAAGAAAGCCTTGGGGTCATCTTTGATGTGATCAATGAAGACAATACCATTCGTGTGATCAATCTCGTGTTGGAAAATGCGTGCCAAAAAGCCTTCGGCAGTAACACGAAACTCTTTACCGTCTTCGTCCATCGCTTTTACGCGAACTTTTGTATGGCGAGGCACTTTACCATAGACGTCTGGTACGCTGAGGCAGCCTTCGTAGTCTTCTTCGACTGTGCCTTCGTATTTTGTAATGACAGGATTGATGAAAACAGTGAAGGTATGATCTTCCTTGTCATCGAAATCATTACGAATTACAACAATTCGATAGAGTTTGTCCACCTGCACGGCAGCAAGCGCGACTCCAACTTCGTGTTCGCGACTCTCTTCCCAGTCGATTGTTGCAAGTTTCATACCCTCGATGAGGTTTTTAATTTGCTCATCTACGATACCAACTTTTTGTGATCGTTGGCGCAAATGAGGATTTGGCAAAGAAATAATATCATTTTTGGTCATTGCCCAACAGTATACCGTATCTGTAAGGGCTATTACAACAGGTTCATTGGGTCGATATCGTGCTGCCAGTTTGCGGGTAAGGTGTTGATGACTTTTAGGAGTTCACCTCTTTGTTTTGATTTAAGGATAATCTGCCACTCAAATTTGTCGTTTACTTTCTCATGGAACGATGGCGCGGGGCCTTCAACAACAATCTTGAGACCAGATTGACGAAGCTGCGCTGCGAGTTTTTGGGCTGCCTGTTGAGCACCTTTTTGGGTTGCCCGACGGCACCAAATTTTTGCAAGGTAGCAAAAGGGAGGGAACATAAATTGTTCTCTTTCTCGAAGCTCATCATTGTAAAAAAGTCTCCAATTATTTTCCAGAACAGCCTTTAATAACGGGGATGAGGGGTTGTAAGTTTGAATTACAACGTTACTGTCACGATGGCCTCTTCCAACGCGACCGATAACTTGACTAAGCAGTTGGTATGTTCGTTCTTGGGAGCTAAAATCGGGAACATACAAGCTCGTATCAGCAATAATTACACCAACCAGGCTAAGCTTTGGAAGGTCGAGGCCTTTCGCTAGCGTTTGCGTGCCTATCAAGATATCAACCATGCCATCACGAACTGCTTCGTAGTGTTGTTCGATACGCTCGCCTTTTTTGTTATCGGTATCGAAGCGCTGAACTCGAGCTTCGGGGAATAGTCGTAGTACCTCGTCCTCGATAGCTTTTGTGCCGACACTTTTAAAGACAACAGAAGTGTTTTGGCAGTCTGGACAGCTTAGCGGCGGGCGCGATTGGAAGTCGCAACTGTGACAGCGCATATTGTGTGTATCGCTATGGTACACAAGTGGTAGGTCACAATGCGGACATAGAGCTTGCCATCCGCAATTGTCGCAGAGAATAACTCTTGCAGTCCCGCGACGATTTAAGAAAAGCAAAGCCTGTTCACCCTTGGCTAGAGTGTCTTTGACGCTTTTAATTAGATCATCTGACAAATGGGATTTGCGTGAGAATTTATCTCTATCCTTAAGGTCTACTACTGATATGTGGCGCTCTGTGGAACTACTAAAAGCCGTTGTTGTCATGCGTATAACTGGAAGCTGTTTCTGTTCAGCGACATAATAGTCAGAGATACTTGGTGTAGCAGAGCCTAGGACAACGGGTGAACCCCAGAGCGACCCCAGTTTACTGGCTACATGTATAGCATTATAGTAGGGACTTTGATCTTGTTTGTAGGCAGTCTCATGTGACTCATCAATGATAATTGCCCCTAAGGCTTTCACGGGAGAGAATAGGGCCGAGCGTGGCCCGATAACAATAACGGGATCAGTTTCGTGTAGAATTGTCGCCCATAATTTTTGGCGAACACTTTCACTTAGCTGTGAATGCACTACGACGACTCTTTTGCCGAAGACTTGGCGTAGATTGTCACTCAATTGTGACGTCAGGCCAATTTCGGGTGTCAGAATAATTGTCGATTTACCTTGGTCCAGTTGTTGCTTTGCTAGCTCGATGTAGACTCGGGTCTTGCCTGTGCCAGTATCGCCATGCAAGATATGGGTGCCTTTTGTCTGGAATTTGCTAAGGGCATGCTCCTGGTCCTCTGTTAACTTGGGCAAGTTGACTAGGCTATTGGCGTGAACCTCTAGGGGTTTGATAGCTCTTTTGGGTAAGTTACGAGGGAGTATTTGCTGGACTGAAACTCCTAACGGAGCGGGGTAGTACTGTCGCATCCATTCAAGCAGATCTAATAATTGATATGGTAGAGGAGGAAATTCAGGTATATGTGCTACCGATTTTGTTGTGAAATCAGGTTTCTTGAGAGAAATTTTCGTAACAACGCCAAGAACTTGTTTATTCCGAAGTGGCACAAATGCAAGCGAACCTCTCTGTAAAGGGGTCTCACTCTCGTATGTAAGAGCGTCATTACCATGGTAGCCTTGGTCTGCTACCAAAATTTCTACATAATGCATGGTTGCATTATAGAGTTTCATTAGTTTAAAATACATAGTTGTAAAAGTTGTAATGACCAAGCCCGTTCGATATACTGAATATCAGGTTACGTTGTTCGAATAACAATAATAGAAGTTTTATGTTAGATGTATTTATCACCTCAAGAGTTCGTCGTAAGATTATAGTGATCTACGCAAAGTACCCCGACTTCAAGACGCATGTCCGGGGTTTAGCCAAGTTAATTAAAGAAGACGCTGGCAATATTCAGCGTGAGCTGAAACGTTTGGAGAAGGTCGGCTTCCTGATTTCAGAGAAGCAGGGTAACACCAAGATCTATCACACAAACAAGCAGTTCCCAATCTTCAAAGAGTTGCAAAGTATTGTGCTAAAAAGCCAGCGCGCAGCTCAGAAAAAACAAGTAGTTTAGATTTCTCATCTGATACTTGCAAAATTCAATCTGTTACAGTAGAATAAGAAACGAAATGATACAAGTTACACGTAAAGACTCAAAAGAATCACTGGAAAACTTGCTTCGTCGCTTTAACCGTAAAGTACAGCAAGCAGGTGTTATCGCAGTTGTAAAACAAGCGCAATATTTCGAAAAGCCTATCAGTAAGCGTGAACGCCGTGCAAAAGCGATCATTCGCACACAGCGCAAAGCTCTGAAGCTCAAGAAAATTAAGCTTGGACAACGCTAGATACCATGCTAAAGCAGCAACTAGATAAAGATCTAAAAGTTGCTCTGCTCAGTGGAGATAAAGACCGCGCAACAACATTGCGCGGTCTTAAAAGTGTTATCCTCTATGCAGAAGTAGCAAAGGGCCTTCGTGAAGAAGGACTTCCAGACGACGAGATTCTCGTTTTGTTTGCCAAAGAAGCTAAAAAGCGCCAAGAAAGTGCAGATCTCTACACCAAGGGTGATAGCCCCGAGCGCGCTAGTAAAGAGCTCGCTGAAAAGGCAATTATTGAAGAATACCTGCCACAGCAGATGAGTGATGAAGAGCTCAAGAGCCTGATCGAAATGGTAGTTTCTGAACTCGGAGTCTCTACTATGCAGCAAATGGGCCAAGTTATTGGTGCTGTTAAGCAGAAAACCGAAGGTCGTGCAGACGGCTCTCGTATTGCACAGTTTGTAAAAGAAAGGCTGACAAGCTAAATGATTATTCTTACGGGCGTGGCTGGCGCCGGCAAAAGTATGCAGGGCAAGATTCTTGCCGATGAACACGGATATGCATGGATTTCAACTGGTGAGATCCTACGAGTTCTCGTGACCGGCAAACGCCGCCAAGAAATGCTTCAAGGTAAACTCTTAAGCGACGAAGAGATGGTTACTATTCTCGATAAGATTTTTGAGCTTATCGATCCTACACAGGAATTCATCCTTGATGGCTTTCCTCGTACTATCCCACAGGCAGACTGGTTGCTAGAACAAGTACACAACGGCCGTTTCAGCCTCACTGCAGTTATTAACCTCTCTGCATCAGAGGACGTTGTTCGTGAACGTCTCATGGCTCGTGGTCGTCTTGACGACAACGATGAGGCTATTGCTGAGCGTTTCCGAGAATATCGCGCAGTTACACTCCCAATTTTGAATCACTTCCGTGAGGAAGGCGTTGTTGTTCACGATATCAACGCAGCTCAAGAACCTCGTGTAGTTCATGATGAAATTCTTAAGTGTATTGACGAATAAGCAAGAAAAGTTGTCATGATAACAGCAAAAACCCCTGCAGAAATAGACGCAATGCGCGAAAGTGGCCGTATGTTGGCCACTGTTTTGCAGGTAATGCGCCAAAAAGTTGCTCCCGGCATGACGCCCAAGGACATGTCAGCTCTTGCCATGAAGGAACTTAAAGTTCTCGGTGGCGAACCAGCATTCTTGGGTTTTTATGGTTATCCTGACATCATTTGTATCTCGGTAAACAACCAAGTTCAGCACAGTATCCCAAGCTCTATTCCATTTGCTGCGGGCGATGTTGTAAATTTTGACTTTGGTGTTCGCTATAAGGGTATGATCACTGATGGTGGCATAACTGTAGCTGTTGGTAATAAAACAACACCAGACACAAAGCGCCTTATAGAAGGCACGGAACGTGCACTCTATGCTGGTCTTGATGTTGTAAAAGATGGTGTTCGCGTTGGCGATGTTTCCGCTGTAATCGAGTCAACGCTACGAAAGTACAAGCTTGGTATTGTCAAAGAGCTTGTGGGCCACGGTGTTGGCTATGAACTTCACGAAGATCCTGAAATTCCAAATTATGGACGCGCAGGTAGAGGCCCAATTTTGCGTGCTGGTATGACGATCGCAATAGAACCAATTACGACACTGGGCGATCCGGGTATCGTTGAAGCGCATGACGGCTGGACGTTGTTCACACGTGACGGCAGCTGGGCAGCGCAGTTTGAACACACAGTGCTAGTCACCAAGACTGGCTGTGAAATTATTACTCAAGTGTAAACAAAACTTGCTCTAACCCAAGTATAAGCGCTATACTGCGTGCATATGCGCGATCCCGCCTCTTCAACATACGTCGGCCTAGATGTAGGCACAAGCACTGTTCGCTGTGTTGTTGGCATGCTAGACCCTAATAACCCAGGCAAAGTGTCTGTACTTGGCCATGGTAGCGCCCCTAACATTGGTATGCGTAAGGGCGTTGTAGTTCATGTTGATGATGCAGCCGAGGCTGTTGTGCAGGCAATTACAGAGGCAGAACGCCTATCTGGCATGCGTTTAAACGGTGCCACCGTTAATGTTAACGGAGCACATGTTAGCGGCATTAACTCTCGCGGCGTAATCGCAATTAGTGCTGCTAATCGCGCAATTACACCCGAAGATCGTTTTCGTGTAGAAGAAGCTGCGACAATTGTTAAGCTTCCTCCTAACCGTGAAATTATTCAGGTTTTTGCTAAAAATTATCGCCTTGATGGACAAGACAACATTAAGGACCCAGTTGGTATGCACGGTGTTCGTCTTGAGGTAGATACACATATTGTTTCTGCAGCAACACCTAACTTGCGTAACCTAGACATGGCTCTCGAGAAAGCTCAGGTTGCGCCACACAATCATACGCTGTCGAGCTTGGCTGCTGCCGAAGCTGTTTTAACTCGCCAGCAAAAAGAGGCAGGAACTGTGCTTATTGATATTGGCGCCGGTACCACTAATCTTGTAGTGCTTGAGGATGGGGAAGTGCAGCACGTAGCAGTTCTCCCTATCGGTGGAGCTCACATAACGAATGATTTAGCTATTGGCCTCAAGACTGATCTTGATATAGCGGAAGCAGTCAAAGTTCGTTATGCGACGCTAGCGTCAAAAACATCCACACCTAATGTCCGACTTAAGTTGAACAATCAAGATCACATCTTCAAGAATGAAGAGATTGCAATGATCACTGAAGCCCGTGTTGACGAACTGTTTGAATACGTTAATAAAGAACTCAATCGTATCCATCGAGCGCATAAATTACCAGGTGGTGTTGTTATTGTTGGTGGTACGGCTAAGCTGCCAGGCCTAGCTGAATTTGCAAAAGAGAGAATGCAGCTTGCTGCTCGTATTGGTTCACTCCACTCTGTAAGCGGACTCGTTGATACCGTCGCCGATCCAACTTACGCGTCGGCTGTAGGTTTAATGCTGCTTGATATGCTTTTGCAGCCAGAATCTACCCCTGTAAATGGTGGTGCTGCCAGTGCCCGAGCACTAAATTTCGTCGATAATTTGTGGCAGCGTTTTAAGCGATAACTAAATTTGTACAAGATGAGCGGGCGTCCAAAAACGTCAAAAAACCCTGTATAAGTTTGTTGAACTCATGTGCCTCATGGGCTATACTGCCTTGTATATTACGAAGAATTGAAGAGAGGGTACTAATAGAATCATGCCTCAAGTTGAACCAGCTATCGAGACCATTGCCAAAATTAAAGTTGCCGGCGTTGGTGGAGCAGGTGGAGCTGCAATTAACCGAATGGTTGATGCGGGTGTTGAAGGTGTAGAGTTTATCGCCATCAACACTGATGCTCAGGCACTCTATCACTCAAAAGCTCAAGTTAAGATCCACATCGGTAAAGATGCAACACGCGGCCTTGGCGCCGGTGCTGATCCTTCTGTAGGCGAGACTGCTGCCGAAGAGTCATCAGATGAAATTAAGAAGGCTCTCGAGGGAGCTGATATGATTTTTGTGACGCTTGGCGCCGGTGGTGGTACCGGTAGCGGTGCGGGCCACGTTGTTGCTCGCTTGGCTAAGGAGATGAATATTCTTGTCGTCGGTTTTGCTACTAAGCCATTTGCCTTTGAGGGCGAGAAGCGTCGCCGTAATGCTGACCTTGCTATAGAAAACCTTCGTCGCGCTGTCGATACACTTATTACTATCCCTAACGACCGTCTTCTTCAAACTATCGATCGCCAAACTCCACTTATCGAAGCATTTAAAGTTGCTGACGATGTTCTCCGTCAAGGTGTTCAGGGTATATCTGACCTGATTACGGTACATGGTCTCATTAACCTCGACTTTGCTGACGTGAAGGCGGTTATGCGTAATGCAGGCTCAGCTCTTATGGGTATTGGTCGCGCAAGTGGCGAAAACCGCGCCGTTCTTGCTGCGCAACAAGCTATCGATTCACCATTGCTTGAAGTTTCTATCGATGGTGCCCGAGGTATCTTGTTTAACGTTATCGGTGGCAACGATCTTTCAATGCACGAGATTAACGCTGCTGCTGAGGCTATTACCAGCGCCGCTGACCCAGATGCCAACATTATCTTCGGTGCAACTATCGACGACAAACTTTCTGGCGAAATTATTATTACTGTTGTAGCAACTGGCTTTGACGCTGCTTACTTCGGTAATCGTCGCAGCGCTGAGGAAATTGCCTCTGCGCCAACCACGGTCAGCCCTGAGCTTATCGAGGATACATCTCCTGTAGCCTCCGAAGATTTTGATTCACCAAATCCTGCTCAGCAGATGACTCAAGCAAATGAGCCTGATCTTTCTGCTGTCGATATGAACTTGGACGCGAGCCCAGCTACAGATTTCAAGTCTGACGCGTCTATGCCAAATATTTGGACAATTGACGAAGATGACTCAGTCGACGCTCCTACAAGCCCTCAGATGCCTTCTCATGACATTGTAGAGCCTGATAATCACTCGGGTGCTGTAGTTCATCATGACGATGACCTTGAACAGCCGTCATTCATGCGCCGTCTTCTAAAGAAGCACAAAGAGCGTGACGAAAACAGCGACGGATCTCTGTAAATACCGTACTTTTCGTACTAAATAATACAACCGAAAATTCTTGCCAAAGCGCTATAAGTAGAGCTATCATTAATACCACAACCACTATATATGGGGATGATGGTACATTTATAATACATAACACTATAAGGAGTGCCAGGTGAAGTGCAGTCAATGTCACTATGCCGACACCAAGGTTATAGAATCGCGCGACGCGGCAGATGGTGAAGCTATCCGTCGACGTCGATCATGTCCCGAATGTGGTTATCGCTTTACGACGTACGAACGTATTGAGCGCCCGCAACTTATTGTCGTGAAAAACGACGGAGTACGAGAATTATTTAACCGGCAGAAACTGCTCGGTGGCTTGTATCGGGCCTGCGAAAAAACACCAATTACAAACATGCAGCTCGAACGCTTAGTGTCTGATATTGAGCATCAGCTTTATGCATGTGGTGATCCCGAGGTGGCGTCAAATAAGATTGGTGAAATGACAATGGACCGTTTAGCACTTATTAACGAAGTAGCATATGTGCGCTTCGCAAGTGTCTATAGACGTTTCAAAGACATTGCCAGTTTTGAAAAAGAGCTTTCTCATATCAGAGAACGCAATCAAGAACCTCTAGAGGTGTGAGCGAGTTGTGAGCGTCAGTTCCCCGAGGACTTTTATTCAGAGGTCCAGGGGGAGCTGGCGACACATGAGCGGTGCTCGCGAACTCTAACAAAAATTTAATAAACAATTTAATTATGGGGGGTGCTGCCCTAAGCTTTGCTTGGGGTGGACTCAAAAGAGGGTACTATGGGACAAACAACCAGTCTTTCGGGTGGGCGATTTTTCACTCAGCCTAAAAGCAAGGCCTATGACCAGCTTCGCTGGGTATCACAGGATTCTATTATCGTGAATCCAGCCACTCAAAAACCGGTTTTCGAACAGAGGGATGTCGATTTTCCGGAAGGGTGGTCACTAAACGCGATTAACATCGTGGCGCAAAAATACTTTACTGGTACTCCTGGTACAGCTAGCCGCGAGGCTTCTCTCAAGACTTTGATCGACCGTGTCGTTGACACTGTTGTTCGTCAAGGCCTGCAAGAGAAGTACTTTGAGAGCGAAGCTGAGGCAGAAGACTATCGTGAAGAGTTGAAATACGTACTCGCTACACAACGTGCAGCGTTCAACTCTCCAGTATGGTTTAACATTGGTGCAGCTGACCGCGCTCAGCAAGCTAGCGCCTGCTTCATCCTAAAGGTTGAAGATACCATGGAGTCTATTCTTAACTGGTACAAAGAAGAAGGAATGATCTTTAAGGGCGGTTCGGGTGCCGGTTTGAACATTAGTTCTATCCGTTCATCTAAAGAAGCTCTTGGCAAGAGCGCTGGCCGTGCTTCTGGTCCTATTAGCTTTATGCGCGGTGCCGACTCTGTTGCCGGTGCAATTAAGAGTGGTGGTAAGACCCGTCGTGCAGCTAAGATGGTTGTTCTAAACGTAGATCACCCAGATGTAGAAGCTTTTATTGAGACAAAGAAGAACGAAGAAAACAAGATCCGTGCTTTGCGCGACGCTGGCTTTGACATGAGCCTCGATGGCTCTGATATTTCTTCTGTTCAGTACCAGAACGCCAACAACTCTGTTCGCGTAACTGACGATTTCATGGAAGCTGTTCTTGCTGACAAAAACTGGGACCTTAAAGCAGTGACTACTGGCGAAACCGTTAGCACTGTAAAGGCTAAGGAGCTTTTCCGCCAGATTTCTGAAGCAGCTTGGGCATGTGCAGACCCAGGTATGCAGTTCGACACCACTATTAACAAGTGGCACACGACTCCAAACGCCGGTCGCATTAACGGTAGTAATCCATGTTCTGAGTACATGCACCTTGATAACTCTGCATGTAACCTGGCCTCTATCAACTTGCTTAAGTACCTCCGCGAAGACAACACATTTGATATTGAAGCTTTCAAACACACTATCGAATTGGTATTTACAGCTCAGGAAATTTTGGTTGGCTACAGTGAGTACCCAACTGAGGGTATTACCAAGAACGCCAAGGCTTACCGTGAACTCGGTTTAGGCTATGCTAACCTCGGTGCAATGCTTATGGCACAAGGTTTGCCATATGACTCAGCCGAAGGCCGCGCACAGGCAGCTGCTATTACTGCTCTTATGACTGGTCACGCATATGCTGTAAGTGCTAAGGTCGCAAACCGCGTTGGTCCATTTGCAGGATTCAACAAGGACCGCAAGGGCATGATCAACGTACTTCGCCAACACCGTGCAGCGGTATCCGACATTGATGCAGGTCTTGTATCTGAGGAGCTCTTGAGCGCTGCAGCAACAGCTTGGGATGAGGCTGTCGAACTTGGCGAACTGTACGGTGTTCGTAACTCACAGGCCAGTGTTTTGGCGCCAACTGGCACCATTGGTCTTATGATGGACTGCGACACTACCGGTATCGAGCCAGACTTTAGCCTCGTGAAGCACAAGAACCTTGTTGGTGGTGGCTCGATGGCTATCGTTAACCAGACTGTACCACGTGCGCTTAAGACACTTGGCTACAACCAAGCTCAGGTTAATGAAATTGTTAGCTACATTCATGACAGTGGTGCTGCTGACGGTGCTCCACACCTTAAGCCAGAACATCAAGAAGTGTTTGCTTGTGCCGTAGGCGACAACGCAATTCACTACCTTGGCCACGTTAAGATGATGTCAGCTGTACAGCCATTCATCTCTGGCGCTATTAGTAAGACTGTTAACATGCCAGAAGAATCGACTGTCGAAGATGTCGAGCAACTTCATATTGACGCATGGAAGATGGGTATTAAGGCTATCGCTATTTACCGCGACAACTGTAAAGTTGCACAGCCACTTTCTGGTAAGAAGAAAGAGGTCAAGGAAGAACCAGTTGCAGCTCCTGTAGCTGTAGCAGAGGCGCCAGTAGCACCTATCGCAGCGGTTGAGACTGTTGCAGCCGACAAAATTGTCGTAAAGGGCGCGGTTCGTCGCTTACTTCCTCGCCGTCGTAACGGCAAGACATACAAGTTCCGTATTGCCGATCTCGCTGGTTTCTTTACTGTTAGCGAATATGAAGATGGTACTCCAGGAGAGCTCTTCATCCGTGTGTCTAAGCAGGGTTCAACGCTCTCAGGCTTGATGGACTCCTTCGCTATCTCTGTAAGCCACGGTTTACAGTATGGCGTGCCTCTAAAGAGCTACGTCCGTACTCTTATGAGTAGCAGCTTTGCCCCAGCTGGTATCACTGATGACGAAGACATCCGTACTGCAACATCGATCACTGACTACATCTTCCGCCGCCTGGCGCTCGATTACTTGTCATTTGATGATCGTCTTGAGCTCGGTCTTGCCTCATTTGACGAAATGCCAGACGAACAGCAGGCAATGTTTTTGACCGACGATCAGTCATTGGTTGGTCAGCAGGTCCAAGAGCAGCACCCTGAGCCAGCAGCCGAAGCAATCTTCTTCTCTGAAGTTGCCAAGCCAAAGGTTCAGAGTACAAGGCCTCAGCCCGGTTTAGATACTGCGGCTCCTATGTGCTACAACTGTGGCAACCACACTCGTAAGGCAGGCAGCTGCTACGTTTGCGAGACCTGTGGTTCAACTACTGGTTGTAGTTAGGATATAAACTTCCTACTACAGGCAACAGCCGTCTCAATTGCGAGACGGCTGTTGTGTTTTTAATTGGTTTTTAATGTCGGTTATGCTATGATGAGCCCGTGAAAGTTGTTGTGCTCTATCGCCCCAATTCTGACCACGCGAGCGACGTTGAGTCCTTTGTACGCGATTTCCAGCGTACCCATGATATTGGGCGCAGTAAGGTTGAACTTGTAAGCGTTAATACACGTGATGGCGCCGCAACAGCCTCTCTTTATGACATCATGGCATACCCTTCAATATTAGCCCTCAATGATGATGGGTCTGTACTGAACGTATGGCCTGGTCCAACTTTGCCCTTAATGGACGAAGTTGCTGGTTACATGTATGGCTAAACCTGTTATTGCGACAGGCCTTGCTACGCTATACATTTTCTCGTACAATATAACAACATGCACTCTACCTAGGTAGATGAGTGGCTATCAACCACGAATGCAGCAGGAAGAAATTGTTTACCAAGAGTAGAACCTGCCGGCTGAAGCTCCGTAATTGCTAAAATAAAGCGCCAAAATATAAGAGTCATCTCTTTTGGAAGTTGGATGGTACCGCCCTAATTGGGCTCCAACAGTCAAAAGCGATGACTTTTTTGATTGAAAAAGGAGAGAGATATGAAGTTCCAAAAAGGAACCCGCCGCCGAGCCCTCGAGTATGAGAAGGACTTGGTGCAATACTGGAAAGAGAATAAGACTTTCGAGAAGTCAGTAGAAATGCGCCCTCAGGATAACGCGTATGTTTTTTACGATGGCCCTCCGTTTATTACTGGCGTGCCACATCACGGTACATTGCTAACTACCATCGCTAAAGATGCGATTCCACGCTATTGGACCATGAAGGGCAAACGAGTTGAACGCGTTTGGGGTTGGGACTGTCACGGCTTGCCAGCTGAAGTTTTTACAGAGAAAAAGCTTGGAATTAAAGATAAGCGTGACATCGGCACAAAGATTAGCCTCGAGGAGTACATCCTTACTTGTCGCGAAAACATGGTCCAGACCGGTAACCTCTGGGAGGATACTATCGATCGTATTGGTCGGTGGGTAGATTTTAAGGGTGCTTACAAGACTATGGACAAAGAATTCATGGAATCTGTCTGGTGGGCTTTTAAGACCCTGTACGAGAAGGGCAAGATCTATGAAGGGGAAAAGGTGCTTTTGTACTGTACACGCGATGCTACACCTATCTCCAAGGCCGAGGTGGCCATGGATAACTCCTACCAGGATGTAACCGACCCATCTGTATTCGTTAAGTTTAAGCTGAAGGACGAAGATGCTTATCTGTTGGCCTGGACGACTACTCCTTGGACGCTACCTGCCAATACGGCTGTTGCTGTTAATAAAGACTTCGAATACGCTGAAGTCCTGGTGGATGGACAGAAGCTCATCTTGGCCAAAGAACTTCTTGATAAAGTTCTTACCGACGAAAAGCACAAAGTTTTATCGTACGAAGTGTTACGTACTCTCAAAGGCAGTGAACTCGTTGGAAAGAGTTATGAACCTTTGTTTGAGGATCGTGGTGAAAATGCGCATAAGGTATGGGACGCAGACTATGTCACACTTGATGACGGTACTGGCCTTGTGCACCTTGCACCTGCTTATGGTGAAGAAGACTATGCGCTTTCTCGCGAGAAGGGCTTTCCCTTTGTAAGTAACATTGATGACAACGGTCTATACAAAGAAGGTGAGTGGAAGGGGCAGAACGTCTGGGATGCCAATAAGCCGATCGCTAAAGAGCTTCTTGCTCGAGGCATCGTCTGGAAGATCGTTTACATTACGCACAGCTACCCGCACTGTCACCGTTGCGGTACGAAGTTGATGTATCGTGCTCACCCAAGTTGGTTTATGGATATTAATGGTCAGCGTACGGAAATGCTGGAGCAGAACGGTGAAGTTAACTGGGTGCCAGAGCATCTTAAGGATGGTCGTTCACGAAAGACTATCGAGACTGCGCCAGACTGGAACTTGAGCCGTGATCGTTTTTGGGCAACAGCAATGCCTGTCTGGAAGGGCACGGACGCAGAAGGCAAAGAACATATCAAAGTAGTTGGCAGTTATGCCGAACTCAATGAGTTATCTGGCGAAGAGCTCGAAGACTATCACCGTCCATGGGTCGACGATATTACTTTTGACATAGATGGCGTGCACTATACTCGCATCGATAAGGTGCTTGACTGTTGGTTCGAGAGCGGCTCTATGCCATTTGCTCAGTTCCACTATCCGTTTGAGAATGTTGAGAAATTTGAGCACAACTATCCAGGCGACTTTATTGTTGAGTACGTAGGCCAGGTTCGTGCATGGTTTTACTACCTTAACGCAGTAAACGTTGGACTCTTTGGCAAAGCGCCATTCAAGACCGCACTCGTACACGGTGTCGTTGCTGGCAATGACGGACGAAAAATGAGTAAGTCATACGGTAACTACACCGATCCTAATGAACTAATGGACAAGTACTCAGCAGATTCGTTGCGATTTTTACTACTATCATCGCCTCTCTTCAGCGGTGAAGACTTTGCTTTGCTCGATAAAGACGTTGCTGACGTTGCACGTAAATTGAGCATGGCCTGGAACATGTACGACTTCTTTACGCTCTATGCTGATGTAGATGGTTGGGAATGGAGTGGTGATCTTTCTGACCCTAGCGACAGCCTCAAGAACCCTCTGGACCAGTGGATTGTATCTAGAGTTCACCAGTTAACCCAAGAAATTGACTCAAGTTTAGCTGTTTATGATCTCTCTAGTGCCACGAAACCAATCTTGCCATTCCTCGACGATGCTTCTAACTGGTATGTACGCCGCAGCCGCAAACGTTTCTGGAAGTCAGATGATAACGCGGACAAGAATGACGCCTACAAGACATTACACTATGTTCTAGTTCGTCTTTCTGTAGTACTAGCACCGTTTACGCCGTTCTTGGCCGAAGAACTTTACCGTAAACTTACTGGCGGTGAGTCTGTTCACCTTATAGATTGGCCAGAAACTGGCAAGATCAATGACGTTGTGATCGAGCAGATGGCTCGTACCCGACAGATTATTGAGGCGGGTTTGGCGCAACGTATGTTCAAGGGCGAGGATGAACAGCAAGTTAAGGTTCGTCAGCCATTACAGACGCTTTCTTACGGTGGACAAAAACTCGATGAAGAGCTTGAGCAGATGATTTCCGAAGAAGTTAACATAAAACAGGTAGCTCATTTGGCTGATCTTGCCGATGGTTACGTCTCCGTTGACAAGTCCGTTACCCCTGATTTACACCGTGAGGGTCTCATGCGTGAAGTTATCCGTAACGTACAGAGCGCTCGTAAGGCAGCTGGACTTGAAGTTGATGATCGTATCAACTTGGCACTTCTGACCCACGAGAACCTTCTTCACGAGTCTATGACAGAGCACCTGGACACTATTAAGGCTGAGACGTTAGCAACGGAAGCTGTGCTCGAGTCACGCGACTACACCTATCTGACCAACTGTAAGGTTGAAGGTATGGAGCTTGTCGTGGGTCTTGAGAAAGTAACAGCCTAGAACGCCTTTACATAGGGGCCTATATCTGTTACTATTTATCGGTATATAATTTCTTGAAAAGAGAGTTACAAAAGTATGAAAAAAGCAGTCATTGCAACCGGCGGTAAGCAATACCTCGTCTCAGAAGGCGAAACTATTGAGGTAGAATTGCTTCACGCTGATGGCAAAAACGTAACATTTGAACCATTAATGGTTATTGATGGTGACAACGTATCAGTTGGCACTCCATCTGTAGCTAAGGCTAAGGTTACTGCGGAAGTAGTAGCAGACGAAGTTAAAGCTGACAAAGTTTTGGCTATTCGCTACAAGGCAAAGAAGCGCGTGCACAAGATTCAGGGTCACCGCCAGCGCCACACCGCAATCAAGATCACAAAGATTGCTTAAATAGCACTCCAACCTGTGGATAAAATCAACGAGCAGAACACGCTCGTTGATTTTTTTACTTCAATAAATCATTAGCTTCGCTCGCTATGATTTTAATGATGCTAACGAGTAAAAGCTTGTATGTTGTTGAAATAGCATCGTATATCTTCGAGATTTTGTGCAAAAAATGCATACAGGCAAAATGTAAATAATGTTGTTGCTACCTCTTGAGGTAACATGGTATTTACGCGCATAATAAGTGGTGAACCTGAGGGGCAAAAAGCCCCGCGCAAAAACAAAAAACCAAATGCTAAAACCAAAATTTAAAATACCAGTTATATTTCTGTTTGCACTCATTGTGGGTATTGTTTTTGTGTTCAGCTCATGGCTGCAATTTCAGCAGACACCACACGCAGTTGCTGCGACAAACAGCACGCTTAACTTCCAGGCTCGTTTAATGCGAAGTGCTGGAAGCATCGCTGCGGATGGCGACTACAACGTCGAAATCAAGCTCTACAATGCGCTCACGTCGTCAGGATCAAGTCAGGGCAGCTGTACTGGTGACGCCGCTTGTCTCTGGACTGAGACGAGAACAAGCACCAATAAGGTTAGGGTAGTTAACGGTTACTTGACTGCAAACCTTGGCAGCGTTACGGCATTTCCGACGAATATCAACTGGGACCAGGATCTGTATATCAGTCTTAACATCGGTGGCACTGGTACCCCAACATGGGACGGTGAAATGTCACCACGCTTAAAGCTGACAGCAGTGCCGTATGCCTTTAGGGCCGGCCAGCTCGCAGCAGTTAATGGTAGCTTTACGAGTACGCTCGGTCTTACGACCCCAACTGCTAACCGTAGTATCCTCGCCCCAGATGAATCTGGTACATTGTGTATCCAGAGCTCGACAAACTGTGGTTTTGCCCTTTCCAGTGGCTCGGGCAACTATATTCAGAATGGTACGTCTCTGCAATCTGGCGCTAACTTTAACATCTCTGGCACTGGTACCGCGGCGACCTCTCTCCAGGCTCCGCTTCTCGACACCTCATCGGCAGCCGCGCTTAACATTGGTACGACTAACGCAACTAGCATCAACCTCAACAAATCAACGACCATAACGGGCGGTATTACTCAGTCTGGCGGCGCCATATCACTTACTGGCAACGCTGCTTCTTCGGTTAACACAACAGTCGGTGCGTTGACCTTACAGTCAGTTAACTCTTCAACGGCGATTGTTCTAACGGGTACGGCTGGTACGCCGAGTATTACGATGAACACCGGTAGCTCAGGCACAATTTCAATTGGAACTACAAGTCTCACGAGTGTGACACTCGGTAGTGCTGCAACGACGACTAATATCGCAACAACGAATACAGCACATACGGTTAATATAGCGAATGGCGGTACTAGCACGACACAGAGTGTAAGTGTTGGCTCAACTAACGGTAGTTCTAGTACGACAATCCAGGGTGGTACCGGGGCATCTGCCATAAACCTTACCACTGGCACCAATGGCAAAATTAATCTTACTGCTGCTGGTACCGGTGCGGTAAACGCAACACTCGGTAGTGGCGGTTTTAATATCGTGAGCTCAACAAATAGCTCTACGGCTCTTGCGGTGCAAGATGCGAGTAGTAGCTATATATTCAGTGTTAGTACGTCTGCTGGAATAGTCACGATGGGTGCAATTCAAGCTACGTATAGTGGTTTTGACGGCACGCTTAATGCGCCGTTCGGAAATATCACACTTGGTGGTGCGAATACCACAACAATACAAGGAAATGCCAGTAGTACGTTCAAAGCTACGAGTGGATCATTTACGACAACACTTGGCTTTGCAACACCTACTGCAAACAGAACGATCACCCTTCCAGACGAGGCGGGTACGCTTTGTATAAGAAACTCTACGAGTTGTGGCTTTGCAGCTTCAAGCGGTTCGGCAAACTATATACAGAATACGACTACCGCACAGTCCGCCAACATGTACGTCCAAGCCGCCTCTAGCGGTTCGGTTGCCGGTGTGCTTCGTGCTAATGCAGCGGGTTCGGGCGATATACTCGACCTCAAAAACGGTGCCGGCACAAATGTTGCAACCTTCGGTAGTACTGGGGCTGTATTATTGCAGAATTCAACTGATTCGTTGTCTGCCTTTGCTATCAATACATCAACAGGAGGTTCTAACCAGAATGTCTTCCGCGTTGATACGACGAACGAGCGCGTCGCCGTCGGTGTTATTAGCGACCCTATAGGCGCTAAATTGAGCGTTGCTACGAGCAGCACTGTTGGATTTCGTGTCTACCAGGGTGGTTCATCTGACGCAGTACAGATGGGTAACGCCACTGCGGACTTCTTCAAGATAACAAATACGGGCGCAATGCTGTTACAGAATACAGCGAACTCGACAACTGCGTTTCGCATACAGAACGCCAATGCTACTAGCAATGTCATCGTAGCCGATACCACTAACACAAGAATTGCTATTGGTCAGGCGTCAGCGTCGTATACGTTAGACGTGGCAGGCGATATAAATACGTCAACACAACTCCGTATTGCAGGTACTAGTATGTGTGATAGTACAGGATGTACTGCCAAGACGGGGTCGGGCTTTTATATCCATAACCAGACCACGGCACAATCCTCTAACATGTACGTCCAGGCTGCTACAAGCGGCTCAGTGACAGCAGTCTTGCAGGCTAACGCTGCTGGAGCCGGTGATATTCTGGACCTCAAAGATGGCAGCGGAAACAACGTTGCAACCTTCAGTAGCACCGGCGCGACGACACTTAAGAATTCAGCTAACTCAAGTAATGCCTTCCAGGTGCAGAATGCCTCTGGAGGTCAGTTGCTAAATGTTAACAGCTCCAACAGCGTTATTACACTAAACGGTGGCGCTGGTGCCGGACTGAATTCCTGGTCATCTACTAGTAGCATGACAACGGGTGGTTCGTTTGGCGGCTCCGTCGTAATGAATGGCTATGTCTACAACGTTGGTGGCTATGCAGGTGCTTATAGTAGTGCGGTTCGATACGCGCCTATTAAGGCAAACGGTACATTGGGCACCTGGAACACAACTACTGTATTGGGTGGCGCAAGGGGCTATACTGCGGCCGCATCGTCCCAAGGATACTTATATGTACTGGGCGGTACTGATGGTTCGTCTAACCAGAACACTATTTATATAGCTAAACAAAACTCGGATGGCACGCTTGTAAACTGGCAAACGAGTCCAGTCACGCTTCCTTCGGCTGTGAATGCAACGGCGGCCTATGTTGTGAATGGCTACCTCTATGTACTTGGCGGCAATGTGAGCGGAGCGTCAACCACAGCCACGTACTACACTCATATTAACGGCGATGGTTCTATAAACTCATTCGATACAGCGACTGTGCTGCCTGTAGCACTTGCAAACGGTACTACCTTTGCGGCTAACGGCTATCTTTACTACATGGGTGGTATTAATGGCTCGGGAACTACCGTGGGCGCAACCTACTACACACCGCTAAACTCAGATGGCTCTATTGGTAGCTGGACTTCAACGACAAGTCTACCAACGGTATCTGCCAACTTTGCATCTGTTGTAATGAATGGCAACGTCTATGTAATAAAGAATAGTACAACGGTTTCGTATGCACCGCTTAACAGTAACGGTACGATTGGCACATGGGTGAGCGACAGCAATGCTCTACCGGTTTCGTATACGGGTATGGGGGCTGTAACCTACAACGGCTATATCTATGTTATGGGTGGCTACAATGGTAGCGCGGGTACGACTGGTGTGTATTACACATCAGGTGCACGCACTATGGTAGCAGGTTCACTCGACTTAGTTGGTTTAACCGCAGCAGGCGCTTTGACCGGTGATGCAACACAAGAAAGTGGTAGCGTCGGCGGTACTCTAACTGCAGGAAATACAACAGTTGTTGGTACTCTGCAGGTCCAGGGACAATCTAACTTCAACCAGAACGTGTCGATCAACGGCAACAGTCTTACAGTTGGGAATAACCTTGATAGTACAAGTACGGGCAACACTCTTATTACCGTGCAGAGCAGGGGATTCGCTGGCCTAGAGCTCTACGGAGATAGTACAAATGACAACACTGCAGAGGGCGGTGGAGCTTATGTTCTATACTCTACCGATGGCATACTTGGTACGGAAGCAATTACAGGTCTTGTCCAGCAGGCTGATATTGATCCGTCTGGTACGGCATATACCGGCGCTGTCGCGAATAACATGCTGGTAGGCACACGTAGCAACTTTGCACTGCAACTTGGCACTAACACTACTGTTCGCATGACGATAATGAACAGCGGTAACGTATGTGTGGGCGTGGCAACTTGTACGAAGAAACTAGGTGTATCAGGTACGATTGGTGCATCTAGCACTATTACTGCGAGCACTACGCCTGACCTTGCGGAGACGATTGCCGCCGCTGACGACGTCGAAGCTGCTGATGTTGTAATGGCCGATCCTAATAATACAGAGCGTGTCGTGAAGTCTGATCGTGCATATAATACTGCTGCTATCGGTGTTATATCAGACGGAACGTCGAGCTTTATGATTAATTCATATGGCGGCACAAGCTCGGAACTAACCGGAAAGCCTTTGGTGCTTGCAGGCCGCGTGCCAGTGAAGGTCTCTGGTGCAAATGGAGCCATCAAGCCGGGTGATTACCTAACAAGCTCTGATATACCAGGTTATGCCATGAAAGCTACTCAAGCGGGCTCTACTATCGGTAAGGCGCTTGGCTACTTTAACGGTAATAAAGGTACGGTTCTGGTTCTGGTTAATCTCGGCTACTACAATCCTGCGACCGACATACAAGGTACAAATAACTTCCAGAACATTAATGTCGCGGGCAATATTACTGTGAATGGTGGCTTAACTGTTGTAGGCGCAACGAACGTCGGTACGATAACGATTGGTGGCCATATTATCACACAAGGTAATGCACCTCAGATCCAGCTGCTGTCGGCCTCAGGTCAAAATGCGTCAGCTACGATAACTGGTAACGATACCTCCGGCGTCGTTAGTATTACGACTGGCACTCAGTCTGTTATCGCGGACGATATCATAAAGATACTGTTCGATAAGGCTTACGGTGGTGCTCCCCGAATTGTGCTTACGCCTGTGGGCAAGGACAGCGCTCAGGCTGGTGGCTATGTGGATCAGACTCAGCCAGATTCGTTCACGATAGGCATTGCAAACGTTACGGCAAATGGCAAAACATACGTATTTAACTACCAAATAATGCAATAGCACCTCCGTAACCTCTGTTATTTGTAGGTTAATGATGACACAAACACAACGGCCGGAACTAATGCGTAGTACGGGTCTTGTGGATAAGTTTGTTCGTAATTAGTAAAACGTAGTATTTAAGTCTACGTATATTTAAGTCTCTTGCAAGTTGTTACAGGTGTTAGCTGGTCTCCGGACAGTGTGAACACATAATAGTATTGTATTTATTACTATGAAAAATTGCCGAAAATAGCAGCAACAGATCAAAAGTGTGAGTACAAAAATACTCCTCAAATCACCTTGTGTAAGGTGTTGCAAACCCGAATAATGAAGATACGGCTATGACTAACAAAAAGTAAAAGCCAAAACAGATACCAAAATGTCACCAACAACATATAAAAGACCAGCAATATTTCTGCGTTCTTTCCTCCTGTTGGGAGGGGTATTCTTTGCTGTGTGTCTTGGTACTATCTTCAAGTTACACCCCGGTCAAGCTACCGCAGCAACCAGTTCGACGGTTAATTTCCAGGCGCGTCTGATGGCATCAGCGGGATCTATTGTTCCTGACGGCGACTACAACGTCGAGTTCAAGCTCTACAATGCGCTCACTTCAAGTGGATCGAGCCAGGGTAGCTGTACCGGTGACGCCGCTTGTCTCTGGACTGAGACGAGAACAAGTACTAACAAAGTTCGTGTTGCGAATGGTTATTTAACTGTTGACCTCGGTAGTGTCACGGCATTCCCGAATACTATTAACTGGGACCAGAATCTTTATTTGACGATGAACATCGGTGGTACCGGCACTGCAAGCTGGGACGGTGAAATGTCACCACGCTTAAAGCTGACTGCAGTGCCATATGCGTTCCGCGCAGGTCAGCTTGCAACGCTCAATGGTAGCAATGCGGCTACGCTTGGTTTTGTGCAGCCAACTGCCAACCGCAGCATTTTACTTCCAGATGAATCGGGCACATTGTGTATCCAAAGCTCGGCAAACTGTGGTTTTGCACTTTCAAGTGGCTCGGGCAACTACATCCAAAATGGCACCTCGCTACAGTCAGGCGCTAACTTTAACATCTCTGGCACTGGTACCGCGGCGACCTCTCTCCAGGCTCCGCTTCTCGACACCTCATCGGCAGCCGCGCTTAACATTGGTACGACTAACGCAACTAGCATCAACCTCAACAAATCAACGACCATAACGGGCGGTATTAGCCAATCTGGCGGAACTATCTCCTTAACAGGCAACGCTGCTTCATCTATCACGACGTCTACGGGAGCCTTAACGCTAACCGCTGCAGCTACCTCGAACTGGACCGTTGGCGGTACAAACCAAAGTTTGACAATTACTACTTCTGGAACGGGTACGCTTATATTGGGTACGACAGGCGCAGGTACTGTCACTGTTGGAAGCAGCTCGGCTACTATTAACATTGGTACCACCAACGCCGCACATACTGTTCATATTGCAGATGGTGGCACAAGTACGACCCAAGCTGTGACAATAGGTTCTACCAACGGTAGCTCAAGTACAACAGTTCAGGGTGGTACTGGGGCATCTGCCATAAACTTTACTACTGGTACGAACGGTAAAATTAATCTTACTGCTGCTGGCACTGGTGGTGTGGTAGGGACACTGGGAAGTGCTGGATTTGCACTAAAAACTACCACAGATAGCACTACTGCATTGGCAATTCAGGCATCCAACAATGACTATATCTTTAGCGTCAACACGACCAATGGGACAGTTACGATGGGTGCAATTCAGGCAACATACAGCGGTTTCGATGGAACCCTTGCTGCACCACTGGGAATTTTAACGATGGGCGGCACCAATACCGCAACTAGGTTGCTTGGCAGTTCGGGCATGACAATTCAAGCAACCAGTGGCTCATTTACGACAACTCTCAGTTTTGCCACTCCTACAGCAAACAGGGCAATCGTGATACCCGATGAAGCAGGTACACTATGTATCAGAAACTCAACAAACTGTGGCTTTGCTGCAACCAGTGGCTCAGCAAACTACATTCAGAACACAACTACCGCACAGTCCGCCAACATGTACGTCCAAGCTGCAACTAGTGGTTCTGTTGGCGCGGTTATTCGTGCAAACGCTGCAGGTGCTGGTGACATTCTGGATCTTAAGAACGGCGCTGGCACAAATGTTGCGACCTTCGGTAGTACTGGAGCAGTGTTCTTGCAAAACTCAACTGACTCAGGCAATGCTTTCCAGATCCAAAACACTTCAAATACATCACTATTCAACGTCAGTACTAGCTCAAGTGGACTTATCACTATGGGCGCAGCACTGCGTCTTAATGTTACTTCTGCGAATGCTACTACGTTTACGACTCCTCTATCATCCGCTGTTCCAACAGCAATTAATATCCCACTATACAACCCAGGAGCCTATGGGCAATTACTAGCCATGGGTCTTCCGAGTACAGCTGATGTGACTGCCCGAGGCATCTCGGTATTTGACGCTCGTTCGGCTGGTGTTATTCAGCCGGCAATTGCAGTATTTAGCCCTAACGAAAATGATGTATTTGGCCTCTCATGGAACGGTCTTAATACTGTTGCATCCTTGGAAACAGGTACCGCCGCGATTGCGCTTCGCCCGGGCGGTGTTAATGTTAAGCTCTGGGCGGGAAGTACCGGTGTCGCAATCGGAAGCAACGTGTCTTCTGCAAGCTATCCTCTGGACGTGACCGGTGACGTTAACACCTCAACGCAATATCGCATCGCCGGCACAGTTATTTGTACGAGCAGTGGCTGTACACCTGCGGCTGGCTCGGGCAACTATATTCAAAACACTGCAACTGTCCAGTCCGCCAACATGTACGTCCAAGCTGCAACTAGTGGTTCTGTTGGCGCGGTTATTCGTGCAAACGCTGCAGGTGCTGGTGACATTCTGGATCTTAAGAACGGCGCTGGCACAAACATTGCAACCTTTAGCAGTACGGGAACAATATTGCTCCAGAACTCGACAGACTCAGCTACAGCATTTGTTATTAACAGCTCAGCGGCGGGTACTAACCAGAACGTTTTCCGCGTCGATACGGTGAGTGAACGTGTTGCTATTGGTGTTGTCGGTGGTACGCCATCAGCTAAGCTCAATATCGCAACTGGCTCTACTGTGGGTCTGCGCGTTTATGATAGTGGTGCTTATAACTCGCTCGAACTCGCAAATGCTACGGCCAACACCATGAGCGTTGATCAGTATGGCGCAACTCTTCATAAGACAACGACTAACTCCGTTAACGCCTTCCAAATTCAGGACTCTACTACTGGAATTGCACTTAATGCCGATACAACAAACCTACGAGTCGGAATCGGTGGCATTACGACCCCAGCTGTATCCTTGGACGTGAAAGGTGGAATCCAGCAAACTGGCCTCACCACGAGCAATACTGCTGGAACGGATGCTAATAAGTGGACACTCATGGGCACATGTACTATTACTGCTCAGTTTAGGCAATGTGTCTCATCAGTTAACATTATTGGTGGCTTTGACGGCAACGCCGGTGACAACACTCAGGCAACAGTGAGTATGCGCGTGAAGCAGCAAAACGCTATGGCAGGTGCTCCTTACGTGAACATCACTATGAATGATACGGCCGAAGTTATTACCAAGAATGATATCGTTGCAGTAACGACGCAGAACGATGCCACTGCAACAGTAGTACAGCTCTATGGCCGCATTACGAACGGCTTCGAACAGTGGTATTTTGCGCCAACTATGAACCCAGATCAAAGTCCAAGCAAGTGGGTATGGTCACAGTCTGCCGGTTTCTTGGCGGCGCTTCCAGGCGGTACTCAGACAGCAGCGGTATATGGCGATAGCTACGCAAATACACTCACGGTTCAGCCTGCAGCTAACGTAACCAATGCGTTTCAGGTTAAAAATGCTGCCGGCACGAACACTGCCTTTAGTGTTGATTCTGGTAACCTCCGAGTAGCAGTTGGCGGCACCTTTAATCCTCAGGAAACCATGGATGTTGTAGGCAACTTGCAAGTAAGGGACGCAACGACTGCCACCAAGAGTTATCGATTGCGTACCAGCGGGAGCGCCCTAGACTTTGAGGCAGCAGGTGCCAACCTTGTACTTTCGGTATGGAGCGGTGCTGGGTACACGGGTACGCAATATAATCAGATCACCTTTAAGAATGATGGCTCTAGTATGGACTTCGCACGAGGGTTCAACGTTTCTAGTGGTACGGCCAAGGTCGGGCTGGGCGGCAATACGAACCCTCAATACGCGCTTGATGTGACTGGCGAAATTAACGCATCTGTGGGATTGCGTGTAAACGGTACGACTGTTTGTGATACAACTGGTTCAACGGGTTGTATTGCTAAGAGCGGCTCTGGTTATTACATTCACAACCAGACGACCCAGCAAACTGCTAACCTCAATATGATTAGCGCGGCAACTAACAGTATTGCGGCACTTTTCCAGGGAGCGAGTGGTCAGACTGCCAATATCCTGCAAGTCAACGACGGTAGCAGCAATGCGTTACTGACCGTAGGCACGGGTACCGTAACTATCGGTAACGGCGGCAACACCGTAACATTTGGTACTGGTTTTGAGCCAACGCTGGCCGGAAACGCTCGTCACCAGAAGAGTCTGGTGTTAACTCCTGAATATGCTGGTGCTGTACTCGATGCGACAAATGACGCGACTTGTTCATCAGCTAACAGCGGTACCATGACGAGTGCGCTTGATTTGACGAACCGCGTAAACTACTACAAGTGGATTAGTACATCGGGTAGCGCACAATGTTACGACGTTGTTGTGCAGGCGCAGGTTCCAAGCGATTGGGCTGCTTGGAACGGAGTACCAACCGTGGGCACATATAGTTCTAATACCACGAATGGTACTATGAATCTCGAAATTCGCGATACGGCAGGCACTGTCGAGACTAACAATAACTTCGTATCCATAACGCCATCTACTACGACAACGTGGCAGACTAAGAACGGTGGCGCGTTCGCTGGTACATATACAGCAGGTTCGGTTATGACTTTGAGAATTAGAATGTCTAGCTTGAGTAGTGCAGAGACACGACTTGGTAATATCACCCTGAATTACTACAGCAAGTACTAGCCGAAATCCTACGCAAAATACGTAACGCTTATGCTAAAATAGAAGCAGTAAATCACGTGTGATCATGATACAAACATCTAAGCATACTAGCGAAAAGCTACGTCGCAAAATATACAGCCTGCAACAGTTGCGGCTTATTCGTCGAGTATCAGCATTGGTATCTAGGGGAGCTGTCTGGACGCACCGTCATCGTATTGCAACAGGGGTAATGGCCTTTACTATCGTGACGACTAGCATTATCCTGCCAGTCGTCCAGGGTGCGATTGCGGCTAATCGCTACTACCTGAACCACGACAAACAAGCTTTGCTGGATGGCGTAAATAAGAAGCTCGAAGACAAGCTGGACTTTGATGCCGAAAAGCAGGTCTACCAGTTTAATCAGGCTGGCAACACACAAGCTAACAATAAAAATCCACTGCAGCAGCTAAAGAAGTCTGCGGTAGGTGATTCTGGCGCTAAGCTATACTCAGTTGATATTCCTCGCGATCTTAGCAAAGGTATAACGTACTACGATAATCAACAAGATCTGCAATTTACGATGACGCCAGAATTTGGTTCGTTCGAGGGTGAAAAGCAGAACGGTCGTCTGGTATATCCACTAAAAGACGTAGCTGGCCAGGCAGTGTATACCATCAAGAATAATGGGCTCAAGGAGGATATCATTCTTGATAAAGCTCCTGAGGGTGGGCAACTTTCAATGCGCTTTAAGCTTAATCTGCCTAAGACACTCGAAGCTCGAATCATTCCTCATTCGCAAGAAGTCGGAATATACTCGGCTGATCCAACGCTGTTTGGGGATATCTCTTACGGCTCGGACGCTGACCGTCAAAGTGTCATGCGGGCGCGCGAAAATTCGCCCAAGAATTATTTGGTATTTGCTATCCCGGCACCAATCATCAAGCAGACAAATAAAGATGCCAGTGAAGTAGGTGCTGCATATCAGGTAGATGGCGACACGCTCACATTAAACGCTTCTAATCTTCAGTACGGAAACTACCCACTAACAATTGACCCGAGTGTAGTCATTACGAGCGCCTCAAACTTCACTGATGGTAACAATGAAGGCAATATCGACATATCCCCCGATCAGATTAACAGGGGCGGTCTGACCGGCGGCACGATTGGTTCGTGGACGACTAACGGTGCAGGCTTTACGACAGCCCGTTACTTCCATGGTCAAGCAGTGTATAACGGTTATGTATATGTGGGCGGCGGCTTGGGGGCGTCCGCATTGAGCGATATACAATACGCTCAAATAAACAGTGACGGTACACTGGGCACTTGGAACAGTACGGCATCAATTCCAGGTGCAAATGCTGCGCGTTATGGTGAGGGTATGGTCGCCTATAACGGCAGAATGTATATTATGGGCGGCTACACGGGGTCTACCTATCTTGACGACGTGCTCTATACTGACATTAACAGTGATGGTACGCTCAGTAGCAGCTGGCAGACATCATCAGTCGTACTTCCCACAACACGCTATACGTTTGGTCTCGTTGCCTACGAAAATCGTTTTTATTTAACCGGTGGCTCGAATGCTGCAGTCAAAAATGACGCATATTATGCAACTATCAACGCCGATGGCTCTATTGGTAGCTGGACTAGTACTTCTATAGTTTCGGGCTCTCGCTTTAAACACAGTATGGTCCAATACAATGGCTACCTGTACGTTGCGGGTGGCAACAATGGCGCAACCTACTACAACGATGTTCAATATGCCAAAGTAAACAGTGACGGCTCACTTGGCTCCTGGACGGCGACCACTTCTTTCACAACTGGTCGTTATTCTATGGGCTTGGTTGCGAACAACGGCTACATGTATCTTACCGGGGGAAACGCCAACTCGGTGCTCCAAAGTGATACGCAGTACGCCAAGATTAATGCGAACGGTACTGTCGGTACCTGGGGTACGTTGTCATCATTATCAGGAACTAACGCAACACGTTACGGCAACAGCATGTTTGCCTACAACGGCTTTTTATATAGTCTGGGCGGCAACCATGCTACGCCACTGTTAACAGAGGTTCAGTATACGCAAATAGATTCGCCTGGCTCTACTGGGCAATGGGCTACGTCATCGCCAACTATAACTGCATTACCGGCAGCCCGGCTTTATGCAGCGGTAGTTGCTTACAATGGCACGGTATATGTTATGGGGGGCCAGAGCGGATCTGGCACTGGTACGGCCGTGAATACTATTTATCGTGCATCGATTGGCAATGATGGTAGTATTGGCGCTTGGACCGCCAATGCAACGACACTACCAGTTAGCCGTACGGGTTTAGCCGCTGTAGCCTACAATAATAGAATGTACATTATGGGCGGGTCCGATGGTGCGGCATCGCCAACATATTTCAACACTACGTATTATGCTGACATCTCATTTAGCAATGGTAGTACCGGTGCCTGGACGGCTAGTACTAACTTTGGTACCGGCAACACTCGTGCATTTCTTGGGGCTGTGGCATACGGAGTTAATAGTACGGTTAGTGCAAGTGGCTATCTGTATGCTATTGGCGGAAGCAACGGTACAGCTGCAGCCAACCACTATGCAACGGTCTATAAGTCTACCCTAAGCCAAACTGGGGTGCCGGGGGCTTGGGCGGCTGCAACAAGCATTAGTGGCGCAAACGCTGCGCGTGACGCCTTTGGCGTAACTATATATGGTGACAAGATTTATATCGCTGGCGGTAACACGGGCAGCGCCCAGCTAAGCGACGTCAAGTATGCCACCATTACTACTTCAACAGGGGCAATATCTGCTTGGACTACATCGGCCAATGCCTTCACCTCTGTAAGGGATAAGCTATCGCTGGCAGCTTCAAACGGTTATCTATATATCATGGGTGGTATAAATAGCGCCACTTACAAGAACGATGTGCAGTATGCTCGCATCCTGAGCAGCGGAGATATCAGCACATTTACAACTGCTCGATATAGTTTTACAACTGCTCGCGCGGGCCTCGTAGGTTTTGCTTATAATGGTTTTCTCTATATTGGTGCTGGTTATGCCGGTGGTACGCCATTTACCGATATGCAAGCGGCACCAATTAATAATGGCGGCCCAGGTGGCGTGGGGTCCTGGTCAACCTCGGCGAACGTCTTTAGTTCTGGCGGTAGGTTTAACCACGGAACGGTCGTATATAACGGATTTATATACGTCGTTGGCGGCTGGGACGGCAGTACGTATCTTACGACGACAGCACAAGGCGCTGTGAGTTATGCCCAGATTGGCGCTAATGGTGCAATCGGTACCTGGACCGCCGCCCCCGCCGCTACAAACCTCACGACGGCTCGTCAGGATTTCGGTATCGCAGTATATAACGGCTATATTTATATAACCGGCGGAGACAACGGTACCATTGACCTGAGAACAGTACAGTTTACTCCCATAAATGCTAATGGTTCTCTTACAAGCGGTTGGACTACGGTTGCGGCAGGATCTTTGCCTGACACTGATGGATATTATGGAGTAAGAACTGTTATATATAACGGCTACCTTTATGTTGTGGGCGGTGCAAGTACAACTTATAAGAACAAAGTCTACTACACAGCACTTAATGCCAACGGCAATACTGCTGGTTCGTGGAGTACGGCTACGAACTTTACTGATGGACGATACGAGCATGGCGTTGCGGCTTATAACGGCTACCTTTATATTATGGGCGGAACGGATGACTCTACGTTGATGGCTGATGTACAGTACGCTCCTATCAACGCCAATGGCTCACTCGGAGCATTCAAATATACCGCCTCTCTTACGAACCCGCGTAAAGATTTTTCGGTTACATTCCAGAACGGCTACCTCTATGTTGTGGGCGGCTACGACAGTATGCGCGGTAATACCCTGATTGATGTGCAGATGAGTGCTATTAACTCTGATGGATCACTAGCCGGTTGGACCACCAGCACGCCAATTGGAACGCAGGCAAACTTTAACACAGAGGGCCGCTATGGAGCAGGTGCCGTAATTAGTAATGGCTACATGTACATAACCGGTGGGGGTAATGACAATACTAACTTTGATAATACTCGCATAGCTCAGGTGAATACTATGGCTCGGACCAGTACATATTCGCAGCTTATAGATCTAGGGGCTGCCGTTGCTCTGCCAACGAGCATCACCTACAACGGTACAGCAACAATAACAGGCTCAACTACAGTAACGTATCAGACGGCCGGCTCCGATGGAGCATTTGGATCGCTAGCTACGGCGGGTAATATAACACCGCCGAGCTGTGCTCTGTCTACGACCAATATTCGATATATCTGGGTTAATGTCTCCCTAGACGACTCCTTGGCCGCGGCATTTAGTGAAACGACCACAAACAATGCCGCAAATGTGACGGATATCACATTTAACTACAATTACGGAAGAGCACCGACGAACTTACGCATGCATGGTGGCAAGTACTTTGCCGGCAATACGCAAACACCACTCGATACCTGTGGGCTATAGCACAGTATTTAACCTCTAGCGATAAGTGGTAGTCGATGGTATACTTCATTTTGAAGAGGGACATATGAAACAAACAATTATTGCAGTTACCAACCAGAAGGGTGGGGTCGGCAAAACTACGACCGCTGTTAACTTGGCGGCGCAACTTGCCTCTGAACAAGTTCCTGTATTGCTTGTGGATCTCGATCCACAAGGTAATGCAACGAGTGGCCTGGGTCTGAACAAAGACGTGAGCCCGACAACGTACGACCTATTACTGGGCCGTGCATCTATGGACCAAGTTATTCTCGCTACTAATCGCGAAGGCCTTTATATACTTCCCGCTAACAGCAACCTTGCCGCAGCTGAGGTTGAGCTAGTTGATATCGAGCAGCGCGAAGTTCGTTTACGCAACGCACTGCAAGAAACCGATTTTGCATATATTATTATCGACTGCCCACCGGCGCTTGGTCTTTTGACCATTAATGCTTTGACGGCAGCTCAGTCGCTGCTAATCCCAGTTCAGGCTGAGTATTACGCACTCGAAGGTCTTGGCCAGTTACTGCAAACCGTACAACGCGTTAAACAAACTATCAATCCTTCGCTCGATTTACTTGGTGTATTGCTCACAATGTACGATAAGCGTACAAGTTTGTCCGAACAGGTTATGGATGAGCTCACTAATCACTTCGGTGACAAAATCTTCAAGACAGTTATCCCACGTAATATTCGTTTAGCTGAAGCACCAAGCTTTGGTAAAACAATCAACGAACATGATCGATGGTCAAAGGGCGCTCGCGCATACAAGCAGCTAGCCAAGGAGGTATCTAAGCGTGTCAACGGCTAAAAAATCAGGACTTGGAAGAGGTTTCGACGCTCTTATTCCTCAGGATTTCGATAAGAGCTTATTGCTTGATGACAATGAGCGTATCCAGCAGATAACGCTTGATTCATTGGTGGCTAATCCAGATCAGCCCCGTCAGCATTTTGACGAGACAGCATTAGAGCAACTAGCTGCTTCTATTAAGCAGTACGGTATTATTCAGCCGCTTGTAGTGTCGCCAAAAGGGGCGGGCAAGTATGCGATTATCGCTGGTGAACGTCGCTTTAGGGCTGCAAAGATTGCTGGCCTCGCCAAAGTGCCAGCTGTTGTTCGTACCAGCAAGGAGCTCGAGCAGCTCGAGATTGCTATCGTCGAAAACGTACAGCGCGTTGACCTTTCGCCACTCGAGCAGGCAGTATCTATCGAGCGTTTGCACCAGCAGTTCAATATGACGTACGAATCTATCTCAGAACGTCTCGGCAAGGCGCCATCTACAGTTAATAACATTGTACGTTTGCTGCAATTACCCGAGCAAGCTCGCACAGCACTGCATGACCGAAAGATTTCAGAAGGTCACGCCCGGGCTATTCTCGCGCTTAAAGAGGCCCCCGAGAAGCAAATAGAGCTGCTTAACCAGATCATCAAGCAGGACTGGTCTGTGCGTCAGGCAGAGCGATTCGTGAGCTCTATTAAAGAAGGTTTCAAAGATACTCCTGCCACCAAGCAGCGCATGGAGTCTGAAACCCCTGCCACCAAGCAGCTTAGTAAACGTGTCGGTGCTCCAGTACATATTCGCCGTACGGCCAAAGGCGGTAAGCTCGAAATTGGATTTAAGACCGACGAAGAACTCGAGAAGATACTCTCACAATTGCAGTAATAGGCGTTGGATACTAAAAAATACCAGGCTCAACACCTGGTATTTTCTTTGGTCTCAAAATTGTCTAGAAACGCTCAGCGTTGTTGATCGGCAGTACTCGCATTACGAGCTTGCCAACAATTTGGTCTGCTGAGATTGGTCCAAACATACGGGAATCTTGTGAGTCAGGACGGTTGTCGCCACAAACGAAGACGTTATTAGCTGGGACAACAATGTCAGTATCGATAGTAGTCTCTGGAATGTTGCCGCCATAAGGCAAGGTTTTGTCGGGTTGAAAACCCTCGGGATGCTCTTTGTTGTATACCGTCAGCACGCCGTCAGCTACGACAACACGTTCACCGGGTAAGGCCACGACGCGCTTAATGAGCTGTTTGCTGCCAGTTTGTGAGAAGCCCTCTAGTTTATCTTGGGGCTCATTAAAGATAATGACATCACCGCGGTTGGGAATGTATGGATGGCCAGTAATGCGCGACCAGGTACGGGCCATTTTCCAAACGATTAGCCGATCGTTGTTCTGAAGTGTTGTCTCCATGCTCTGGCCGTCAACTTGATACGACTGAAATACAAACGCAGTCAAAAAGATTGCGATAATAGGGGCTAATAACAAAATGGCAACTGTAGAAAGTATAGAACGGAGGTTGTCACTGCCTTTTTGAGGTGTTTCGCTGAACGTTTGCTGTTGCTGTTCAGGTGTTGGATTATAATCGTCCTGCATCAGGCATAAACTATAGCGCATTTTGCATAATATTGCATCTTTTTCAACATTTACGTAAGCGGAATCAACACGTATACTAAATCAGTAAGTGGTTATGGACAAAAACGAAGATTCATTGCGTCGGGAGAGGCAAAAGGCAATTGATGGCATTCTCCATGGTGGTACGTCTAGGCGTCCTCTTCAAGGTGGGCCACGCCCTTTGCCCCGTCAGCGCTTTCGTGGAAGCGCACAAGCTACGCCCAGCCAGGCGCCTATTCCAGGTCCGCAAAGTCCGACCCCTAATATAGCGCCTCCGCGTCCTACAGTACAGGACCCATTAAGCGATCTCTCAGGCATGGACGTCATGATTGACGCTGTGAATCCAAAACCTAAATCTAAACGCAATGCTAAGCGACAACGCTTCGAATTTTTTAAGCACCCCATTAAGACAATTAAGTCGTGGAGTTGGAAAAAGCGCATTCTGTGGCTTTGTATTACGCTGGCCATCATTGCTGCCCTATGTCTCGGCTATTTATCTTTTAAGGGCTATTTTAGTGCAAAGAAGGTATTTAAGGGCGGCGGATCCTCGGTGGCAATTCAGGAAAAAGTTGATCCTGACATGCTTAAGGGTGAGGGCAGCGGCCGCATTAACATTCTGCTACTTGGTGTCGGTGGACAGGGGCACGAGGCCCCAGACCTAACCGATACTATTTTAATCATGAGTATCGATCCCGTTAATCACAAGACAGCACTGTTGAGTATCCCTCGCGACCTCTGGGTACAAGTGCCAAGTCACGGCAGTATGAAGATTAACGCCGCATATGAGACTGGTAAATATGACTACTTAAAAAAGCAAGACTCCAGCAATGCCAGCACTGCTGGAGTCGAGGCAGGTTTTACGACCGCCGACAAAGCCGTCGAAGACGTAACGGGCATCCCAATTCATTACCATATGCTCGTTAACTTCCAAGCGTTTAAGCAGGCAATTGATACTGTCGGGGGTATCTCGGTAGATGTCCCTGAGACATTAATCGACTCAACCTTTACTCGAGAGAATGGCGGCAGTGCTGTTATTGCCCAGAAGGGTACCCAGACCTTTAACGGCACCAAAGCATTAATGTATGTCCGTTCACGCCACACAAGCTCAGACTTTGCTCGCTCACAGCGTCAGCGGGCAGTCATTATTGCGCTTCAACAGAAGATATTCACTTTGGGTGTCATGAGTAACCCATCAAAGATTAGTAGCTTAATGGACGCTTTTGGCAACAATGTTGTAACAGACCTAAGCCTTAGCAACGTGAGTCGCCTCTATGCAATCACCAAGAAGATATCAAGCGACCAGATCCAATCTGTTGGCTTAACTGATGAGGGCCATGTGCTAGTTACGACGGGTATGATTAGTGGGCAATCAGTAGTGTATCCACTAGCGGGCTTAAACGATTACAGTCAAATTCAGAGCTATGTACGAAACACGCTCAAGGATGGCTATCTAGCCAAGGAAGATGCCAAAGTGCTGGTACTTAACGGGACGGATGTGGCCGGTACGGCAACGACAGCTAGTGACGTACTCAAGTCATATGGCTATAATGTTGTTGGTGCTGGTGATGCGCCAACCAAGACGTACACAAAGACTACAATCGTTGATCTAACCAAGGGCAAAAAGCCTTATACGGCACACTACTTAAAGGACAGATACAACGTGAGCAAGACTGTTACGAAACTACCAGATAGCACTATCAACACACAAAACGCTGATTTTGTGATAATCTTAGGTGAAGATGAGACCACTAATAGCTAAAATCAAACCAGCTAGCGGCTTTTCACGCATTGCGCATATTTCTTTGAATGCATTGCTTCCGCTTATCGTATTTATTCTTGTTCGTATTGATTTCGTTCAGCTAGCTTTAATTATTATCCTGTTAAGTAAATGGCGTATGCTAGCGGTTCGCCCGCGTTTTTGGCCAGCTAACATACGAGCTAATGCCGTAGATATTATGGTGAGCGTTTCGCTCCTCCTGTTTATGGCAAACAGCTCGAGTCAGACTTGGCAATTGGTGTGGGCGATATCGTACAGCGTATGGCTGATTGTGATTAAGCCGGCATCATCACAGCTGATGATGTCTGCACAGGCTATGATAGGGCTTCTATGCGGTCTTATGGCACTTTCAACAGGCTGGGTAACCGCACCATTGTACGGTTTGGTTATCGCAACTGGAATTATCTGTTATGTTGCGGCGCATCACTTCTTTGATAGTTATGATGAACCGTATGCGCGACTACTGTCGTATATGTGGGGATATTTCGGTGCTGCCTTAATGTTTGTTTTGGGCCACGGACTTATCTTTTACCCCAACAAAGCCACTGGTTTTATCTCACAGCCAACAATATTACTACTAACATTGGGCTATGGTTTAGCAGTTTTGTACTACTGCGACCACGCTAACAAGCTCACGAAATTTGTCAAAATGCAGACGCTTTTCGTTATGCTTGCAGTGGTGCTCATAATGACAATCTCGCTTGTTGTACGTTTGCAGAATCTGATCGTATAACAGCGCAGACTTAGCCGAGGGAGGGGTATGGAAGCTTCAGAAAAACCTGAAAAAACCGAAAACACAGAGACAACATCATCCGACGATGCGTCGGCACAAAAGCCGATAACGTTTACTCCGGGTGAAAGCGCGCGCAAACCATTTATGCCTCAAAAGCCGGAGCCAAAGCCACAGCCAAAGATGGACGAGGGCCAACCGCACCACATACCACCTCGTAAGGTAAAGATATTGGCGCTTGCAATGCTCTTTATCTTGAGCATCTCTTCGGGTTTTGGCGGCGCATGGCTCTTTACGCACAACGACGATGCTACCGATAGCAATACTCAGAAAATTGAGCTCAAGACTCAGGGGCAGCTTATAAGTAGCATTGCTCAGAATGTTGGGCAGAGTGTAGTTTCGGTTGAAGTAACCTCAACATCTAATGTTAACGGCGATAACTTTTTTGGCTTTGGTCAACAGGGAACGACACAGCAGAGCGCCGGCACAGGTATTATTTTGACATCTGACGGGCTTATCGTTACAAACCGCCACGTAGTGCCTTCTGGTACTCAGAAAGTTAGCGTGACACTCTCGGATGGCACCACCTATGATGATGTCAAAGTTGTCGGACGTACTAGCAGTTCTGACAGCCTCGATATAGCCTTTTTGCAGGTCCAAGACACCAAAGGCAAGAAGCTACCAGCAGCGCAGATTGGTGATTCGAGTAAAGTAAAAGTCGGCGACTCAGTGGTGGCTATCGGCAACGCTCTCGGACAATTCCAGAACACTGTAACCTCTGGTATTATTTCGGGCCATGGCCGCAGTGTCGAAGCAAGCGACGGTAGTGGCTCGGGTAGTGAAAACCTCGAGGATCTTTTTCAGACAGACGCAGCAATCAACGAGGGTAACTCTGGTGGACCACTCGTTAACCTAGAGGGCCAGGTTATCGGTATTAACACCGCAGTTGCAACAGATTCGCAGAATATTGGTTTCGCAATCCCTATCAACGATGTCACGGGTCTCATTAACAGTGTTAAGGAAACCGGCAAACTCCAGCGCCCTTACCTTGGTGTCGTATATGTCTCGCTAACAGACGATATATCTAAGCAATACGACCTTAGCGCCACTCGCGGTGCATATATTCCACCGTCAAATGTTCTCGGCGAAGATACAGTTGTCGATGGCAGCCCAGCAGCCAAAGCTGGTATCAAAGAAGGTGACATTATTACCAAAATTGGTAGCACGACTGTAGATCAGAACACGAGCCTTACAAGTGTACTTGGCAAACACAGTGTTGGTGACGAAGTGACACTCACGATTAATCGCAAGGGTAAGACCATTACGATTAACGTCACGCTCGGCACTGCGCCGTCTGACAGCAGTAGCTAATATAACAAGCTAGCGTATTCAAAAAACAGCCCCGCTTAGGGGCTGTTTTGGTATAACCACTAGCCTACAGGGCTAAAGGCTAAAGAGTTGTATAAAGTCCTCAGTCTTTTCGAGAATGTAACCATTATTACGAGCTAGCTGTGCCATTGCGTGGTGCTGGCTTGGTAGCGACTCAGTAATGACATATTGTGGTTTGTCTGTAGTCTCGCCAAGTTGTTTCCATAATGCTCGGTAATGGTCGAGGCCGTCCGGACCAGAAAAGAGTGCAAGTGCTGGTTCGAAATGGGCTGCTTTATTAATTGGATAACTTTCTGGCACATAGGGAAGGTTGGTCATAACGACATCGCAGGCCTCTGGCAGGGCGTTGAGTACATTTAGCGGTGCAACTGAAACATTTTGTGCACCAAGCTGTTCACTATTTTTGTGTGCCACTTCCAGGGCTAACTCGTCAATATCATAGAGCGTAACAGAGGTAGAAGGGAGCTCTAGAGCGACCGTAATACCAATGCAACCCGATCCCGTACCGATGTCGGCAATGCGTGTATCAGGTTTAAGCGGCAACGCCTTTGCGAGATCGATAATTGCTTCGGTTTCGGGCCGTGGTACCAGAACGTGCTCCGAAACAATAAATTCTCGACCATAAAACATGACCGTGCCACGAATATAAGCTAAGGGAATATGCTGAGCTCGCTTTGTGATGGCAGCAGCTAGCCTTTGAGCGTCATTGGCTGTCAACGTGTCTTCGGGGTGGGCAATAATGCTTGCGCGGTCTACAGAAAGCGCATCTTCAAGCAAAATCAGGCAATCAAGACGTGCAGTTTGAATACCCGCCTGCGTAAGTTGATTCGTTGCCTCAGCAAGGAAATCACCGATAGTCACACTTAGCCTTCGTTGTTGAGGAGCTGACGCTCGTATGATTGTAGCTGTTCGATAAGGTCATCGATTTCGCCGTTGAGTGCAGCGGGGATGTTGCTTCGTGAGTAGCCAATACGGTGGTCGGTAATACGGTCCTGTGGGAAGTTGTAGGTACGGATCTTTTCGGAACGGTCACCAGAACCAATAAGTTTCTTGCGCGCATCAGAGAGCTGTTTTTGCTCTTCCTCGATCTTGATCGCGAGCAAGCGAGAGCGCAAAACACCCATGGCTTTTTCTTTGTTCTTAATCTGAGACTTTTCGTCCTGACAGGTAACAATCATGCCAGTCGGCAAATAGGTTATGCGCACGGCAGAGTCGGTGGTGTTAACTGACTGGCCACCGTGACCGCTTGAACGGTAAACGTCGATGCGCAAATCACTCGGGTTGATCTCAATATCCGTTTCCTCAGCCTCCGGCAATACAGAAACGGTCGCAGTAGAAGTGTGGATACGACCCTGAGACTCAGTAGATGGTACGCGTTGCACGCGGTGTACGCCGGCTTCAAACTTGAGCTGTTTGTACATGTCTTCGCCACGAACAGCAAAAATAATTTCTTTAAATCCGCCGACTTCGGAAGGCGATTCGTCGATCAGCTCGACCTTATAGCGATGGCTCTCGGCCCAGCGTACGTACATACGATACAGGTCGGCCGCAAAGAGACTAGCTTCGTCACCACCAGCGGCAGCACGGACTTCTATAACAACGTCGCGGTCATCATTTGGATCTTTAGGAGTTAGGGCCTCGTGAAGGGCCTCATCGTTGCGTGAAGCGGCCTCTGTAAGCTCTTCGAGTTCCATGTTGGCGAGCTCTGCTAGCTCGGCATCGGAGCCTCGGGCAAGCTCCTCTGCGTCGGTACGCTTGAGTGCTAGGCTTTTGCGCTCGTCGAACAAACCTACGACGTTCTCAAGTTCTTGGCGTCGTTTTGCAAGCTTGGGATATTCTTTGGTACTAAAAATACTCGGATCACCATCGATGCGGTTTGCGAGTTCAGATAATTCTTGGCGTAGTGCGGTTTCTTTTTGTTCCATAGGATATCCTTTAGTATACAAAAACCGCTTGAATTAATGAATCCAAGCGGTTGGTTTGTGTGACAAAACTAAGCGTTCTTCTTAGTGTCGTTCTTTTCGGCCTTAGCAGCTTTACGAGCGGCTTGCTTCTTAGCGGCGTTAGCGCGAGTCTCACGTGCAGCCTTAGCAGCTTCAGCGCGAGCCTTGAACTTGTCAACGCGGCCTTCGATGTCGAGTACGCGTTCTTCACCTGTAAAGAATGGGTGAGAGGCGCTGGTAATGTGTACCTTAACCAATGGGTACTCGGTACCGTCAGTCCACTTAATGGTTTCTTCGGTTGCCACAGTTGAACGGGTCAAGAACGAAAACTCGTTGTTTAGGTCCTGAAACACCACTGGGCGATAGTTAGTAGGGTGTAGTGCTTTCTTCATAATCCAATGTATTGTATCTGTTTTTGCAACAATTGTAAAGAGTTGTCCAGATAGGCCTTTCTATGCAGGCAAATTGCCTTGTTTTGTAAGCTGTTTAGACTTGTATTTGCTCCAAACAACGGCTGCCGCAATAAAGACGAGGCCCAGGGAGCCAACAAGCCATTCTGGTAGCTCAATATGATAGAGCTTGAGAAGCATAACGCTACCCAAGAAGGCGATAGCCCAGTGGGCACCGTGCTCGAGGTATGTGTACTTAGCGAGCGCGTTAGACTTAACTAGGTGAACGGTCATGGCACGAACCCAGACTGCACCAGCGCCAAGACCGGCGATAATGAGGATAACACTACTCGTAAGTGCAAAGGCACCGATAACGCCGTCTAGTGAGAAGCTGGCGTCCAAAACCTCGAGGTACATAAAGGCTGCAAATGCCGCCCAACCAACTTTTTGCTTAACACCAGTGTGACTTTCGGCATTGCCAATGGCTGCGTCGAGTAGGTTTAGGCCGATGTGCAGGGTCATGGCTACGATACTTGCCATAAAGACAACAGCGTGGTGCTCTGGCGCGACAGTTGCGTACAGCGCTAGTGATGCGAGCAGCATAATAAAGACAGTTACATTGTCGAAGCGACCAAGCTTACCGAGGTATTTCTCGAGGTAAGGTAACCAGTGAGTCTTTTTGTGGTAGTCAATAAAGTAACTGAGCGCAATCATAATAAGGAAGGCGCCACCGAAGGCGTTAATCGCAGGTTCGGCCTTGTGCAACTCATGTTCATATTCATGTGGGTGGTGCAGGGCAAGATTAACGACCTCATGGAAACTAATACCCGCACTAAACATCACCATAAGAATAGGCAAGGCGAAGCGTACAACAAACACGGCAATAAATACGCCGAGCGTCATGAAGATCTTCTGCCACTTAGGCGACATAGTTTTGAGCACCTTACTGTTAACCACAGCATTGTCGGCACTGAAGGTTGTTTCGAGGACCGTCAATACAATAACGGTAAAGAGGGCACTAACACCTTGCTTCCAGCCAACGGCTGCCCAAATTAAAATCGTCGCCGTAGCGGCGAACCAATAAATCTTAGCTAATTCTTTGAATGTCATGGCTTTAGCATAGCTTTTCCTGAGGCCATAAACAAGGGCAGAGCAGAGGTTCTTCAGATAACCCTCAGGAGCATAAAAACATAAGCATTTACCTCTGTTAAAACCTTTTTTAAAATATTGTTGACAAAATGCAAATAGGTTGGTAAATTAGGTCTCATGTAGTTCGCATCCCGCGAATCTATGCACCACAACAACCTACCCCTCACGTACATGTGAGAGAATGGAACGGCAGAAATGTCCGTTTACGGCAACGACGCCTTCGGCAACCGGCCCACCCAGCCCGGCATCGACATGACCAAGAACCCGCTCGACCCGGCCCTCGACCTCGACAAGATCGGCACGGCCTACCCGGTTCTCACCGGCACCAAGCGGCTCTACGTCACCTGGCGTGCCGAGGGCGGCGGCTTCATGCGTGGCGGCGCCATCGACCTCAACGCCTTCGCGGCTGTCTTCGACACCGACAAGAGCGTGGTCGCGGCCTGCCACGACGACGACAAGCGCGCCATCGGCGGTGCCCTGGTCTACGGTGGCAACACCAAGGCCAAGAAGGGCAAGAGCGCCAAGGAGTACGTCCGCGTCAACTTCGACAGCCTGCTCGGCCGCGAGGAGTGCGACGACCTGGTCTTCGGTGCAACGTGCCTGACCAACCCGCTCGCGCTCTCCAAGGTCGCCGAGCTCCAGGTGCTGATCACCGAGGACAGCGACGACGTCGACATCGACGCCGAGGACCAGACCACCGCGTCCGGCATCGTCATCCCCGGCCGACTCCGGTCGATCGAGGGCTCCCCCACCGCGGCGCTGTTCTACCGAGTGCACCTCGGCAAGGGCGACAGCCAGGCCTACCTGCGGCGCGTCAAGGACAGCACCACCGTCACCCCGGTGCGCGGCGCCGACTACAAGCAGACGTGGAGGAGCATCCTCGGCGACCTGCGCGGAGCCGTCCAGCGTCCGATGTTCGAGGCAGCCGCCTGATCATCCGGCCGCCGGCCAACCTTCCTTCCATCTCAACACCCCCCACATTGGGAGGAAACTGCACAATCTGTCCTCACGGACAAGCAACATGTACACGGGTAGGGGCCTGACAATTTCACCTCCGGGTGAATGACTCTGGCACCGGATGGCGCTTCGAAATCAACACTGCTTCGAAGCGCCATCCACCCTACAACCCACAATTATTTTGATTATTATCCGAAAGACCAAAACCGTATTTGGTCTTTTTTTGATGCCAAAAACACGCGACATATAATAATGGACAAATTAGCCAAATTATGCTAATGTTTATATATAAAACCCTAAAACAAAAAAATGCCCGAACAGCTTCCATATGACCACGATGAACATGACGAAGACTCGTACACTTTAGACGAGTCCTATGACTGGCATGAAGAAACTTTATACCCCGAAGAGTCAGCCTTTCAGGTTGCTACGGCAAAAATTCACAAGGATCTCGCGGACTACCAGCAAACCGAAGACCCTACCTATCGAAAGACAATTACCGATAGGATTGATCTTCAGCTAGGTGCGTATATGGGCGCCATGAGTATGGGCGACTATGAACCACAAGATCTAGCTGGGGGTGTTAAAGCGCTAGGCTCTATTTTGCGCGTTACCGGTCAGAATGAGTACAAGCTGCTGGAGTTGTTTCCGGACAGTGTAGTCCAAGAGGCATACCGAGATGACCCCGCTGATATTGACGCGATGCTTGAGGATGCTGTTACCACTGCAACCAGCTGGGAGCTCGAAGTTAAAGACACGCTGCAGGCAACTGAATATCAAGAAATTATCGAGACATATCAGCTTGCAGCTGGAATTGATCACGGTCTAATGTATACATTGCGCGAAGGCGGTGTTCCTCGCGAGGATCTACCCGAATATCTGAAGCCGCTTGTTGCTGATAAAGATTTTGCTTTCGTAGCTGTAAAAGATGTAAACGGCGTGGAGTATGGCAAAGACGGCGAAAAAGAGACGCCACAGGAACAGATGAACCGTTTGCGCGTTATCGAACGCGAACTCCTTGAAGGCGTATGCGGCATACCGACTGGCATAGCTAAACAGACACGTATGGCAATCGAAAAACGTACGCTTAAGCGCGACGAAGACGGTTTTCCTATCGCCATGACGAGCCCAGACGCCGGCATCGACACTGCGAACTGGCATCGAACTATGGCTGCTATTGCGGAATCCACCAAGGACTTGTCGTCGAAAGACCTGCAAGATCTCTATGACGCAGCCAATATCGTTAACTTTGACCGCTATAGCAGCGAGCAGCTCCAGCGAACGCTTAAAGCGTTTCGGGGTGATCCCGAAACTATCAAACACCTAAAGGCCGGCGACGTTGCATTTACGATGGTTGATGCCTTCGGAGACTATAATGGTGCACTTAGTGTGGGTAATCTTTTTGATCCCAATGAGCGTACCATATTTACAGAGGTAAATGCCCCAATCGCTTTCTATCGCCCAATGGTTGAGTTCTATAAGGCTACGGGCGTAAAGCCATCGACACTTGTGATTGGCGCTCACGGTGCTCCTGGCTCACTCGACTTTAGTAAAGAGGGATTTAATCTAGGCGTGTGGAATAATGTTGGCCTAAACGCCGCAACCCCACAATACGCTGCTTTTAGTACAAGTTTTGCAAAGTTTATGCGCAAATACACCCAACCTGATAGCAAGACAGGTGAGCGACGGGTAATTATGGCAGCTTGCTCTCAGGCTTTGCCCGACCCTTACACCAAGCAGAGCCTTCCAGAACAACTTGTTGAACTTACAGACTATGATGATAAGGTAGTTATTAAGGCTGCAAACCAAGTCACTGCTATCTATAAATATCCAGATGGCCGAACACATTATGTTGATGGGAAAGACCTTTCTGCGCCGCTAGAGACTCACGAGTTCCGCGCACGTCATCCAGCGATAGCTCAACATATGGGCAAGCGTGCAGTGCGAGCAATATCCAATAAACCACTAATATAAAAGGACAGATGACATGAGTGAAAAAGTACGAGTTACATACCACGAAGAACGCAACAGCTTCTTAGACCTCAGAAAAGCCGAAGTTACTATGGGTACTGTCCACCTTTCTCGGTTACATCACGGCAAAGAAACACAGGCAGAGCCACTTGAACTTAAAACTCGCGTTTCGAGGTCAGCTGGCACTTTGGACGCAACTGTTAGCTCTCCAGATATTGCAATTGCCCAAGTAAGCGCTGTCGGAGAAAATGGGCAAGGACACAATTTTAAGTTTGATGCACATAATACAGACGAACCGCTGGTATACACGCTCGTCGACCAGTCGAGACCCGACGTTTTATTAGACCGGCAAGTTGCAACACCCGACCAAGAAGGCTACGCGCTTTTGCGTCAGTTTAACGAGCTGCTTTTTGATGTTATTGAAGATCAAGGCTTGTAGTTGAGCACAAAAATAGATCACATTTCTGTGACCTGGTAAAAATCTGTTGCTATGCGGTTCGTCTGAGTATCTTTGTGTGAAGAAGACTTCACGATATCAGACGAACCGCCAGCCATTTTACAGAGAATTTTTGGCTCTATCACCTCCGTATTTATTCGGCGATTGGGTTACAACAGGTGCTTCAACGCCGCCAGGACCTTGGGGCCATACAGCTCCTGCAGTTCCTGTAGCGCTCGCTGTGCGACTGCTTGGACATGCTGATCGACCGCGGCTTCAGCCTTGCTGACACGTCCACTCGGTGCGGCGGTCTTCTTGGCTTTGTTGATGACGGTCGGGGCCGGGATGTCCTCGCGGTTCTGGATGTTCGGGCAAACCGCTCGAATGATTTCGATGTCGAGCTCTGTCGGCGGCTCCTGCTCGCGCTCACGGAAGTACTTCGCGATACCGCCATCGGGATTGCCGATGTGCTCGTGCACCAGTGCGACCAGCGCGATGGACGGCGTCGCCTTGACGGTACGCTCGTGCTTGACGTGCAAGCCGTTGTTGAGCGACGTGTCGATGATGTACGAGTCATCGGGGTAGATGGCGTACAGAGCGTTGGAGAGAGCTCCCACGAGCCCGTTCTTGGTCAGCCTGAAGCTGAACGCCGATGGGTTTGCCAGGATGAGCACCCAGGCCACCAACATCTTGTCCAGTCGGGGATAGGCACGATCGATGCGTGTGCCGCCACGGTTGGCGCCCTTGCTGATCGCGTTGAAGCTGATCTTCCCTCGAAGAAAGTCTTCAAGTGTGTGGAGATCCAGGGCGTCACGATGCTGCAGTCGCTGTTCGAGTTTTGCTGCCTGGTCGGCTGCACGCTCTTCTGCGGACATCCGGGGTGTGTTCCGGGACATGTGCAAGCCACCTCTCTGTCGAATTGGCTAACACAACTATATAATAAAATTGCACATATAAACAAAAAACGACCCAAC
>CAZZHV010000001.1:51331-94966 GCA_964654135.1 uncultured Candidatus Saccharibacteria bacterium
ACATATAAACAAAAAACGACCCAACGGGTCGCATATTACTAGAAAAGGTAAGCCATGCCATACCGATGGGTTTGCGATGACTACTGTGCACTTGACGGTGATGAGGTCTTGCGGAGATATCTCTCCCTTCAGGAAGAGCTCCAGAATCTCGAACTTGACGGCGAGTGCCACGATAATATCCAATTCTCTCGAGTATGGCAAAAGGATATTGTAAAATATTTGTTCAATTATTGCCAATTATAGGGGTGGACTTGAGCGTTTGCTCTTGGTATAATACGCACATAACTAATTAAGCAGTTTTGGAACCAATCCTCCTGATGTAACGCCGTGTAGGCGCCACCAGGCACCAAAACGAAGAGAAAGGACTACGCTATGGCTACAGTTGATGTAGACATTAAACAACTATTAGAAGCAGGTGCTCACTTTGGTCACAAGACCAGCCGTTGGCACCCTAAGATGGCTCCATTCATTCACAGCAAGCGCAATGGTAGCCACATTATCGACCTTACTAAGACCGTCGAAGGTCTTAACGTAGCTCTCGACTTCTTGGCCCAGACTACAAGTGAAGGTAAGCAAGTTTTGTTTGTTGGCACTAAGCGCCAGGCACAAGACATGGTCAAGGCTGCTGCAGAAGACGTGAAAATGCCTTTTGTTACCGAGCGTTGGCTTGGCGGTATGCTTACTAACTACCCAACCATCAACGGTCGTGTTAAGCACCTCAAAGACCTCGAAACCAAGATGGAATCAGGCGAATTGGCTAACAAGTACAACAAGCTCGAAGTACAGCGCTTCCAGGAAGAAATTACTGAAATGAACCGTATCTACGGTGGTATCAAGAACATGCAACAGCGTGTTGGTGCCGTTTTCATTATCGACATCCTCAGCGACGCTAACGCACTTGCAGAAGCTAAGAAGCTTGGTCTTAAGACCGTTGCTTTGGTTGACACCAACGCTGATCCAACACTCGTTGACTACGCTATCCCTTGCAACGACGATGCAATCAAGACCATTCAATTGGTTCTCGACTACGTTAAGCAGGCTGTAGAAGCTGGTCAAGCTAAGTCTAAGAAGACTGAAGACAAATAAAGGGTAGGGGAGAAAAAGACATGGCAGTAGATATTGCAGAAATCAAGCGCTTGCGCGAACTTACTGGTGTTGGCATGACCGACGCTAAAAAAGCTCTCGAAGCTGCTGAAGGTGACTTTGACAAGGCTCTTGCAGAAATGCGCAAGAAAGGTCTTACTAAGGCCGAAAAGAAGGGTGAGCGCGAAGCTCGCGAAGGTTTGATCGAAAGCTACGTACACGGTGGTCGCATCGGTGTATTGCTCGAAATCAACTGTGAAACCGACTTTGTTACTCGCACTGATGGCTTTAAGGAATTGGCACACGATGTTGCTATGCACGTCGCTGCTGCTGCTCCAGAATACGTATCTATCGAAGACGTAGCTGCCGAAGAGCGCGAACGTGTTGCCGCTGAGTTTACCGAAAAGGCAAAGACCGAAGGTAAGCCAGCTGACATGCTCGAAAAAATTGTTGAAGGCCAGATCAAGAAGTACTTCGCTGAGAAGTGTCTTCTCGACCAGCCATACATCAAGAACCCTGACCAAACTGTTGGTGAGTACCTCAAAGAGAACATCGCAAAATTGGGCGAGAACATCATTGTTCGCCGCTTTGAGCGCATGGCTCTTGGTGAAGTTGCCTAAGGTAACTTCGTAAAACTTAAACCGCCTCGTATAACCGGGGCGGTTTTTGGTATACAATGTCTAAAGAAAAGGAATAGGTATATGGATATTAAACAGTTCGAAGAGAAAATGAAGCAGACAGTCGTCTTCTTTGGCGAAGACGTCAAAAAGGTGCGTACTGGTCGTGCACATCCAAGCATGCTTGACGGAATCATGGTAACTGCATACGGTGCACCAATGCCACTAATCCAAGTAGCTAATGTGACCGCACCAGAGGCGCAACTACTTCAGATTACCCCGTTTGACCCTAGTAATTTGCAGGCAATCGCAAGCGCGATTCGCGACAATCCTACCTTGGGACTTAACCCAAGCGATGACGGCCGTGTTGTGCGCGTACCAATTCCTGCATTAAACGAAGAGCGCCGTCGCGAATACGTTAAGGTTCTAAACGGCAAAGTTGAGGACTCAATGGTCCGTCTTCGCGGTATTCGTCACGATGCCATGGACGCTATCTCGGGTGCCAAAAAAGACAAAGCAATCGGCGAAGATGACGCAAAGCGTCTCGAGAAGCAAGTCGATGAAGCTATGAACAAGGCTCGTACCGAGGTCGAGGCAGCTGCCAAGGCTAAAGAAGCCGAAATTATGACTGTCTAAACGGCAGATCTACGAAAAACCACAACAATAAATAGCCAGAGCGTAAAAACCTCTGGCTATTTTTGGGCATGATTAATGTACAATAGTAATAACATGGGTGAACCAGTAGACATATCGGTGCCGCAGCACGTCGGTTTTATCCTCGATGGTAATCGAAGGTGGGCGCGTGAGCACGGCATGCCAGTCATTGAAGGCCATCGTCAAGGCGTCAAGGCGCTTAAGCGTGTTATTAAGTCATCTATAAAGCACGGTGTTCGCTACGTATCGGCATACGTTTTCTCAACTGAAAATTGGAAGCGCGACCGCGACGAAGTTAAGCAACTGATGCGTCTTTTTATGTGGATTATGAAGCATGAAGTCAAAGAGCTGAACCGTGAGGGTATTCGCTTGCGAGTTATTGGCTCCAAGGCTCAGCTGGGGCATGCACTAGTTCGTGCTATTCACGAAGCAGAAGAACTTACCAAAGATAATGATAGAGGCACGGTGCTATTGTGTCTCGATTACGGCGGACAACAAGAAATTGTAGATGCAGTTAAGCGTATCGCTGAGTTGGGTTACAACCCTGATGATATAACTCCTCAACTTATCTCAAAATTTCTCTATGCGCCAGATGTCCCCCCTGTTGATTTGGTTGTTCGTACATCTGGCGAGCAGCGCATTAGCAATTTCTTGCTTTGGGAGTCTGCGTACAGCGAACTCCTCTTTGATAAGGTTCACTGGCCAGATTTTGATGAAAAACATCTCGAGAAGGCACTCGAAGAATATGCTAATCGCCAACGGAGGTTCGGGAAATAATGTCAGTATTTTTGCTTATTGTAGGTTTGCTCTTATTTGTAGGGCTTGTTGTGGTTCATGAATTTGGTCATTTTATTGCAGCACGTCGGGGTGGGGTAGATGTCGAAGAATTCGGCATTGGTTTTCCACCGCGCGCCTGGGGAAAAAAGACCAAAGGTGGCTTTATTTTTAGCCTTAACTGGCTGCCAATTGGTGGGTTCGTAAAGCTAAAGGGCGAGCACGATTCCGATCGTGAGCCAGGCAGTTTTGGCGCCGCCAGTCTTAGTACCAAAGTAAAAGTTATGCTTGCTGGCGTGGGCATGAACTTGCTGGCTGCATTTGTGATTTTGACCGTGCTTTCATGGGTCGGCATGCCCCAGTTACTTGACAACCAGTTCAGCGTTAAAAGTGATGCTCATATTGCACGTCAGGAAGTGCTCGTCGGATACATCGAAAAGGATTCTCCAGCTGCAAAAGCCGGCCTAAAAGTTCGCGATCATCTTATTTCTTTTAGCTCCGTAACCGATGGCACCAAAAAGGTTCAAACCGCTGCGTCATTGCCAAGCGTAACCAAATCTATGGCCGGCGAACAAGTTGTTATTACATACCAGCGCGAAGGTAAGCAACACACTGCAAAAACTCATCTTTTGAGTGATACGCAGGTTGCTGCAAGCAAGAAGACTTCGCAGCCAAAGGGATACCTTGGCATTTCTCCGACCGAGTATAAACTAACTCGTGCTACGTGGTCTGCTCCTGTGGTTGCAATTGGTACTATGGGGCAGTTTACGGTTGCCACATTCCAGGGTCTCGGCACGGCGTTAAATGCGCTCTTTCATGGCCAGGGAACTAAAGCTTCACAACAAGTTTCTGGTCCTGTAGGCATTGTGGTTCTCCTTAAGGACGGTAGCTTGCTCGGCTATCAATTTATGCTCATGATAATCGCGATCATCTCGCTCACACTTGCCATTATGAACGTGTTGCCGATTCCCGCGCTTGACGGCGGCCGCTTATTCGTTACGCTCATTGCTCGAGCTCTCGGCGAGCCGCTCACTGAACAGGCTGAGGAGCGAATCTACGGTGCTGGCTTTGCGGTACTTATGCTTCTTGTAGTTGTAATAACCATTGTCGATGTCAAACGATACTTCTAGCGACCCAGTTCAGACTGAGCCTGAGACAATTAAGGCTCCGTGGAGTCCTCTGTACGCCATTCTTGGAAGTATCGGTGTATTTCTCGGCTCACTATGGATTACGCAAATCGTTGTGTCAGCATTTATTCAGGCTAATGGCTGGACCAAGGAACACGTTGCTTATACGTTTAACCATACGGTAGCTGCGCAATTTTGGAGTATTCTAACTGCCGAAACAGCAACCTTGGCACTGTTGTGGGTCGCTGTCATGCGCTATCCGCGAGAGCTTTGGCAAAAGGGTATTGGTCTGCGCCGTCTCAAATGGCGTGATTTAGGATTTACAATTCTTGGCGTTGTGGCGTACATTGGCGTGTACACTGTTGTGCTTACCGCGATCAGTAGTTTCTTCAAAGTTAATACCGATCAGGCGCAAGAACTCGGATTTGACCACGTTGTGGGCACCACAAATCTGATGCTAACATTCGCAAGCCTTGTTATTTTGCCCCCAATTGTCGAAGAAATTATGTTCCGTGGGTTTCTGTACGGCGGTTTGCGCAACAAACTACATTTTATACCTGCAGCACTTATCACTAGTGTTATATTTGCTATCCCACATTCAGCTGAAAGCAGTCAGGGCATTCTTTGGATCGCGGCTATCGATACATTCTCATTGTCACTTGTTTTATGTTATTTACGTGAGAAAACTGGCGCCGTTTACGCTGGTATCGGTCTACACGCTATCAAAAACGCCATCGCTTTTGCGGCACTGTATTTATTCCGCTAGGACAAAGAGTTGTTTTATAGGGCAGGTACGCTATAATTTAAGCCAAGATTATGCGAAACATATGCTGCATTACTGGTCCAATGCTCGTTCCGGCCCCACGGCCGTAATTTCTTTTTGCCAAAACTATTAACCGTAATGTCCTATCAGAAGGAGTAATGACCATGAAAATGTCGCAACTATTCACAAAAACAAGCAAAAACGTACCTGCCGATGAAACCGCTAAGAATGCCCAGCTTCTTATCCAGGCAGGGTACGTACACAAAGAGATGGCCGGGGTTTACGCGTATCTGCCGCTCGGTAAACGCGTACTCGACAACATTGCAGACATTGTCCGCGAAGAAATGAACGCAGTCGGAGGCCAAGAAGTACAAATGACCGTACTCCAGCCAAAAGACATCTTCGAAAAAACCGATCGTTGGGACGACAAAAAGGTAGATAACTGGTTTAAAACCAAACTTGCCAATGGCACCGAGCTCGGCATGGGCCTTACCCACGAAGAACCAATTGTCGATGCAATGAAAGACTTTATCAGCTCATACAAAGACCTGCCTGTATCTGTTTACCAGATACAAAACAAGTTCCGCAATGAGTTACGCGCTAAGAGCGGTTTGCTCCGCGGTCGCGAATTTGTCATGAAAGATATGTACACTTTTGCGCGCAACCAAGAAGAGCATGACAAGATTTATGAAGAGATTGCAGCCGCATATGCTCGTGTGTATGATAGACTCGGTATCGGTGACATTACCTACCGCACCTACGCCGACGGTGGAATCTTTACTAAGAAGTTTAGCGATGAATTCCAGACAATCAGCCCTATTGGCGAAGATACCATCTGGGTACACGAAGGCAAAAAGATTGCTTTTAACGAAGAAATTATGAGCGACGAAACGCTCGAAAAAATGGGCGTTAAGCGTGAAGAATTAGTAGAGAAGCGCGGTGTCGAAGTTGGTAACATCTTCCCACTCGAAAGCAAATATTCAGACGCACTAGAGCTCTTTTACAGCGACGAAAATGGTGATCAACAGTCTATTATTATGGGGTGTTACGGTATTGGTATTAGCCGTTTGGTTGGTATGCTTGCTGAGCAATTTTCAGATGAAAAAGGCCTTGTATGGCCAGAGAATGTTGCGCCTTTCAAGGCAATCATCAGTCAATTAGGGGATGATGAGACTGTCGCGCAACATGCGTATGATATGTATCAAAAGTTGACGGCCGCAGGTGTTTCGGTATTATATGATGACCGTACAGATGCGAGACCTGGAGAGAAGTTTGCGGATGCCGATTTGCTCGGTATTCCGTATCGCATTATTGTAAGTGCCAAAACGGTTGCAGAAGGCAAGTATGAGGTCAAGAAGCGCACGAGCGCAGAAGCCGAAATGCTTACAATTTCAGATGTAATAAATCTAACGGCTAAAAAGAGTGCTGACTTGGTACAGTAACTTCGACGAAGCTACTAACCTCAGATCGAACAGCACGAATTAAGGAGAAACTGATAATGAAGAAACAATTCCACTTGACCCAATCTGGTGTCGATGAACTTAAGGCAGAACTTGTCGAATTAACTGGCTTGCGCTCAGAGATTGCTGACCGCATCAAGACTGCACGCGAGTTTGGTGACTTGGGCGAAAACATGGAGTACACCGCTGCTCGCCAAGACCAAGAACGTAACGAAGCTCGTATTTCCGAGATCGAACACATTCTTGCAAACGTTCAAGTAATTACTGCGCCTAAAACTGATGGCAAAGTTGTGCTTGGATCAACTGTTGAACTTAAGGGCAAGGACGGCAAGGCTACGAAGCAGTTCCAAGTTGTTGGTACTGTCGAAGCTGACCCTCTTAACGGTAAGATCTCAGACGAATCACCAATCGGTCAGGCGTTACTTGGTAAGAAGGAAGGTGAGGAAGTCGAAATTAAGACTCCTGTAGACACCTCTGTTTACCTCATCGCCGACATCAGCTAATTCCTAGATGCTGTTCGATAAGCACCTCTGCTACTCGCAGGGGTGCTTTTGTAGTTGATGATATTATTTTTTGATTGTATAATATGCGAGTTCAACACAGCCAGTGTTGCTACGAACCTCGACAAGTGAGAAGTAGACCCAGAAGGGAAACCACAGTCATGCTAAGCGATGGTCGCACCCCCGACACGTCGAAGTCCTCCGAGGAGTTCCTTGCTGCCGCAACTGCACGCCACCGTCAGCTCCCGATGATGCCGCAGAGCATCCTCAGCGCGCTGCTCGCCAACCCCGTCGTCGCCAGCGCTGTCATCGTCATCACCGATGCGGACGGCAACAAGGTCGCGCCGGCTTTCCAGCTCGACACGGGGCTGCGTCTGCGCCGCTCGGTGTTCTACGTGAACAGCGTCACGATCGCCCCGCAGCACCCGCACGACATGCTCGACTGGTGGATCCAGCCGAACACACACCTGGAGGACGGCAAGTCTCCGCGAAACCTGCTCGGTACCGCCGAGGAGAGGCGAGTGATGGAGCTCATCGAACTTGCGTTCGACATGGCAGAAGCCATCCCGGGCCTCAACAAGCACTACGACCGCTACATGGTGGACCCCACCGCGGCCGAGAACAAGGCGATCCGCGAGGAACGTCGCAAGCAGCAGCTCGCCCGTCAGGTCCAGTTGCTCGCCCAGGTCGACATGCTCCCCATCGCCGACACCATCAAGGTGCTCAAGGGTGCACCGGAGCACGTCATCTTCCTGCTGGACTCGCACTCCGCAACCATCAAGGTCCCGGCCTTCCAGTTCACCCGCAACAGCGATGGCGACCTGGTGCCAAACCCCAAGGTCCAGGAGGTCCACAGCGTCAAGGGCGGCTACATCGGTCTCCCGAACCTCAACATCAACAGTGCGTGGGACCTCATCGACTGGTGGTACAACTGCCAGATGAAGCTCGACGCCAGCGACCCCACCGAACCCGAGTTCGTCCCGATCAGCATCGTCCACGACGACGGCAAGCTCGATCTGCTGATCGACTGGATCAAGGGCTGGGCGGACGAGGTGTCATACGGCTGACGCCTTCTATGGTGACTCGTTCACCGTAGGTGACACTGCTGTGTGATGTCAGGAGGGGCGGGTAGGTGTGTCGCACATGCGATGCTTTAACGGCTTTGCCGTACTACCCGCTACCTTCTTCAATTACTTCTCCTTGTCATCTCACACGAAAATTGTTAAGGCCTCCTGCAAAGGAGGTTTTTTGGTATCACGTCATCTATCCCTACATCTGTAAACGTGGTAAAATAACACCCAAAGGATTATAAAAATGAATTGGTTAAATCAAATTGTAGACGAGTTGGTTGCTCGCCACCCAGAAGGCGAGATTTTAATTGAATCTGGTTCGGCCCCATCAGGCTCGTACCACTTAGGTCATTTGCGCGAGTTTTTGACTCCTGACGCAATCTACGTTGAGCTGAAACGTCGTGGGCGCGACGCGCGCCATATTCACTTTGTAGATGATCTTGATGCTTTCCGCAAGGTTCCTCATAACGTCTCTGCTGAGTACGAGCAGTACCTTGGCATACCTCTGTGCGATATTCCGGCTCCTGACGGATCTGATCGTTCATACGCAGACTACTTCCTTGGTGATGTGCAGAAAGTGTGCGATATCTTGGGTATTGAACTCGAATTTGTACGTTCCTACGAAAAGTACCGATCTGGCTTTGACGTGCCAGCTATCGAACTTGTCATGAGCAACCTCGCAGCCGTTCGTAACGCTATTCAAACTGCTTCAAACCGTCAATTGGACGAAGATTGGGTGCCAATTCAGATTCTTGTTGACGGCCGTTTTAAGAATCGCAAATATCTTGGAATGGATACCGAAAGTAAGACCATCCGTTTTGTTAACGCAGATGGCAGCGAAGGCACAGCAGACTACACTAAGGGCGAAGTAAAGCTCGACTGGCGTCTTGATTGGCCAACTCACTGGTGGCTGCAGAATGTTCATGTGGAGCCATTCGGCCGTGATCACTCGTCTGCAGGTAGTTCTTACGACACCGGCGCACAGCTAATGCACGATGTCTTTAAAGCTGAGCCACCAATTCCAGTGCCATACGATTTCATTAACATGGCAGGTGATACAAAAAAGATGAGCGCGAGCAAGGGCACTGGCTTAACTGCGGTTGAGGCTGCAGAAATCATGCCAGCAGAAGTTATGCGCTATTTTGTACTACGCGCTCCTGCCAACAAACTCCTGCATTTCGATCCTGTTAACGGGCTCATCCAACTTATGGATGAATTTGCAGCTCTTGCTGCTAAACCCGACTCCGAAAAAACCGACTCCGAAAAGCAGCTTCTTTATATTTGTACTCACGGCCAGAAGACCAAGACAGTTAGCCGCGTGCCATTTTCGCACTTGGTTGCAAGCTACCAAGCATCGCTCAAAAATGTCGAAAAAACCCTCGAGGTTATTAAGCGTACCGAGCACGCACAGGCCGCCGAAGAAGATGCCGAGATTATCAAGCGTGAGCTACAGTTTATTGATGCTTGGCTCGAAAGGCGTGCGCCAGAAGACGTTAAGTTTGCATTGACCGAAACCATCGATATTAGTCAGTTTACTGATCAAGAGCAGAACTTCCTAAAGAAGCTCGGCGAAAAAGTAGCGACTGCTCCAGTCGATGCTGATGGCGCTTGGTTCCACGACGCTACGTATGAACTCAAAGATGAGCTCGGCCTTGCTCCAAAAGAGATGTTTACGACACTGTATCGTGCGCTCATTGGTAAAACTTCCGGACCTCGCGCTGGTTGGTTCTTGAGCATTTTGCCACGAGACTGGCTGGTTGAGCGCCTACAGCTCCGCGATTAACTCTTTTTGCTGCGTACCGTATGGTACAATTACCAGCAATGAAAAAGGTTATCTTTGTTACCGGCAGTGACCGCAAAATTCGACATATGCGCGAAGCCTGTGAGTCATTTGGCATAACGGTCGATCAGCAGACTTTTGATGTCGATGAGATACAGTCTCACGACCCAATAAAAATCTCGGAGCATAAAATTGCCGAGGCTTTTGCTCGTACGAGTGGCCAGCCGACAGTTATTAACGATGCTTTTTGGAACATCCCTGCACTTAATGGCTTTCCCGGTGGCTACATGAAAGATGTTATCGAGTGGTTTGAGGCTCAGGATTGGCTGGATCTTATGGCGAATAAAACAGATCGCCGTATATGTTGCACAGAGACGCTTATTTATAAGGACGCTCACCAGACCAAAATGTTCACCAAGGACTATTGGTTTGAAATTATTACAGGACCACCCCGAGGCGAAGGACTCTCTATGGAGCAAGTTGTATCGACCGATGGGGGCAAGCTTACAATCGCAGAAGAGCATGATAGTCCCGAGAGCTCGTATACAGTTAAAAAATACGTATGGCACGATTTCGCGGTCTGGTTTTCCACCCAAGAATAGCCATATTTATTTAGGCCACCAAGTAGTATAGTGATAATACTGACTTGAAAGTGAGGAGTGATCTCATGAAGCGAAAACTGGCATGGACATTCGGTGTAGTTGCACTTATTGTAACCGCCTTTGCGTTGTCAAAGTTTCCCTTACAAGAGAGTAAAACGCTCATATCTGCGCGTCATCAGCAAGAAATTCGCACATTGCATCCAAAGAGCGCGTGTCAGATATTTACGGCCGCAGCTGCCAAAACTATACTCCAGGGCCAGGTTAGGAGCGTTGACGTGCCGCCTGCGGGTCAAACATCCACCGAGGATATGCGAATTAGTTCATGCACCTACGAGGCAGCCAATACCGACTTATCGCTCACGGTGCGTGCCGCTTTGCATAGGAGTGCATACGAAACCAATACAATTGGCTTCCGGAGTACGCGAACTGCAGCCATAGAGCAGGGGCTAGACATACGTACAAGCATCAGCTCGCGCTATCATACCGCAGCCTATTATAACCCGACGTTTAAGCAGCTTAACGTGTTGCTGCACCATGGCCAATACTGGCTTATTATTCAGGCAGATACCGGCAGGGATGCAGCAGAACAGCTGGCCCAAGTATCTCTGAACCAGCTGCTACAAAGTCGATAAATTGTTATTTCTTGGCAGTGTGATTTGTGCGCGAGGTATGTGCCAAGTAACTTTCTCTAACTTGGAAAAGAAGATAAAGACCAACGCCGCTCCCGATAACTGTGCCCAAGAATGAGCCAAAACCGTTGTAGTCGGTAAAAATAGTTATAACGCCATACGCTATGTTAACAAGTGCTGCATAAAAGATAAGATCCCAACCAGATTTTTTGCGATCTTTTGTTGGCTGGAAGGCCATGAGATACATGATCGCCTCTGTCACCAGGGCAATGAGCGCCAACCAGACTCCAGCATTCATGCGAGTTGTTGCAACTTGCTCGCCACCGTACATACGGCTCATTTCATTTGCGTAGTTAATGAGATTATTGGCGACATGTGCCCAATGCCACAGTTCCCATGCGGCAATCAGGGTTAATGTACCAACTACGATACTAATGTAGGGAAGGTATTTGACTATAAGCTTCTTACCGTTTGGGGAAAGAGGCGGCAGTTTGCCAACAAATATATCCTGTAGATTTTTTTCGAGTGAACCAAGCGTTGCCATAGTGGTTTTTCCTGCTTAAGTTGTATTCCCTTAATGTACGCTGAGGGTGGCAGCTTTGCAACCAACCAATTTATAGGAGTCTTGCAAAATGACCCTCAAAACGGTTAAGGTTAAAGTATGAACGATTTTTCTGAGAACTTGCAGCCTGTTCTGCATAACAAGCTCGTACACGTACTGCTGACAATAATCATTGCGCTGATATTGCAGCTGTTGGTCCGTGCGCCTATTGAGCGTATTGTTCGTCGGGCCATTCGCAGCCACAGGTACACAAGCAAGGAAGAGGAGAAAAAGCGCGAGGACACGCTTATCACAGTATTCCATACCGCTGGTATGGTAATGATCTGGATTGTGACGCTTACAGTTGTCCTTTTTCAGCTCAAAGTTAATGTTGCCGGCCTACTAACAGGTGCTGGTGTGATCGGTGTATTCGTGAGCCTCGGAGCCCAGAGCACTATCCGCGACTTCTTGGCGGGTATTTTTATTATCATGGAAAATCAGTACCGTGTAGGCGATATTATTAACCTTAGCGCTGGCGTAACAGGGGGTGTTTCTGGCGTGGTAGAAGATATTACCGTGCGCATCACAAAGCTACGCGACCTCGACGGTAACTTACATATCGTTACAAACGGCTCGGCTGGCGTTATTACAAATATGACGTTCCAGTTTGCCAACGTTAACATTGATATTCCTGTGTCTTATGCAAGCGATATCGATAAGATCAAAAAGATCATCAACGACGTCGGTATCGATCTTGCTGGCGACAAAGTCCTTGGTCATGATGTCGTAGAAGCTGTGCAATTTTTGCGCGTTGATCAGTTTGGCGACTCAGTTATTATCGTTAAAGCTTTTGGCAAAGTTAAAGCCGGTGCGCAGTGGGATGTTGCTGGTGAGTTCCGCAAGCGACTCAAAGAAGCCTTCGACAAGAAGGGGATTGATTTGCCATATCCTCAAGTTGTTGTACATCAAAGCAGCCGCCATCACAAATAAAGGAGACTTATATGAAAGCTATCTGGAAAGATACAGTTATTGCCGAGGCGCCGCAAGAAGATCTTATTTATATCGAACAAAATTGGTACTTCCCAAAATCAAGCATCAAAATGGAGTACCTGCAGGAAAGTCCGACTCCATACACTTGTCCATGGAAAGGCGAATGCCAATACTACAATGTAGGGCATGGCGATGATTGGAGTCACGATAGTGCCTTTGGATACCCTCATCCTAAACCGTCAGCAATCGACATCGTCAAGAAAGATTTCTCGGACTATATTGCATTCTGGCAAGATGTTGAAGTTACCGAAGACTAAGTGGTAACAATAAAGAAAAGAACCCTCAGAAGAGGGTTCTTTTATAACTAACGAGGGGAGTTAGTTTGCTTGTTTTGCCAAGCGCTTCATGTAGAAGATGTAGCCAGCTGCAACGGTTACGAGTGCGAGAGCGATGGTACTTGCAGGACCAGTGCTAGGCAATGCCGTAGGTGTTTTTTCAGTTGGTACGCTTGGTGTAGCGGGTGTCTCAGGAGTCTTAGGTGTTTCTGGCGTGGTAGGAGTTGTTGGTGGTGTTACAGGAGGCTTTGGAGTCTCAGGAACAGTAACCTTTACAACTGCGTTGTCACAGCCGCTCTGTGGATTGTCATTCACGGCGGTGTTACCAGTAAAACAAGCTTTGTTGGTAATGACTACATTTTTAGCAGCAGTAACCTTAACTTGATATTCCTTAGTTACACTCTGCTTAGGCTTAAGCGTGCCTAAGTTTTCGGTGATGGTGCGCTCGCTAGGGTTGCTAACGAACTCAACGCCATCAGGAAGGGTGTCCTTCAATACGGTGTTGACCATGTCGTTCTTGCCGTCATCGTTGGTCTGCGCGTTGCTAACAGTAATGACGTAGTTCAGGATGTCGCCTGGCTTTGCTGCAACAGCTTCGCCTTCGCTATTTGCGTCGCTCAAAACGCTCTTAGAAGTGACATTCTGTACCTTCTTAACGATTTTTCCCTCTGGGTGCCATGCAAAAGCTGGTGTAGCTATTGCACCGACAAGCCCTAAGCTCACTATGCCGCTGACGGCGATAGCCTTGAAATTGCCCATATAAACTCCTTTGTCTCACGGGGAGGACCGGGTGAGGCTTTCAATTACATACATCATTATACGCCCTTTAAGCTATTAGTCAACAATTCTTCAGAAAAGCAATAGCTCGATGTGAGATATATCACATAAGACACCCCTGTTGACCTTTTATATCCAATACTTTACTATTGGGGGTAGTTTCTGATGATTCAGAGCTGATCTTTTGCAGGTATGAGTTGATTTTTATAGACGTGGAACCCGAGAAATCGTGGTTTCAACAAGAAGTACGCGTTGACAAGCTCCCCAGGAGTACGCTGGCTCCTAAAGGGTCGTAGCGTCCGCGTATAGGAGAAATGACAGGGAAGCTCCGGGCAACCTTCTTCGGAAGGGTGAGTCCTTCTTTGTCCCGTGTTTCGCGGCACGGTTGCACCTCACGAGCTCCAAGCCAGGACGGCTCGTGTATTTCGCATTTTCTCCGACGCCTGGGTGGCGCTACACTTGTGGTTTCCGCCACGTAGCGCCCACCCAGGCACTTAAGCTCGTCATCCAGCCACGGACAGCTTGGGATGACGATGGGGCGACCCAGACGAGAATGAACACACTAGGCTCCCCCGTGCCTTTTCGTGGAATTTCTCGTCTGGGCTTCGCTCACTTCTTCAAACAACCAACATCCGAAATCCTCATACCTGCAATATTCCACTGCAATTATTCACATGGTACACTCTAAGTATGCAAAAAGCGCTCTTCGCTGCCGGTTGCTTCTGGGGTGTACAATTTTATTTTGACGAGGTCCCAGGTGTTACGCAGACTACGGTCGGCTATACTGGCGGCCATGTACCAAATCCCACGTACGAAGCTGTTTGTACACATAAAACAGGGCATGCCGAAGCGACGCTCATAGAATTTGACCCACAAAAAGTCACCTATGAGACACTAATACGCCAATTTTTCCGAATGCATGACCCAACGCAGCTCAACCGACAAGGTCCAGACGTGGGTGATCAATATCGTTCAGCTATTTTTTACTACTCAGACGAACAAAAACAGGTAGCTGAGCGAATACGTGACGAACTTCAATCAAAGTTTGATCAGCCTATCGTGACACAAATTGAAACCGCACATGAGTTCTATGAAGCCGAAGCTTATCACCAAAAATACTCTCGCAGAACCGGCATTGGCATGTGTCATGTACCATATGCACCGGTGTAGCCGTTGTGCTACCATTTCTAGGTAAAAGGAAGACCATATGAACTGTACTAAGGCTATTATTCCTATTGCTGGTTTTGGCACGCGCCGCTTGCCAGTTACAAAAACAATCGAAAAGAGTATGCTGCCAATCCTTAATCGACCGATGATTGATTACGTTGTTCAGGATTGTATCAAGGCGGGCATAACAGATATTTATTTTGTTGTGAGCCCTGACGCAACTCAGATAAAAGCATATTATGAGCACAATCAACAGCTCGAAACATACCTGTATTCACAAGGAAAAGATGCGCTTCTACCGCTTGTGGAGCCGCCAAAAGTAGCTTTTCATTATATCGAGCAAGATACTGGCGAAAAGCAAGCCTATGGTACTGCAGTTCCGGTCTGGCTTTGCCGAGATTATGTCAAAGAAGACGAGCACGTACTAATCCTGATGGGTGATGATGTTGTCTACAACTCCGACGGAGCTTCTGAGGTGAAACGTCTCATTGAACTTATAGCGGACAAGGGAGCAGATGGCGCATTGCTTGGAGCTAAAGTACCAAAAGACTCCGTGAGCCATTACGGCGTGATAGAAACATCGCCTCGTGATGGATACGATCAGTTTGTTGGAATTCAGGAAAAACCAAGCCCTAGCGAAGCTAGAAGCAATCTTATTAACATTAGTAAATACATTGTAGGCAAAGACTTTTTTGCATACCTCGATGCTTATATGCAAACCACTAGAGCGGGCGAGTACTACCTTACAGATGTGCTCAATAATTATGTGGCTGACGACAAGATTGTGGCGGTATTGCCAGCTCGTGGCGAATATCTTGACAGTGGCACCGTTGAGAATTGGCTGAAAGCGAATGAGGTTGTAGCGAAGTACGAACTCCATATCTAATCTGTTATTTCAGTGGTGCGTTAAGGCTTAAACGTGTATAGTCATAGTATGGTATCTACAAAAAAGAAACGAACGACCACAAAGGTCGCAAAACCAACTGCGGCGCCAGCCAAGACTGCTCCAAAGTCGCTTGCTAAAAAGCAAGATCAAGAGCTGGCCAAGCCAACTGCTAAAACGCTTGTAGCTAAGGCAATTACCACAAACGATCTCTTTCGTTGGAACAAGTGGTTAGCATGGATTCATGCAATTCAGGGTATCGCTGTATTAGTTCTGAGCGCTACGCGAACGTTCCCAGTAACAACAACTTATCTCTCGCCAAATCCTTTACTCGAAGGCAAGGTATCGCTGGTGTCTGCTACGCATCATATGTTTGATATAAATATGGCCTGGCTCGTGGCTGGATTTTTCTTTACCTCTGCGATTGCTCACGGTGTTATCGCATCAGTATACCGAAAGCGCTATGAAACAGACCTGGAAACAGGTATTAACCGTCTCCGCTGGATAGAATACAGTGTGAGTGCTAGTTTGATGATGGTCGCTATCGGTCTTCTCAGCGGTGTGTACGATCTCTCGACACTCATTATGCTGTTCATGTTCGTGTGCGTTATGAATCTTCTGGGATTTGCAATGGAAGTGTACAACCAAGGCAAGTCGCAGCCTAACTGGCTTGTGTATGGCATTGGTTGTGTCGCCGGTATTGTGCCTTGGGTGGTAATTACACTGTATCTTATCGGTGCGAATGCATTTGGCTCAGGAAATATTCCAGGATTTGTATATTGGATTTATGCCAGCATCTTTATTTGCTTTAGCAGCTTTGCGGTCAATATGTATCTGCAATACAAAAAGAAAGGTAAGTGGGCGGACTACCTGTATGGTGAACGTATGTACATGATCTTGAGCTTGGTGGCCAAGACAGTACTTGCATGGCAGGTATTCGCAGGCAGCCTACGACCATAATATGCGGACACTCCTTTTTGATTTTGACGGCACTATTGCCGATAGTTTTCAGGTAGTAACTGAGATTTTCTATGAATTGACCGGTCACGAACGCATCGAAGATCCAGTAGAAATTGAGCGCCTGCGACGGTTGCCAATGACTAAAGTGGTCAAAGAGCTACACGTTACGCCTCTGTTAATCCCGCGTCTCCTCATGAAAGGCCGCAAGATGATGGGCGAGCATCTTCATGAAGTGCCAGTGTTCGACACGATGACCGAAACGCTCGCAGCATTAAAAGAAAAGGGCTACATGCTCTATATTATGAGTTCAAATAGTACTCATAACGTAAAACACTACTTGGAAATTAAAAAGCTGGATACATATTTTACAGAAGTTCACGGCGGCATCGGGCTTTTAAGCAAAGCATCTGCTATCCGAAAGGTCATGCGCCAAAACGGGCTGACCGCAGATGAATGTGTGTATATTGGCGACGAATCGCGCGATATTGATGGGGCCAAACGCGCAGGTGTGGCTGTTATATCTGTTGGTTGGGGGTATAATAACCCTGAACTATTGAAATCACGTGAGCCGAATGTGCTCGTGATGCGTCCTAAAGAATTATTAGAAGCTGTTGAGAAGGTTTAAACATATGCAAAGAGTTATTATTGAAAAATTAGTTCATGGTGGACAGGGACTTGCTACATCCGAAGAGGGACGTAAGATTTTTGTTTGGGGTGCACTTCCTGGCGAAACTGTAAACGTTCGTGTCATCAAGAAGAAGCGTTCGTATTCGGAGGCGATTGCCGAAGAAATAATCCAGGCTTCACCGGAGCGCATTGAACCACGGGAATCAAACTATTTGGCGACTAGTCCATGGCAGATTATTAATTTTGATGTAGAAAATGACTACAAAAAGCGTATTGTCGAAGAACTTTTTACTCAGGCACACGTGCCAATCCCTGATTTTTCTATGACGACCGCTGGTCCAGAGTGGCATTACCGCAATAAAATGGAATACAGCTTTTGGGGTGACGATGACGGCTTGCATCTTGCGCTGCACAACCGTGGCTCTCATCTTAAGACAATTGTGCAGGGTAGCGAGCTTGCGCTCGAAGCTTTAGACCAGGGCGCAAACGCAGTTCTTACTCAGTTGCAAAAGATCAGTCCGCGTGCCGGAGATTTGAAGACAATAATTGTTCGATGTTCGCAAAAAGGTGATGTAGTTGCATCATTGTTTACTAAGCGCGAAGATTTCCATCACATTGAGTTGCCAGAAGGCATTAAAGGCCTCCGTGTTTACTATTCAAACCCAAAGAGCCCAGCCAGCGTTCCAACTAAGTTGCTCTATGAGCTTGGCGACGCAACTCTGACAGACGAGCTTCTTGGCCGTCAGTTTACTTACGATAGTGACTCATTCTTCCAGGTTAATATTCCTGCTTTTGAGGCAGCTCTGAGTCGCATCAAAGAACATGGCCAAGCTGACACTTTAGTGGATATGTATGCCGGCGTTGGCAGCATTGGCTTGAGCGTGGCAGCAAGCAAAGTACAGCTCGTGGAGGCTGACGCCGCAACTGCAGCAATGGCACGTACCAATGCAGAGAGCGATAGCGTTGACGCTGAAGTTATCGAAGCGCCAACCGAAAAAGTGCTCGACTATATTCCATCTGATGAAACAGTTATTTTTGACCCACCACGTGCTGGCCTGCACGACAAAGTTGTCAAGCGTACGCTTGAGGCAAAGCCGCCAAAGGTTATCTACCTTAGCTGTAATCCAGCAACCCAGGCACGCGACCTAGCGCTCCTGCAAGAAGCATACGAGATTACCTATTTTGAAGGCTTTAACTTCTTCCCACACACGCCCCACATCGAAACACTCGCAGTACTGGTTCGCAAGTAGCTAACCGTAAATACTGGTACAGTCTGGGCTTAACATTGGCAGCACGTGATATTCGTCTCGTGCTTGCTCAAGACCTGCGATCATATTGTCGAGCAGTATACTATCTTGATCTTCAAAAGGTTCGAAAGTTTCTGTACCATTAAAGCCGATTGCTCCTACGAGTACAATACGCGATAACTTAAAGCTATTTTCGTATTGCTCATCGGGGATGCGAAGGCATAACCCAACTCCATCGGTAAAACCTCTTAGGCCAGGTATACGGGTACGGCAAGGTGCGATTTTGCATGTATCATCTGCCAAAATTTTGCTTTCTGCCCGTAGAGCTAGCCGACCCATGAATCCGGACCGCGTAAGCTCACAGAGATCGAATGCCTGAATCGCCTCTAGCAAGTCCCGTTGCGCCGCTAGGTCGAGTTTGTAGTGGAGCGGGGAATGATATTCCATTGTAGGCATATTGTACGGTTTACGTTCGCGTCGGCCAACCAGATTATCTGTTATACTAATGGCAATGGCTTACAACAACTATTGGAGGGAACGCTCGCAGCCGTACAAGCCCGGGCAGACGGCGCCGTTTAAGGTGAGCCGAAGCAAGATCGAGCTTTTTATGCAGTGTCCACGCTGTTTTTGGCTTGATGCACGTCTCAAAATAACACGGCCAAATAGTCCTCCATTTAACATCAACAAAGCCATCGACGAGTTATTCAAAAAAGAATTTGATGGCTATCGTGCCAAGGGTGAACCACACCCAATCATGGTAGAGAATAAGGTAACCGCCGTACCATTTGTCCACGAAAAAATGGATGAATGGCGGGAAAACTTCGTCGGTGTCGTGCACGTGCACGAACCAACAAATTTGCATGTTTTTGGAGCAGTTGACGACCTTTGGGTCTCGCCGTCCGGTGAAGTTATTGTCGTAGACTACAAGGCTACCGCCAAAGACAAAGAAGTTAGTATTAGTGCTGGCTGGCAAATTAGCTACAAGCGCCAAATGGAAGTTTACCAGTGGCTACTTCGCCAGAATGGCTTTAACGTTGCCGACACGGGTTACTTTGTATATACCAATGGTCGCTTTGACCTCGATGGTTTTAACGATCGACTCGAATTTAAGACAAAACTTATACCGTACACTGGCAAAGCAGATTGGGTTGAGCCAACACTCCAAAAAATGAAAGCCTGCATGGACGGTGACATGCCTCCTACGGGCGATAGTATTATGGGCGGCGAATGCGAATTCTGCGCTTACGCTCGTAGTCGCACCGAGCTCACGCTTAAGGCAATTCAGCAACGCACAGTAAAGCCTAAGAAAATCCAAGGATAATAAAAAACAGCTCCAAAAGGGGCTGTTTTTACGTATAAGACTTGTGTATGGGGAGACAAGCAGATTAATGGAAACGGGTGTGCGCTGGGGCGCGAGAGTTCGACCGTAGTCGGATTCATCGCGCTCCCAGCACATCAGATTTACTCGGTACCCGCGGCGTTACTTGCGACCAGGTCGCTTGTGGAGTTCGCCGAGAGCGAGGCCGATCTGAAGACGTGCATCCATCTCACTCCGACTCGCGGACGTGGTCATGCCGGCTGCGACTCCTCGGTCTGGTCCGTGTTGCGGACGCTGTTGAAGTAGATCCTCATGAGCTTGCAGCTCGGGTCACGTGCGTCGAGCGCCTCGCGGATTGCGTTGGGCCTGTACTCGCCGAGTTTGGCGGTGACCGCGTCGGCGATTTCCGTGGCGATGCGCAGCTGCCTCTTGCGATGTAGCTTGAGTGCCAGGTGTGTGAGTACGGCAGCGATGACGCTGCTGGTCAGGCTGATCAGAAATGCTTCGAGCATAGCGTGTACCTCACTTTTCGGTGATGGATGGAGCTAGCGGGTAGGGTTTTTGCGTTTCCTTTCGAAATGGGGAGCTAACCTAAGGCAAAACCTTAGACTTGCTTCCCATTTCGGTATAATCTGCTTGTCAAAAAACTCCTGCAAAACAAATGTCTACAAGATAAGTATAATTATACCATATTTACGCTTATTTGTCACTGTGTTAAGCGGTTTTTTTGTAATAAAAAACCGCAGTCGATGTGCGGGATGTATTGGACGACGATAAGTTGGGGTAGAACAGTAGATTGCATGGTGTGAGGGTGGGCGCGGATGACGCGAGAGTTTCGACTGCGTAATCGCAGGAACTTCGCGCCACCCGGCCACCATCATGTTTTACCCGTTACGCTGGTGCGTAGCCCTCCGTTCTGGATCGATCGTGCTAGGTCAGTCCTTGTTCTTGGCCCAGTCGCCGGTGAGGTTGATGGAGCCGCTGAAGCCGGACGTGTTGTTCAGGCCACTGCCGTTGGGTCGCGGGGTGCGACGCGGCTGCGGAGCCGGACGTGCGGGACGTGCTGCAGGTGCAGGCTCCTCGACGACCTCGACGGGACGGGTGTCCTCTTCGACGGGTACGTCGTGGTGCTTCTCCTCGACCGGTGTGGTCGGGCGCTGCGGTGTGCGGGACTGCTGCTGTGCGAGGCGGTTGGCCCTCGGTGCGGTCCTGTCGGTCTCGACGGGCTCTTCGCGGACGACCTGCTGCCGACGCACGGGGTGCTCTGCCTCCGTCGTGTCGTCGCTGTTGCGGCGCTTGGCGGGACGCAGGGCAGCGAGGCTGTCCTTGAGCTGCTCGTCGGTGAGACCGTTGTCGTGGTGCAGGAGACGCAGGCGCTGGGCCTTGGTCAGTTCCGGCTTGGTGTCGGAGTCGCCACGGACCATGCGCTGGTAGGAGCCACGGAAGACTTCCTGGAAAGCGCGGAGGACCATGAACTTGGCACGGAGCTTGAAGCCATGCATGCGGATCGTCTTGCTGAGCTTCCAGCTCCTGGTGAACAGGAGGATGAAGACCAGCGGGGCGCTGTAGCCGAGGACCATGCCGATGATGCCGACCAGACCCCAGAAGAGGTTGGGCGCGAAGCTCGACAGGATGAACATCACGAGGATGGCGAAGCCAATCCCAGCAATGAGCCTGACGAGGCCAGTGAACGATTTGATCACAGGATTTCTCCAGTGTAGGGCGACAAAGTCGCGGGTGGGTTTTCCCCGGATGGGAGGTCTATCTACAAGTATTGTAAACAGGCTTCCCAACCGGGATTTTTCATGCAATCTACTGTTAAAAAACACTCGGAAACACTCACTGTAACAGGGGTCTCACAAGATAAAGTTTATTATACCACAATTATGCTTACTTGTCACTATGCTTATGCTATTTCTAGATACAAAAAAACCGCCTTAGGCGGTGAAGATATCTAGGGGTGAAACGGTAGATTGGTAAGGGGAGTTGGGGTGGCGCAGGGGCGTGGATTGTCTCGAAAGACATAGATTTCCACGCCGCCTGCGCTCCCGTTGTTGGCTGTGTAGCCCGTCAGTGGAAAGAGCGGTTGCTCAAGCCTTGGCTAGTTGCCGGTGTTGGTTGTTCAGGCGCTGACGCCGGTGGTGCTGCGTCGCCGCTGCGTGAGCCGCTCCTTGGCCGAGCCGATCGTCTTGGCGCCCTTGTAGGCGTACAGGAAGACCGCGAACGGCGCGAGGGCGATGGCCACGTAGTCCTTGACGCGCAGGCCGCGGACACGAGCACCCCACAGGGTGACGGCGCCGAAGAGGCCGCTGCACGCGATCCAGTACCAGACGACCAGCATGACGCTGTGCTTCACGAGCTGCCAGACGGTGTCGACCTCCTTGAAGAGGGCGAAGGCGCCGACGACCAGCAGGATGACCGCGAACAGGCCGAGGGTCTTCTGGTTGGAGACCTCGACGTCGCCGGCGGTGGCGTTGGTGGTCGGGGTGCTGGCAGGCGCGTTGCTCGCGTCCTTGCCGGTGTTGATGGGCTGAGTCACGATGTGACTCCTTTCCGGGTTGTTGGCCAAAGGCCAGGGTGAGCTCGATTCCCATTTGGGAGCGAGGGAGCCTATGCAGATTAACCGCACACGCTTTCTCGCTCTCAAAATACTTACCAATCTACTTGTAAAAAAGCACTCGGAACAGATACAAATCGCTCACAAGTTAGGGTAATTTTACGTCTTTTTTACATTTTTGTCAAATGCACCGCAAAACAGTGGTCACATATGTTGATCAGCATGCTATACTATAAGTACATGAAGGTTCCACGCGATTATCTAAGTTCTAGCTTTCGTTCGAGTCGACAATAGTCGGCTTTTTATACTTTTTACCATTTTTTATATTGCATGTAACTTCTAAAAACAAAGGAATTTCCGATGTTAGATATCCAATTTATCCGAGACAATCGCGAGCTGGTCGCCGAAAAGGCAGCTCAAAAGGGCTATCCTGTTGATGTTGACGCACTTCTTGCGGCAGACACCGAAAAACGCAAACTTGTAACTGATACCGAAAAACTACGCGCTGAGCGCAACACACTATCTGACAGCCTTAAAAAAGCAAAACCAACCCCAGAACAAATAGAACAGGGTAAGCAACTTAAAGAAAAGCTTGCTGCTCTCGAAGACAAACTCAAGCCTGTCGAAGAGGCCTACAACGCTTTGCTTAAGGCTGTACCTAACATGTCGCTCCAAGACGTGCCAGTTGGCGCCACCGAAGACGAAAACAAGCCCATTAAAACAGTGGGCGAGCCGACGAAGTTCGATTTTACTCCAAAACACGACTTTGAGCTCGGTGAGGCACTCGATCTTATCGACAAAGAACGTGCCGCCAAAATTGCCGGTAGCCGCTTTGCGTACCTCAAGGGCGATCTTGTCCGTTTGCAGTTTGCAATTGTACAGTTTGTTATGACCGCTTTGGGCGACACAAAGCTTATTCAGAAATTAATCGACGAAAACAACCTGACTATTCCAGCTAAGCCATTTACACCGATTTTGCCGCCAGCTGTGTTGCGTACTGCACCGTATGTGGCTTCTGCTCGTCTTAATGCCGAAGAAGTAACCTATAAAATTGAGCAGGATGATTTGTGGCTAAACGCCAGCGCCGAGCACACACTGTGTACTATGTACTGGAACGAAGTTTTGCCCGAAGACATGCTACCAATTCGTTATTTGGGCTACAGCACAAGCTTCCGCCGCGAGGCAGGCACCTATGGCAAGGACATGGAGGGTATTTTCCGTCTGCACCAATTCGACAAGCTGGAGATGGAAGTATTTTGTACTCCAGAGACAGGCCTTGAGGAACACAAGCTCCAGATTGCAATTCAGGAATATCTTGTGCAACAACTTGGTTTGCCATACCGTCTTATCCAGAAGTGTACCGCTGATATCGGTAAGCCTAACGCGAGCGGTTACGACATTGATTGTTGGTTCCCTGGACAACAACAGTATCGCGAAACGCATACCGCAGACTACATGACAGACTACCAGGCGCGCGACCTTAAGATTCGCGTTCGTCGTGGACAGGACAAGCTTGAATTAGTTCACACCAACGACGCAACTGCCTTCGCAATGAGCCGTATCCTGAAGTGCATTATGGAAAACTACCAAACAGCAGAAGGCAAAATTATTGTCCCCGAAGTGCTTCGTCCTTACATGGGCGGGCAAGTTGAGATGTAAATCAAAAGGAGGGTTTTCTCATGATTAAACAGCTCGAAATCACTGGCGTACACATGCAGGTGGGGGAAGACCTACGCAAATACGTTACTAAGAAAATAGGCCGCCTTGACCGTTACATTCCACGGTCTAGCCGCGAGAGTGCGCACATTCAGGTTAAGCTCAAAGAAGCTAAAAAAGATGGCAAAAAGGAATGTATCTGCGAAGTAATTATGCAATTACCTCACGAGAAGATTGCGATTACCGAAAGTACTATCAATACATTTGCTGCTGTTGATATTGCCGAAACTAAGCTACATCAGCGATTGGCGCGTTACAAAGACCTGCACGCTAATCCTCGTTTGCACCGACGAATGCTTGCTCGTTTAAAGCATCGTCCAAACCCTGAAGCGATATAAATAGTACAAAATTTGACACATCCAAGACTTGAAGGTGGGGCCATCTGGCGTTAACCTGAATAATAGTGAGAAACTGCTCGCCATATAGGGAGCAACAGGTTACAATGGATTAAAGTCTGTGAAACTCATAGGGAGAATATAAGAGTAATATCATGAATACCGTTTTCAAGAAAATTCTGGGCGACCCTCAAGCCCGCACCGTCAAGCGCCTGAAGAAGCGTGTCCACGCCGTCAATAGCCTGGCTGATACTTACAAAAAAATGTCCGACAAGAAGTTGCAGGAGCAGACAAATGTGCTCAAGAAGCGCCTCAAGGACGAGTCACTCGACAAAATCTTACCAGAGGCTTTTGCGGTTGTTCGCGAGGCCGCAACTCGAACGCTTGGCCAACGCCACTTCGACGTTCAGCTGATTGGTGGTATGGTTTTGCACGAAGGTAACGTATCCGAAATGCGTACCGGTGAAGGTAAAACTCTTGTGGCGACTGCGCCAGTTTACCTTAACGCTCTAACAGAAAAGGGTGTGCACGTTGTAACGGTTAACGACTATCTTGCACAACGTGATGCTGGCTGGATGGCTCAGGTGTATCACTTCTTGGGCCTTTCAACTGCCGTTATTGTTGCTGACAAATCATTTATTTATGATCCAGCATTTGTGAACGAAGAACACGAAGACGAGCGCATGAAGCACCTCAAGCCATGTACTCGTCAGGAGGCTTACGCTGCTGATGTTACCTATGGCACCAACAACGAATTTGGCTTTGACTACCTTCGTGACAACATGGTTCGTGAGACCGAACAACTTCGCCAGCGCGATTTGCACTTTGCAATCGTCGACGAAGTGGACTCTATTCTTATCGACGAAGCTCGAACCCCTCTAATTATCTCTGCGCCTAGCGTAACGACCGGTTCTGCATACGCGCAGTTCTCCAAGGTTACGCGCCAGCTTAACAAAGAAGAGCACTACGAAACCGATGAAAAGCGTAAGACTGTAATTCTTACCGATGCGGGTGTCGAAAAAGTTCAGAAAATTCTTGGCGTCGACAATCTGTACGCAACCGAAAACATTCGTACTATTTACCACCTTGAGCAGGCGTTGCGCGCACAGGCTCTCTTTAAGCGTGACAAAGATTACGTTGTTACTAACGAAGGTGAAATCGTTATTGTCGACGAATTTACCGGTCGTTTGCTGGCTGGCCGTCGTTACAACGAGGGTCTCCACCAGGCAATCGAGGCCAAAGAAGGTGTAGAAGTTCAACAAGAATCTATGACTTTGGCTACTATTTCTTTCCAGAACTACTTCCGTTTGTACGAGAAGTTGGCTGGTATGACCGGTACTGCCCAGACTGAGGCCGAAGAATTCCACCAAATTTATAAGCTCGAAGTGGTTGAGATCCCATCTAACCGTGTACCAGCTCGTATCGACCGCCCAGACCGCATCTACAAGAACGAAGAAGCCAAATTTAAGGCAATCGTTCGCGAAGTACAGATGCTTCACCAAAAGGGTCAGCCAGTGCTTATCGGTACTGTTTCTATTGAGAAGAACGAACTTCTAAGTAACTTACTCGACAAGGCTAAAGTTCCACACCAGGTTTTGAACGCCAAGAACAACGAACGCGAAGCCAAGATTGTGGCGCATGCCGGTGAAACTGGCGCAGTAACATTGGCAACTAACATTGCCGGTCGTGGTACTGACATTGTTCTCGGTAAGGATATTAAGGAGCTCGGCGGTCTATTCGTGCTTGGTTCCGAACGCCACGAGTCTCGTCGTATCGACAACCAGCTTCGCGGTCGCTCAGGTCGCCAAGGTGACCCTGGTGTTACGCAGTTCTTCGTAAGTACCGAAGACGATCTTATGCGTATTTTTGGTGGCGACCGTATTGCTAACCTTATGGGTCGCCTAAAGGTAGACGACGAAACTCCTATCGAAAACCGTCTGATTTCTCGTTCACTCGAAGGTGCTCAGAAGAAAGTGGAGGGTTTCCACTTTGACCAGCGTAAAAACGTAGTTCAGTATGACGACGTTATGAACCGTCACCGTAAGGCAACGTACGCTATGCGCAAGGAAATTTTGCGCTCTGAGGACATTAGTAAGCGCGTTAAGACCTTAATTGAAGAAGAAGCCGCATTAATGGCTAGCTCGCCATTGCTTACAACCGAAGAGTTCGAAGATATCGTAAAGAGTGTTTTCCCATTCGACGAGGCAACTCTCGACCGTCTGTTCGACAGTCCAGCTGACAAATTTGGCGATGCTCTTAAAACTGCTACAACTGAACTCTACCAAGGCCGGGAAACAGCCTTTACGACAGAGATTATGCGTAAAGTTGAACGCGATATTTACCTACAGATTCTCGATAACCTTTGGATGCAACACCTTGAGAACATGGACCACTTGCGTGAAGGTATTCACTGGATGGCTGTTGGCCAGCGCGACCCATTGGTTGAATATCGTCGTCAAGCACAGCTTGTCTTTGACGAAATGCAGGCGGAACTTCGCTCACAAGTTGTTCGTACACTCTTCCATGCACAGCCAGTAGATCTTAACGACCTTCAGGCTCCAACTGAGACCGAGTTGACACGTGCTGCTCGCCAATCAATTAGTAACGCTAATCGTATTATCGATGCAGATGCTGAATTTGAGGAAGCGGATTTCGCAAAAGCGAAGAAGGCCGAAGCCAGCAAGAAAACGGCTGCACCAACAGAGCGCAAGAAAGTGCGCAAAGCTGAGCGCCAACGCAAAACAAAAGCACGTAAGCGCAAATAGCGCACATCCTGAAGGGTATTTAAAAAACATGAAGCATACTGTTACTGAGGTGAGCCTCGAAAATGGCGCAAAGGGACTCCTCATTCACGTTCCTAACGCAAGTGTAATGAGCTTTGAACTCAATTTTCGGGCAGGTGAATACCTTGTCGAAGGCAACAAATGGGAAGCACCGCACCTTATGGAACATATTTTGCTTGGTGCCAACAAAGAATACCCAAAAGCACGCTTATTCCAGGCCGAAATTGAGAAAAACGGTGCGTACAGTAACGCTTCAACCGGCGTCTACGATATTACATACGAGGCTGAATGTGCTGACTTTGAATGGGAGCGCATCCTTAATCTTATGATCTTAGCGATTGCTAAGCCACTTTTCCTCGAAGAAGAATTTAAGGCAGAGTTTGGTAACGTACGCGAAGAGCTCTCGGCACGCTCTAACAACCATTTCCGTCATCTTAGCTTGGCATTGCGCGAGCATTACGGATTTATGGCCAAGACAGATCAAGAACGCCTTAAGCTTATGGATAATGTTACGCTTCAGGACGTCCGCGAACATTACGAACGCACTCACACGACACGCAACTTGCGCTTTGTGATTGCTGGCAACTTTACGCCGAAGCGCCGTGAAGCTGCAATCGCTGCAATGGAAGCAATTACTCTCAACAAGGGAGCACGTCGCTTGGCGCTTCCTGATGAGCGTCCTGTACGCCGAACTGAACCGGTATATATTCATAACAAGACCGTCAAGAACCTCTATTTTTATCTCGATAGTTTTATGAACCGTCGCATGTCTGACGACGAAACGGATGCGCTTGGTCTGGTGAACACTATGCTCACCGAAACATTGTATTCCAAAATGCTTGGCACGGCTCGTGAGCGCGGTTTGGTGTATGGAATGAGCTCTGGCTATGGCCAGACAAAGCACAGTAGTAACTGGTGGTTTGGTGCCCAGGTCTCACAAAAAAATGCCCCTGAACTTTTCGAAATTATGACCTCAGAACTCGACAAGGTATTTAAGGGCGAGATCGACACGGCAGACATCGAAGCTGCCAAAGCATACAGCATTGGTCGTTTCCAGCGTAGCGCTCAGACCGTAGGCGGCACAGCTGCCGGCTATAGTGGTCGCTACTTCTTTGATGAGATTATTGACGACTATTATCAGGTGCCACAGCGAATCAAAGCCGTAACCAAATCTTCTATTGTTGATATTTCACGCCAGCTTTTTGCAGACAACGTTTGGGGCTTAGGTGTGTTGAGCAACTGCGAAGAGCAATTTGCGCTTGATTTACAGCAACAAGTTTCGCCGCTCTGGCCAAAATAGTTCGAGCCATGTTCCAGGTAACAGATTACTGTTGCCTAAAAGATAGCTCGATCAGTTGTATAAGCTGACCGGCTAGGGAAGGCGACTATTGTCGCGTACTGTCCCTAGCCGGCGCTCCTTAGCGTGTAGACGTTACGCGGTCAGAGGCTTGAACGTGACCACGTACAGATCGAGAGCGATGCCGAAGCCGTGTTGCGGCCTATAGAGAACTTCCTCTCCTTGTTTGGGCAGGTACGTACCGGAGCGCTGAACATATCGAATGTCTTTGCCTCGGAACGACACATGGATGTATGCCCGGATTTTGCCTTGCCACTCTTCCAGGGCAGTCTTGCCGCTATGCCAGCCACTCTCGTAGAGCGCATGCTGGAAGCAGCTGAGAACCTGCTTGGTCCACTTGCCCCCCGACTCCTTGATGCGCTTGTAGTAGTGCATCCGGTAGTCATCGACGAATGTGTCGTCTGCCATGTGGGCGCGTACCGCGGTCCTGAGCTTGTGGATGATGCCTGTCCTGAGTGCTTCGTCGATCTGGTTGTCCAGCGGCTTGCGCTCAGCTGTGGCAACAACGGGTTCCGGGCCGGTCTCTGTTTTGGGCTCGATCGCTGGGCTCTTGCTGCTGACCGGCCGTTGTGTTGCGCTCGCGGCTCGGAGGCTTTCCAGGTTGAGCCTTTTGCCGTGCACCTCAGAGTAGTTCTCGAGCGCCTTTTCGATGATATATCGAACGGCATGCTTTCCGAGAACACTTTCCAGGTACGGCGCGAATGCAACCTGCTTGGCGGTGCTTTTTTCCAGCGCCAGCTTGGGCACATGACTGAGGCACGCCAGCGCCAGGTTGAACGTACCGGAGTCGTTGAGGATGCTCCATTCTCGGGAGGTGTCCCACATTTCTTGTGGACGACGAGTTGCCAGGTAAGTCACGTACCGTCCCCGGTCCATGAACAAGGTACTTGTCGATGCCAGTAGGTACGTGATCTCGGCGCGAGTCGAGTGTGACAGACCGCCAAAGACTGCGTAGCGCGACCAGTTGAGCTTTTTCGGGCCCCACTTGGGAACGGTGCTGAGTGCAAAGCCGTCGCGTACATCCTCCGGGATGAACGTCTCGAACAAGCACGAACACACGACCTCGCTGATGTGCGGGTTGTACTCATTGTGCACAGTGAACATTTCCACTGGGTTTTGCGTCACACACACAAGCCTGTTGAATGCCTCCGGGTTCGGGTCGGCCTTTTTGCTGCGCATCCAATCGAGACCGACGGAACGCCGACTGCCAAGTCGGGCGATGTATTCCGTGTCGATTGCTGCGCGGAGCAGTCGATTGAACGCGTACGTTTCGAACTCTGCGTCTTGTGCACGTTCAAACTGTGCGTCGAGCGCAGCCCGAAGCATCAGTTCGTCGTCGACGAATTCCAGCACGAGAGACTCCCTCTGTGTTGTACTACACTGTGATGCTAAGGAACGTATCACGGAGTGCAGCGCGTCTCCTGCGATGAACCTATAGTATATAACAGATAGCTATCAGAGAAAAAGAGCCGTACGTCGTTACATTACGGTATACTTAAAGTATGGATCAACTTTTGCAGGGCGTGCGTGATATGCAGGCAGAGCTCGATGAGGCTTTTGAAAAGCTCAAGATTGATGCCCTTGACTCACAGAACAGAGATTACAAAAAACAAATGGCCGAGCCGCATTTCTGGCAAGATACCCAGAAGGCTCAAGAGATAGCACAAACTCAGGCTCGACTCGAGAAACGTATTATGCCATGGCTAGAACTTCGTGCTCTCGTTGGGGATATCATAGAGCTGGCTTCACTCAATGACGAAACAATGGAAGAAGAGTTAGCATCACAACTCGATACGGCAGTAAGTAAGTTTGCGGCGCTCAAAGAAGAACTCAAATTTTCGGGCCCCTACGATAGCCACAATGTTATCGTGAGTATCTATGCTGGGGCAGGGGGCACCGATGCCCAGGACTGGGCGCAAATGCTTGAGCGCATGTATATTCGCTGGGCTGAATCTCATGATATGTCTATCAAAATTGTCGATGAATCTGCTGGTGACGAAGCAGGAATTAAGAGCGCTACTATCGAAATTACCGGTACTTTTGCATATGGACGTCTGAGTGGTGAACACGGTGTGCATCGTCTTGTTCGTTTAAGCCCGTTTAACGCTGAATCGCGCGAAACAAGTTTTGCCAAAGTTGATATTCTTCCAATGGTCGACCAGCCAGATGAGCTTGCAATTGATGAAAAAGATCTTCGTATTGATGTATATCGTAGCGGTGGTCATGGCGGCCAGTCGGTTAACACGACGGACTCAGCAGTTCGTATTACCCATATACCAACTGGTATTACCGTTGCGATTCAGAACGAACGCAGCCAGCTACAAAACCGTGAAACTGCACTGACTATTTTGCGCTCGCGCTTGGCGCAACTGCAAATGGAACAGCATCAGAAACATCTCGATAAACTCAAGGGGCCAAATCAATCTGCAGAGTGGGGAAACCAAATTCGCAGTTACGTGCTACATCCTTATAAACAAGTCAAAGACTTGCGTAGCCGCTACGAGACAAGCGATATTCAAGGAGTTCTGGACGGTAATCTTGATCCGCTAATCGATGCTTACCTCGAGTACACCCTTGGCCTAAATTCGTAAAAAATTGACGAAAGTTGTATAATATACATACCTCAAAAGGAGGTACTTTTACCATGATTTCCCAAGAATTTCCCATCGATCCGCTTGAGCCAGAAGTTGCACCAGATACATATCCAGCCACTGAAGACCTTGCAGAGTTGCCGCCGCATCCACTGGTAGAAAAAATCGGCGATATTGCCTTGCAGTATAATGATTGGGCCGAACGTCGTCCGTATGCGGCAACCGCACTCGAGACAGCCGCTATTTTTGCTGGTCGCTATGCAATACGCGAAGCAGGTGCACGTGCTGGACTGAACTTGGGCAACGCGCTTACAACTAATGATAAAGCAGCTGAGGAAGCGCTGAAGCGTCCGGTACTCTACGGCGGCATTCAAATACTCGCAGCTCCTGTGATCGAAGAGTTCGGCTCGCGAGTTATTCCTGGCAAGATAGCTGATGCTCAACAGGCAAAAGGCCGTACTCGACTAGCTGGAGGCATCCGTCACGGAGTTGATGTAGCTTTCGCCGCCTGGCATGCTGGTGTGGTTGTGCCAGAGATCAAAGAAGATAGCCTAAAACCTTCTTTCCACTTACGAAAAGAGGATGAGAACCTCTCATTGCCTGTTAGCCAGTATATCGCTGGCCGTAATTTACGTCGCATATACGAGAAGCGTGGCTATGGCCCAGCAGTTTTCTCACATATGCTAAACAACGCCATAAATGCTGGCGTTGGCTATTTTAAATACCGTAGGACAAAGAAATAATTATTTGAGTGTGCTGACCGACTGGGTGAAATTTGTGTGTCATATATGACATTTCACCCAGTCGGAGCCCTTTACTGTCGTTGCGCTCACACGGGCGTGACGTTTTGCGCTCTAGCTAGCCGAGCTTGAGGAACTCTACTTCGTAACCTCCGTCACAATGGCGTCGCGTATGGTTGCAGTTGTACATGACCAGCTCGCCACAGTTGGGATGGTACGTATGGGGCCGCCACTGGTAGACGACAAGTCGCCCATCCCTTAGGCCGTTAACGTGGCATCCACGCTTCTGAGAGTAGCGGATGAGGCCAAATCGGAAGCCTCCGGCTTGGAGCTGCGATCGCAGTGCTTCGTCAATCTGACTCGACACAATCGTGGTGTCGTTTTGCAGCCGCGAGTATAGGGTTCGCCGATAGATGCGAACGGGCTTGGTCTCACGTTTCCAGGCGCCTGCAGCGTGGCTGGCGAAAATCTCGATGCTCTGGTGCTCAAGTGCAATCTCAACGAGATCCGCAAGAGACACCGTGTCACTGACGTTTACGTCATGTTCATGAGGTGTGCCTGACGACATTCCTGGAACTCCCTAGTAGATCTCGTACTCCTTGGTTTAGCTGGGGCAATAAAGAGCACATCGTACTGATGCGCCTTAAGTATACTCCAACTCTGGTTTTGGAATAATTCTATTGTTATGAGTGCTGGCTGACCTGATCTGACATGGGAATGTCTTTGATGATCTGGCCAGCCAGTCGCTCTTACCGCATGGCGTTATCGTACGCCTTGTTTCGCTACTAGAGCTTCACGAAGGTTGCGACAAAGGTCTTTGCTCCAATCTTTCGAGCTGCAGAAACGCAATACAGGACTTCTTCTCCGCGTGCCGGGAAGAATCGTGAGCCGTACGGTTGTACATACCTGAACGCGATGCCGTCGCAGATGCGCTCGACATACCTGAGAGGTTTCATCTGATGCATACTCATCAGAACCGTCCCGATATGCCATCCGCGGTCTTGCAGCTTCGCTTGCAGGGTTTGGCTGATGCGATCTGCGAGCTCACCGGGGTACTGCTTGATGAGCCGATGGAGGCCGGACTGGTACGCCGCGACAATCTCGAACTGGCGGTCATCGAAGCAGAACTGCGCGAGCTCGTCGTAAAGCTCGGCGTTGTCACTTTCGAGACAGCCCTCCACCAGTGTTACCAGGTTGCGGTGACGCAGAATCTCCAGCCGTAGCTCATACTCTTCACTCTTTTCCGTGGGGCAACCCAGCGTGTCGATGGCGATTGCCATTACGCGGGCAAGGGCAGCAGCCCCAGCGATGTGGTCAACCTGCCAGGCGAAGCCGCGGGAAAGCCCGTTGTGCCAGTGCTTTACCGAGACTGTCTCCAGCACTGCCAGGGGGTTGAGCTCGGCGCAGATTTCCGCAATGATGCGGTAATTTTCGAGGCCGAACAAGGAGAGCTCTGGAAGCTCTTTGACCTTTTCGAGACTGCGCCCGGCTGTCATGAGCAGTACGAACTCTTCTCGTGCTTCGGGCGTGGCTTCATCGCTCTCGAGCAAGTCGAAGGCGAGATCTGCCAGGTCTTCTGACGAGATGCCGTACTCGGTTGGATACCAAGTCCAGCGCTTGGAGTTCGGACCGTGACGAAGAACCACTGTGCGAATGAACTCCAGCCGCTCTTTCTCTGGAATCAGCTGTAGTAGCGTCGAGGACGTTACGCTGATAACCAGCGGGTTGTACTCGCTGAACTGCAGGAAGAATTCGGTGGGGTTCGGGATGAGACCCCGGAGTTGCGCAGCGAAGTTCAGCCGTCCTGACTTGATCGATCGGTGCATCCACTCCAGTCCAACGCAGGAGTCTTTAGGGCCGTCGGCGTAGATCACGGCCATGGCATCGCCAAGTGCGGCCATGAAAGGCTCTGATGATGCTTCGGCCAGGGACGCCAAGAACGCAGCCTCAAGGGAGGCGATAGCTTCCTCGGCTTCGTCTATCCGTTTGATCTCCATGCCGTCACTTTCTGTGTGTTTGTGCAGTAAGAGCGCACCACTAAGTGATGTAACATAGACTATATAATATATCTGGCATGCATACTAGTCTCAAGGTAACTGAATTGACTAATTTGCAATAAAATGCTAATGTATAAATGTTCTACCAAAAATAAAAAAGGAACAAAATACCTATGAGTAGCAACGAAAGCTATCCATTCGACAAAGAAGCAGACAAGCCTAAAGACCCACAAGAGGAACTTGGACACACTGCATTAGAAGGCGAAGGCACGCGCATCAACGTCACTGATAAATCACAGGAATATCCTGTCGAAGTCACCACTGGCGAAGAACAGGACCAACTGGCATCGCTAGGATATGGCCGAGAAGGTGCAGACGATTTTGATCCATACAATCAAACCTGACGTACCTAAATAACATTTGTTATACAGATAAGCAGCCCCGTTAAACGGGCTGTTTTTCTTTTTGTAGCGGTATACAAAACGTAAGGCTAGCTGCATAAGTACATAACTTTTTAATACTTATTGCTTGATAAGGTGTGGTAGGCGTCTGTTATAATAATGCTAATGATTTTATTGGACAGGGTAACGAAAACGTATGGCAAGCACGCCACACCAGCGCTTGACCGCATTAGCTTGCATGTCGAGCCTAAAGAATTTGTAATTGTAGTAGGGCAGAGTGGTGCAGGCAAGACCACCTTACTTCGCCTATTAACTCGTGAAGAAAAACCTTCGAGCGGCAAGATTGTTGTCGGTGGTATCGATTACGATAAGCTAAAAGACCGAGACATACCGTTGCTACGCCGCAAAATTGGTGTGGTATTTCAGGACTTTAAGCTTTTGCCAAACCGAACTGTTTTTGAAAACGTTGCGTTTGCGCTCGAAATTGTCGGCATGGGTAACTACGAAATCCGCCACACGGTGCCAAAGGTACTCGATATCGTTAACTTGCGCGGCAAAGAAAAACGTATGCCATATGAGCTTTCTGGTGGTGAGCGCCAACGCGTTGCGATTGCTCGTGCCATTGTCCGCCAACCTAAAATCCTCATTGCAGATGAGCCAACGGGTAACCTTGACCCTAAGCACGCGTGGGATGTTATTAATGTACTAGAGAAAATTAACCGATATGGTACGACTGTGTTGCTAACTACTCACAACCAAGAAATTGTGAACAAACTAAAACGACGCGTTGTTACGATTCAACATGGTCATATTGCAAGTGACCGGGCGAAGGCAGAATACAAACTATGAACCGAAAAATGATCACCTTAACCCGTATCGTTAAGACGGGCTTGGTAAACTTTGTCCGCAATGCCTGGCTGGCTATCGCTGCTATGGCAGTCATGACGGTGACCCTAACAATTGTGCTGTTCTCACTTATCACAAACGCGACTTTCGCTAATACTATCGCTCAAATTACTAACAAGATTGATATTTCGGTCTATCTAAAAGACGATATTTCGACCAATGATCGCAATAAACTTGTCGATGGGCTTAAAGGCTTGCCGAATGTTAAGGCAGTGAAGTACCTCTCCAAGGATCAGGCGCTGGCTAACTATCAAAAGCAAAACGCAGGCAATGCGCAACTGCTATCTGCAATTTCAGCTACCGATAACCCATTGCCGGCTACTATCCAGGTGAAGCCTCGCGATCTTAACAGAATTCAGGACATTAAAGATTATCTAAGTAAGCCAAATAACGAGAAGCTACAATCTGATAGCCCATCATATTCTGGTGACCGCAAGGCAGCAATCGACAAGATCACGCATGCAACAAATATTTTGCGCCAAGCAGGTATCTTCGCAGTTATTTTATTCGCAATCATCTCTGTTCTGATTATCTTTAACACTATTCAGATGGCAATTTTCAACCGCCGAGATGAGCTAACTATTATGCGCTTGCTCGGTGCTAGTACGTGGTTTATCCGTGGACCATTTGTGGTCGAAAATATTGTCTACGGGATTTTCTCAGCCATTCTTTCAATTGTAATTATCAAAGTTATGTTTATGTTAGCGGCATCGGCGCTACAGGCGAGCTCACTTGGTTTGCTCGATATCAATTACGCCAGCACATACTTTAATGCACATTTGCTGCAGCTTTTGACCGTACAGCTTACGGTTGGTATACTGATTGGTGCCGCATCTTCCATCATTGCTACCAAGCGGTACCTCAAATTTAAAACGAGATAAACACCCAATTTTCCAACTTCAAACAAAAAGTGAAATAAACAACAACGTAAGAAGGGGGAATTTTACAAACAATGGGTATATATAGTATTATAATCTTGTCTATAAAAAACATAAAAACTATGAAAAAAATCACAAAAAACAATCAACAACGAACTTTTCGTGCACGACGCAAATTTGCTACCGTGTCTACGTTAGCTGTGATTTCCATACTGGTCGCAGGCAACTCATTTATAACTAATAGAGCTCAGGCAGATAGTTATGACGAGCAGATCAGGGCACTTCAATCCGAAAACGCAGGCAATAGTAACGCTGTAGCAGACTTGGCTTCGCAGGCCTCTAGCTACCAGGATGCTATTAGCCGCTTGCAATCAGAAATTGCAGCCACTCAAAGTATTATTGATAGCAACATTGCTAAGCAGACAGACTTGCAAAACCAGATTGACGCCAACCAAAAAGAGCTTGACCAACAAAAGATTATTCTCGGTGAAGACATCAAAATGAGCTATGTTGATGGTCAGCCAAGCACCATTGAGATGTTGGCTTCTAGTAAGAATCTTAGCGATTTTGTAGACAAAGAAGAATACCGCAACGCTGTCCAGAGTAAAATCCAAACGACACTCGTTAAGATTGCTGAACTCCAAAATCAGCTAAAAGAGCAGAAGACCCAGGTCGAAAGCCTTATAGCAGCGCAACAAGAGCAGCAAAACAAATTGGCTTCCGCTAAGGCTGAACAGAATAGGCTCCTAGCTTACAACCAGTCTCAGCAGGACGCATATAACCAAAAGACCAAAGCTAACCAAGCTAAGATCTCGAGTCTTCGCGCTGCACAGGCTGCAGAAAACGCTAAGCTCTTGAGTGGCGGCGGTAGCTACCTCGTTGCAGGTGATTCAGGCCACGGTGGCTATCCAGCTCGATGGGACGCTCCTGTTACCCAGGACAGTCTACTCGATAACTGGGGCATGTATAACCGTGAATGCGTAAGCTACACAGCTTGGCGCGTCTACTCGAGCGGTCGCAATATGCCATACTGGGGCGGCTACGGCAACGCAAACCAATGGGACGACAATGCTCGTGCATCTGGTATCCCGGTTGACAGCAACCCTCGCGTCGGCGATGTTGCAATCAAGAACGCAGGAACCTATGGTCACGCAATGTACGTCGAGCATGTTTACGACGACGGTAGCATCTATATCAGCCAGTACAACCAAGATTACACTGGTCACTATAGTGAAGCTTACATTAGCGGTAGCAGTGTCCGTGCTAACGGCCTCGTGTTCATCCACTTCCAATAGTGTAGATAGTAAAATTTTTAACACCCCGATTCGTCGGGGTGTTTTTCTTTAAGCTAAACTTATATGTTTCGGGTGTGGTGCGTACACCTTGATTCACGTATAATCAGAGCATAACCAGAAAAGTGAGGGATTTTTAGTGCAACAGAAGCTTGTTGAATATGGTAAAAAAGTTCGACCCACAATCGACCGTTATTGGAAGCCAGTAGGCTGTGTGGTTGCTGCACTCCTCATTTTCGCGTGTGGTGTTGGGGTTGGTAACGGTCAGATCGCATTCACGACGCTATCAAGTCAGAACGGGTCTTTGCCAAATAAACTGAACTACTCGAGTGTTAATCAGGTCTATCAAGCGGTCAAATCTAACTACGATGGCAAATTGACCGAACAGCAATTACTCGATGGCATGAAGAAAGGTCTAGCAGAAGCGACTGGCGACCCATATACAGAATTCTTCAATACCAAAGACGCGCAGGAATTTAACAACCAGTTGAGCGGTTCGTTTACTGGTATTGGCGCTGAACTTGGCCAAGATAGTAATAAGAACCTAATTATCGTTTCGCCAATTAGTGGCTTCCCGGCAGATAAGGCTGGTTTGCGTGCAAAGGATATCATTACCAGCATTAACGGCAAGAGTACTGTCGGTATGTCAGTTGACGACGCAGTGAGCAAAATTCGCGGCAAGAAGGGCACAAAGGTGACACTCAAGGTGACGCGTGGTCAAGAAGATCTGACCTTCGCAATTACTCGTGACGACATCAAGATCCCAAGCGTAAACCACAAAATATTAGATGACAACGTTGGCTACATGCAGATTACGCAATTTAGCAGTGACACTGGCACGCTCGCAGCACAGGCTGCAGCCGACTTTAAGGCAAAGGGTGTGAAGAGCGTCATTTTGGATATGCGCGACAACCCAGGCGGTCTACTGAGCGCTGCAGTGGATGTTTCTAGCCTGTGGCTACCAGAACACGAAACCGTATTGCAGGAGAAGCGTGGCGGCCAGGTTATTAACACCTACCAAGCCGAAGGCAACCCAGTACTTAACAATATTCCAACAGTAGTACTTATTAATGGCGGTAGTGCAAGCGCCGCCGAAATTACGGCCGGTGCATTACATGACAACGGCGTTGCGACCCTTATTGGTGAGAAGAGTTTTGGCAAGGGAAGTGTGCAGCAAATTACACCTTTGTCTAATAACGAAGAAATTAAGGTAACTGTAGCACGCTGGTATCGTCCGAATGGCCAGAACATTGACAAGAAGGGAATCACCCCTGATAAAACTGTCAAAATGACTGATGATGACTATAAAAACGGCACCGATCCACAGAAGGATGCTGCCATCGCTAAGCTGACAAATCAGTAGCGTGTGATTTATATCACTTGCTCGGTTCACATTTTGTACGGTATGATTAAACCAAGTTTAGGGAAGATATAAGGTGGCAAAGCCAACAAAATACGTGTTTGTTACGGGCGGTGTACTTTCTGGTTTAGGAAAGGGTATAACAGCCGCCTCAATAGGTAATATTCTAAAGTCAAAAGGCTTAAGTGTTAACATTCAAAAATGTGACCCATACCTCAACGTTGACGCGGGAACGCTCAACCCTCGGGAGCATGGCGAATGTTTCGTGACACGTGATGGGGCGGAGACCGATCTCGATCTTGGGCACTACGAACGATTCCTTGACGAGGAATTGACGCAAGCGAGCTCGCTCATGGCAGGTCGTGTGCTCAGCAAAGTTATTGCCGACGAACGTGCAGGCAAGTATCAGGGCCAGACGGTACAGATTGTCCCACATGTTATGAGCGCCATTACGCAAGCTATTCAAGACGCCGGCAAAGGCTTTGATGTGCATATCGTCGAAATCGGTGGCACTGTCGGTGACATGGAGAGTATGAGTTTCGTAGAGGCAATTCGTGAGTGCGGCGTACGCTTTGGCCGTGAAAACTGTCTGTATGTACATGTGGTCTACTTGCCATATCTAGGGGCAAGCAAAGAAATCAAAACCAAGCCTGCCCAGAACGCCGTTCGCGAACTACGCGGATTGGGCATTCAGCCTGATATTTTGGTTGGCCGCAGCGAAGGTCCAGCGGGCGATGGCGTTAAGCGCAAACTGAGTATGTTCTCGGGTATTGGCGAGGACGCTATTGCACTGCTTCCAAACGCATCAACTATCTACCAGGTGCCAGTCACTCTCGAAGATGATGGTATTGGCGAGGTTATTAGCAAAAAGCTGGGTCTTACTGGCCATGTACCAAGGCTTGATGAGTGGCGTCGCATGGTTGAGCACGCAACGAGCAACCATACTCGCAAAGTTAAGATTGGCGTTGTGGCCAAATATATCGATAACCAGGACACATACATTTCTGTGTTCGAGGCGCTACGAGCTGCCGGCTGGGCGCATAGTGTCGACACCGTTATCGAGTGGATTAACGCCGAAGACCTTGAGGGTGCGCACGTTAACGTTGCAGCAGCGCTCAAAGGCGTTGATGGCATTCTTGTGCCTGGCGGCTTTGGTGCTCGTGGCGTTGAAGGCAAGGTTAAAGCAGCTCTTTATGCGCTCGACAAGAAAATACCATACCTTGGCATTTGCCTCGGTATGCAGGTTGGTGTTATTGCCGCTGCCCGTCGAGCCGGCCTTAAGGATGCGAACTCAGCAGAGTTTAGCCAAACGTCCGAACATGCCGTTATTCACACAATGGCCGGACAAGAAGGCATGGAGAACACTGGTGGCACGATGCGTCTTGGTGATTACCCGTGCGTGTTACAAAAGGACAGCCTGGCTCGTAAATTGTATGCTACCGACGAAATCGTCGAACGTCACCGTCACAGGTACGAAGCGAACAATGACTATCGTGACGAATATGAAGCTTGGGGCATTCGTGCTGTGGGATTTTCGCCCGACCATCACTTAGTCGAGATGATCGAAGCTATCGATCACCCATTCTTTATTGCTAGTCAGTTCCATCCAGAGTTTAAGTCACGACCAAATCGTGCACACCCTATGTTCAGTGGTTTTATAGCATGTTTGTTGCAAAGTAAAGATAAATAAGGTAGCGTAAGCAGTATGGAAACCGCAAATCAACCCGGTGCAGCACCGAAACGAATCCTTCTCGTAGAAGACGATGATGCACTCGCAAGTGTCTATTTAGTACGCTTGCAGGCAGAGAATTTTGATGTACGACGTGTAGCTAATGGCGAGGATGCCTTAGCTGCAGCAATTAGCTACAAGCCTGACCTTGTATTGCTCGATGTTATGATGCCAAAAGTGAGTGGTTTTGATGTTTTGGATATTCTGCGTAATACACCAGAAACGGCCAACCTCAAGATCATTATCCTGACCGCATTAAGCCAAGAGGCAGACAAGCAGCGCGCATTAAGCTTGGGCGTCGATGACTATCTGGTTAAATCGCAAGTAGTGATTACCGATGTTATTGAGCGCATCAAGAAACTTCTTGGTATGGAAGTTTAGCAGTCCGAGCACATCGGAAGGCAAAGCACCTCGCAACAGGCGGGGTGCTTTTCATTATATCGCTCATGCTTATTGACCACAAGGCAATAATATAGTAATATATGTTTATATCCTACTAAAACAAAAAACTAAAAAGGACATAAAAAACTATGGCAGAACAAGTTGCTACGCCTCTCGTAGAAGACGATGCTTTTGACGAATTCCATGTTACTGCAATGCAGGATCCAAATGGTGAAGATTATCCATTTCTGTCCGCAGAACAACAGCAGGGCGACGTATATATAGAAACACCTGACCGTGCAATTTATCGCATTTCGGTAGGTGAGGACGATGTTACGGTTGCCAGTGGTGAGATGACTCGCCATGGGTTTGCGCCAGTGCAAGAACCAGTTTCTATCGCCCAACGCGGTCTTGTTACCGTCTTTGGTCAACCTCGTAGCCAGCGAAGTAAGCAGCATGAGGTTAGAGAATTTGATGTAACTGCCGAAAATGGTCGTTTGTCGATTATCTCAGATGAAGTGCCGCTCCGAGTTGTTGCGCCGGCTGGCTATTTCCCGGGTTATCGTCCGCAGAGCAAGGCTTCTTAAAATGACTGCCAATATGTACGATCGCTTCCCATCACCAGGTGAGCCTGAACATATAGAGCCAGCTCAATATCATCTGGATCCAACTGATCCCGAGCAGGCTGACCTTGCTGCTTTTTATGAACAAGATACAACCGAGCCACTTCAAACACTGCCTGAGCCTGTAGCTCAAACAACTCCCCGAGAGACGGGTCAGTTTACTGGCCCAATGCCTGAACGACCAGCAGAGCAACCACAATATGGCATGCCAGAGGCGTTAGCTGCGTATCATCAGGACTTTAAAGCCGCCCAAGCGCAGCAAGCTGCCCGTCAGCATGAGGGCGATTATTTGTTAGCACCACCACGCCAAGAAGCACAGCCGATGAGTCAGATCGACGAAGGCCGATTTGGTTTTAAGGCACTGCGGAGTGCTTTGCGCCGAATGCGCCAGCGCTAGACAGTTTTTTGCATAAAAAATACCCCGGAAGAGTCCGGGGTATTTTGCTTTGTATTTGTAGAGGTGTGCTTACTTAGTTTCAGCAGGTACTACAGTAACTTCAACGCGCTTTACGCTCTTGCCAGTGAAAAGGCGAACGCGGCGAGTGGTGTACTTAACGACACCTTCGCGGTCAGCGTGAATAGTGAAGTTGCGGCTAAGCTTGGTGCCTTTACCAGCACGCTTAGTCATACCAACTTGGCGAACGATAACATTACCGGTGCGAGTCTTTTGACCACCGTAAAGTTTAACACCAAGGCGTTGACCTGGGCTATCGTGGACATTTTTGGCGGTACCGCCGGCTTTGACGTGTGACATATATTATTACTTCCTTGTTATTACGAGCAGTTCTCGTGCAACTATCTGATCGGGGCGATAATAAACCAGATCAGACGACGAAACATGTCTCAAACTTACTCGATTGTACCCCATTTTCTCGAGGTGGTCAAGTAGTGGTAGATGGTAAATTTTGCCATTCTCTGATTTCCAGGCTGGAACTGCTAGACAAAGACGGGTGCCAGCAGGGATTTGATCGCCAATATTTCGCATAAATTTCTCGATAATGACATTACAAGTACCGATGATTTGCTGTAATTTATCGGGGCGAGGGAAGTTGGCTAGCGGGTGTCCAAGGTAAGACTCGCAGGCAACCGAAGTAACGGGATGTGTCCACTGATGCGTGGTGGCATCACCGACTTCTAGAGGTGGTTCGGTAGTTGTGCTGTGTTTTTCACTCAGCCAGGCTAGGTTGGCGCGGCTGTAATCGATCATGCGCGGCTCAAGGTCGGTGCCATATGCGCCGTAACCCATGAGAAGGGCTTCTTGCAATACAACGCCAGTGCCACAGAATGGATCGAGTACGACGTGATTGCTCGTTGGCTCTTGTTGTCCAACGGCGAGGTTAATAATGGTTTGGGCGAGCTTGGGCGGCAGCATGCCAACAAACGCATCGCGCTTAGGACGCTCTTGGTCGCGTTTGGCATAGGCAGTAATGTCTTGAACTGCAACACTGCGACCAACGACAACGTGTGAACCATAGCGGATAATAACGAGCTCGATACCACGCTCACCAGTGAGGTGGTTGTGCAATACTTGAGCACTTGAGAGCTCGGGCTCTTGGTTAGGGGTAAGGCGTACTGAGTAACCTTCGTTGCGCAGTACTTTTTTGAGGGTGAGGCCGGCGGCCATGAGTTGCTTGGGGTTAATGCGAAGGTCGTACGCACTAATACCGAGCTGCACTTTGCCTTCGGTGATGGTCTCCGCGGCTTTTTTGACGAGGGTGGGCAGGGCATCTTGAATGCTGCGCCAGTCTGATGCCTGAATGGTATCGAGGTACTGGGCAAGCTTAACGCTGCTACCCAGGCGCGCAAAAGCTACCTGACTTGTGGGTACGTCACTTAATACGGCTGTATTGCCAAGTGGTTGGATGTGGTCGGCGCCAAAAAGGCTTTCGAGCTCGGCGCGACCGATTGCCGGTTGACGGCCTAAGATAAAAATACTCTGCATAATTCAGATTGTATTATACCTTACAACAGGTTATTTGAGGAGCTTTCGATTGCCTGAGCTTGTTTGCGCCGTGTTCGAGCACGGTGAATGCCGCCAGCACTAAGGCCATTCGTGGTGTATCTGAGAAGCGGTAACGACGCATA
>CAZZHV010000002.1:0-61309 GCA_964654135.1 uncultured Candidatus Saccharibacteria bacterium
CCATAAGAGAAGGGAAATGGGCTATGACTACCGAGAAGACATGGGATTTTGGCGGGCTGAAAGCAATATTTTTCAACGGAACACTTACCAAGTCTCCCGGTAAGAGCCACACAGACCTTATTATCCAATCAAGCTGCGATATTATGGAAAAGCATGGCATTCAAACAGAGGTAATACGCACGATTGACCACGATATTGCTACTGGTGTGTACCCAGATATGCGCAAACAGGGTTGGGAGGCGGATGAATGGCCGGAGCTCTACAAAAAGGTAGAAGCTGCCGATATTATCGTAATAGCTGGTCCGATTTGGCTAGGCGACAATAGCTCGCAGACCAAAAAGATCATTGAGCGTCTCTATGCCTGTTCGGGCGAGCTCAATAAAGATGGCCAGTACGCTTATTATGGCAAGGTTGGCGGCTGTTTGATTACGGGCAACGAAGACGGTGTTAAACATTGTGCCATGAATGTTCTATATAGCTTGCAGCACCTTGGCTGTACCATCCCACCGCAGGCTGACGCGGGCTGGATTGGCGAAGTCGGCCCTGGCGCCAGCTATGGCGACAAACAGGACGACGGCACGCGTGCGGGCCTCGACAACGAGTTTACCAATCGCAACGTTACCTTTATGACCTGGAACCTGATGCACGTAGCAAAAATGCTCAAAGAAGCGGGCGGTATTCCAGCGTACGGCAATCAGCGCACCAAATGGGACAAAGGCCAGCACTTTGATTACGAAAACCCCGAATATCGTTAGTTGTTTTTGGTAGCGTCAATGACGCTCAAAAGGGCGGTGGCGGCAATGCTAACGCGAGGGTCGCTACCATCGCTCATAGATGTGTCGAGTGACATTTTAACGATAAAGGGATTTTTGTGATGCACAATGGTGGCTACTGTCTGGCTGTTGTGTGTAATGACGTAGGTTTGTTTGGCAAAGGCAAGAGCTAGGTCGAGAAAGTCGCCCACAACGGGAATGATGCTAACCCAGCGACGGGCAAGTGCTAGGCCACCACTCGTTTCTTGGATGGTGCCAAAAACATTGCCTTGTGGATCTGAAAGGTCCCAGTGGTCACGAACAAAGGTCGATTTGAGCCCTTTGCGGCGCAGGCTAAAGAGCGCATTGGCAGAAGTGCTGTCGTAGACGTCGTAGGTAGCACCAAAGTCAATAATATTGCGTGCATGAATGCGAATAACTTCGCTCGTCATGGACTGATCGCTATAGAGGCGAATATCTTCCTTGAGTTTCCAGGCCTTCATGTTAATAAAGCCGACTTGGCTTTCGGTGGCAGGATCTGTTACAAAAATCTTGGCGCCAACGAGTACCCAGAATTTGCGGCGGAATTCGAGTGCTTTGTATTGTGTGTAGTCCATCGGTAATCTCCAGTAGTTAGGCACAGTATATATGAAGCTGCCTAAAAGCCCAATCTCAGGTAAGCTGAGCACAAAATAAATATCTTGTGCCATAATGGTCGCATGGACAACAAACAAATCGAATCAATTATCCGCGAGTATTTACCGCAAACTATTCATATGTCACTTGCAACAAGCCGTGACGATCAGCCATGGGTGTGTGAAGTGCACTTCTCAACAGACGATGACCTAAACATTTACTTCTGCTCAACCCCCGATCGCCGTCACTGCGAAGAGATTATGGATAACCCCAAAGTTGCGGGCAATATGGTAACGCAACACCACAAAAACCAGAAGGTACGCGGCGTGTACTTTGAAGGTACTGCTGAATGCCTTGGTGAAATAGATGAAAATCATCCTGCATACCAGGCTGTTGCCAAACGCTTTGGTCAGGCATTTAAGATTCAGGCACTGTCGGACTACCACGGACCACGTTACTACAAGATTTCTGTTAAAAACTGGTACCTGTTTGACGCGTACGAATCAAACCCACCTCAGAAATATCAGCTTGCATGGAACAAATAGTGGAAGTTACCGCAGAAGATATAGAGATACTAGATCTTGTCGATGACAATAATGAGGTTATTGGCCAAATAAAGCGCTCAGAGGTCTATGACTTAGAGTACGAGGCAGGGCATTTGCGAGCATCCGATGTTTTTATTGTGAATGACGAAGGCAAATTGTGGATTCCTGTACGTACTGCTGATAAGAGATCGTTCCCCAATGGCTTTGATTTTGCGGCCGCCGAGCATGTTCAATCTGATGAAACATATATTGACGCTGCTATTCGCGGCCTCGACGAGGAGCTCAATCTTACCGTGACGCCAGACGCCTTAGCACTGGCTGGTGTATTGGCGGCAACACCCGAGATAAACTACTTCCGTGCACTATTTGTATATCGTACAAATGACACACCAGAGTACTATAATCCGAATGATTTCTCGAGTGCATCTTGGCTGACCAAGGATGAAGTTCGTAAAAAAGTCGCCAATGGCCATCCGACCAAAATGGCAATCGAACCGTCGATAGATTATCTAGAGTCAAAAGGGCTCATCTAACAAAAAATCCCGGTGCAATGACCGGGATTTTGTATTTTTGGTGAATAAATTATTTAATACCAACAAGCTCGATATCAAACACGAGGTCTGAATTTGGAGGAATGTTTGCACTTGGTGACTGTGCGCCATAAGCTTGCGCAGCAGGGATAACCAAGCGACGGATGCCGCCGACTTTCATACCTGGAACGCCGTTTGTCCAGCCTGCAATAACTTGGCTAAGGCCAAAGGTAATTGCATCACCAAAGTCGTGTGAACTCTGGAAAATAGTACCATCCTTGGCGAGTGCGCCAGTGTAATGCGCGGTGATTGTTGCGCCTGGTTTTACTTCGTCGCCAGTACCTGGCTGTACATCTATAATCTGCAATTCTGATACTGAATCTACAGGATTAAAGTTTGCTAATTTGGTGCCTTCTAATGGTGTGTTGCTTGGATTCATCTTCCAAGTGTATCACTACTTATGGGGCATAAAAAAGCCACCTAGCGTGGTGGTTTTGTATACATAAGGGGTGGTGCAGACATTTTATTTGGTTTTCGCTTGAGGCAGCGAAGCGCAGAAAATGTCCAAAAACTACGGGTGTAGCAATCTAGTAGGGTGCGGGTGCTCGCCTAGGCGAGTCCTACGCCTTGAAGGCCTTGGCGAGCGCGACGGCGAGTCGCTTGGGACTGTCACCGAGCCATGTGTCGAACGTATCGACTTCGCAGTCCTGTAGGAACTGCTTCTCCATGAACTCCCGGTACATGCCTTCCAGGCCGAGGCCCTCGAAGGGGTTCGGGAGCTTCAGCTCAGGCTGAGACTTGGCCCACTCGTCGGCGGCCTTGATGAGTGCCTGCATCTGCGCACGGTGGGCGATCTTGTCGTCCTCGGCGGCCTGCTTGGCGACGTCATCGGCGTACTTGGCCTTGGCATCTGCCTCGGTAGCCTTCAGGCGCTTCTCAGCGGCCCGCTGCAGTTTGGTGGCGGCTTCGAGCTCGGCATCCGCCTCGACGGTCAGCTTGGCACGCTCCAGGGCGAGCTGTCGTTCGCCGCGGGCGATGTCCTCGTCGAGCCTCTGGTGACGGCGTTCTTCACTCAGGTCGTTCTGTTCGGCCAGCTTGAGGCTGACTTCAGACTCACGGATCCTGAGCGCGATCGCGCGGTGCTTGCTCCAACCGGAGCCGAACTTCACGACGGCGGCAACGCCGACAACCATCGCGGCCAGCGGCCACAGAATGTCTCCCAACATTGGGAAACCTCCTCATACTAGATCTCTGAACAGCGGTTGCTGATCAGAATATATTTTACAATAAAAACCATATAAATTCAAATATATAACCAAAATATGGTGTGCTATGCTTTTGATACTAACGAGGGGAAAATGGTGATTACATCAGGTGTTGAGGGAAAATATTTCGATATAAATCAGCAAAATATGTCGAATGCACGCAGGATTACGCCTGACAGCGCGTCGATTACCGTGCAGCAGCTACTTGCAAGGACCGAAATCGCCGATATTGCGGAGGATTTGTCACCGTTCGCGCAGTTGTATATTGCCGGCAGTCCGTACAAAAGGGAGCTGCTCGCGTTTTATCCCTCAGCTGCGCTCGGGCGTTTTGTGCTTGAATCGCACATTACAATGCCCATGAACGTTGAATGCGACGAAACAACTTGTGGTGCTGTTGTCTACGACAGGGGATTTTTGGTCGCTACAGGTCTTGTCGAGCGTGAAGAATTTTCACAGGCTGACACCGCATATGATTGGACGGCTATGACTTTACGCCAATTTGCCGGTCGTGTTGCGGATCAGAACCCGCTGGTCGGCGAACAGGCAGCGCTATACTTAGGCGAGATGCACGAACAAGGGCATGAGCTGCTCGAAACCCATAATCGCCAAGAAATGAACTTCGCGCTCCAGCGATAGTTGTGAGATGATTGAGCTATGATTACTTATTACACCGATGGAAGCGCCAGTCCAAACCCTGGTCCGGGCGGCTTCTCAGTTATTAGAGACATGAAACCTTGCCGATTGGGCACTGAGCCAAGCGGCGAAGAGACAACGAATATTCGCATGGAAGGTTTTGCTATTATGGCAGCCCTCGAAGACGCAAACGGCGAAGAATGCCGTATCCATACTGATAGTGAATTCTGGATTAATGTGATCACTAAATGGTCACTTAACTGGGAGAAGAACGGCTGGAAAAAGAAGGGCGGTGAGATCAAAAACCTTGATATCGTGCAACAAGTCTGTCCATTGTATCGTAAGTCTAAGGCTACGCTTATTTGGGTCCGTGGCCATAATAATGACGAGGGCAATGAGCTAGCCGACCACTGGGCAAACGAAGCCCGTAAGGGTGAGCGCCTCTAGCGTTCTTTACTGTACAGAGACTTGTCGCTGGCTGGTAGGGTGTCCTTGCCGTCAGCGACTTTTTCTTTGGGCGCAAACTGAATAACCAACATACGGACAAGTGCCAGCACACCAACGATTAGACTAAGACCAGCCACTTGTTCAAATTTTGGATGATTTAGCCAGACATTGACGATTTCGTTAAGCATGATAATGAGAATAGTGTCGACAATATAACGAACATGGACGCTGCCATCTTTAAGATAACCAAGAATTGTAATCGTGATTTCAACGAGCGCCACGATAAAGATTACGTCCAGGAGCATGTGCTGTAGGATATATTCGAGCGGCTTATTAAACGACTGCACGAGATCAAGACCAGCTTTGTAGGTGCCGATAACCAGTGCTGCGCAGATAATTACGAGCAACACATTCAACAAGAATCTGATGAACGTCGAAAAATAGACGGTAAGTTCGAAAAAGAATTTGGGATATTTGGCAATTAACTTCATATCTATAGTCTGACAGAAGCCGTGACAAATTTACAGCAGACGGCACAAACGTTTTCGGGTAGAATGTACTTACGTTTAAAACAATCTCCTGTGTTTATGAGTGGGGCACAGGCTAACTTCGAGGGTAAACTATGGACACAGACGCATCTGAAGCCACTGTGGCTGAAGAAACTAATGCTGCGGCTAATGAAGCCGTAAAAAACGACGACAACGAGCTTGTTGAACAAGTTTTGGATGCAGAAAAAGTAGATTTGGAGAAGGATGTTCCAGATCAGGAACGTATTGCACACCAGTCCGAGGAAGAAATCGAGGCTGCACGTCAGGCAATCGCTGAGTCTGGTGAGATTGATGTTTTTGCATGGGCAAATAACATGTTCCAGCACAAAGACCAGCTCAAGATCGACCTGTTCTTTATTAACAAGAACAATGTCATGTACCGCACTAAGACTTCTCCTGATATCGAGAAGCAGATCCAACCACTCTTTATTAATCCAATGCTCGAATACCTTATGATGGGCGCTGGTGCCGGTATGGTGCTTCGCTCGTTTGAAGACGGTGAAGCCGAAGATAATGTGCTGCAATACACCAAGTGGGAAAATATTCTGCGCCTTCGAGAAGTAATGCACTGGTTGCACACACAAGAACACGAGATGGAATTCTTTAAAGAAGAAGAGCACGATCTTAAGCGCATAAAAGGTGTCCTAGCACGCTGTAACCACCCATCCATGAACGAGCCGTTCTATATTATTAAGGTATTGCCATCTGCGCAGACCTTTAAAGGCGATGGCTCGTGGATGGTGCAGGGTGAACGCTTTGTTCCATTTGAGGCTCCTGCGTTTCGTATTCCAGCCGACAACCAAATGCTTGTAATCGAAGACGACATCTTTGTCTTTAACCAGGCCAAGCTTGACCGTATGTTTGGCTACAACGTTAAAAAGAATGCCGTGGCTGAGCAAAAGGTTCGTGAGATCGAAGAACACTTTAAGCTAGCTTTCCCGGAGGGTATGGATTTGCAATCGCTCGTTAAGGGTAGCAAGCCAACTGTCAACAAACTTCAGAAGATGGAGATTGGCGTTATGACACAGGATGATCTCGTGGATCACGGTGCCGAGCTTGGCGTAGAGCTCATGGTAGACGATGCGGGTGCGATTATTATTGAGAACACCAAAGACCTTACCAAGTTCGTAAACTTACTCAACGACGACTATTACGAATCACCACTAACTGGTATTAAGTACGAAGTTCGTGGCAAAAAAGAGCTCAAGCCGCCAAAAGATGACGCGGCAGCCGAAATTGCACTCTAAAACCTAGAAAGTGTATACTTGAGCTATGCAAAACGACTCTGATAAACAGAAGATAGAGGCCTATTACGAACAACTGCGCAAGGGTGCCAAACAGTTCGACGAAAAAACTGCCAACGCACTCTTAATGCAGGTTTCTATGGAAGATCAGGGTCGTATTCGTGAACGCGACGAAGGCAAAAAGGACGTAAGCCTTACGACGCTGCTGATATTTCCTTGGCGTTTGTTCGATCCTGGCCTAAAGCCGCGCAACGGTACGCGTCTGCTCGTTATTCTCATCTTCTTTGCATTGCTGGTTGTGGTGCTGCCTTGGCTGGTGCTCAAGTTCGTGCATGTCGGCTAGATTAGCTAACAACAGGGGTGCAATTTGCCAAACTACGGCAACACGATAGATAAGCATAAGCCGCATTCTGGATACAAAAGTTATTCAATATTGCTGCATAAATGTCAAAATTGCATTGGTATTTCGTTATTTGCTCAGTAACAGATACAATATAAACACTAAGAATTTGGGGACAAATAGGGATTATGAACCAGAAAATGGCATTAGATTGCATGATGCGCGGTGAGAGCGTCTTTTTGACGGGTCCTGCTGGCTCTGGTAAGACCTATGTGTTGAACCAATTCATCAAGAAGGCCCGCAAAGAGGGCATGGTTGTGGCTGTAACTGCTACGACTGGCCTAGCAGCAACTCATCTTAACGGCACTACCATTCATGCCTGGAGCGGCGTTGGCGTGCGCGATGAACTTGAACAAGATTTTTTCGATCATTTGCGTAAAGATCGTAAAAAACTCATTAAAGAAACAGATGTACTAGTAATTGACGAGGTGTCTATGTTGCACGACTACCGCCTCGATATGATCGACGATATCTGCCGCCATGTTCGCAAAAATGCCGAACCTTTTGGCGGATTGCAGATTGTGCTCTGTGGCGACTTTTTCCAGCTACCACCGGTAAATCGTTCTGGCTCTAGGGAAGGTGGCTTTGTAGTGCGTTCACGTGCGTGGGAAGACCTTAATCCGGTTGTGTGTTACCTCGAAGAACAACATCGCCAGGACGACAAAGACTTCTCCGATATTTTAAACGCCATGCGTGCCGGTGATGTTCGCCGTCGCCACGCCGAAGCTTTGCTGGAGCGTGTAGGTGCCGAATTGCCCGACCATCACGAAATTACCGAACTGCACACTGTAAATGTCGACGTCGATCGTATTAATCAGCAAAAGCTCAAGGCACTCAAAACCAAGCCACACAATTATCCTCAGCATACATTTGGCCCCGATAACTTCGTGGAAACACTTAAGCGTTCTTGCATGGCCGCCGAAGATTTGGTGCTCAAAAAAGGCGCTCTGGTTATGTTTCTCAAGAACAATAGCGAAAAGAAATACGTTAATGGTACGCTTGGCACCGTCGTAGATTTTGAAAAAGTAACTGACTACCCAGTAGTGCAACTTTTGGACGGACGTGAACTTATTGTAGAGCCCGAAACGTGGGAGCTTCGCGATGGTGATACGAAGCGTGCATCGCTTGCGCAAATCCCATTGCGTCTAGCGTGGGCAATTACCGTTCACAAGAGCCAGGGGATGACCTTGGACGCGGCCAAGATTGATCTTCGTCGTGCCTTCGTAGAAGGTATGGGCTACGTGGCATTGTCGCGTGTACGTGGGCTACAGACGCTAACACTTGTTGGGATTAACCGCATGGCACTCAAAATTAGTGATGAAGCGCTCGAGGTCGATGCTATGCTTCGCCGTAAATGCGAGGAAGATGTGGCAAACTTTGCGGCTGCTTAGACGCCCGGAATAGGGCAGGTCTTCAGCTAAAGTATGCTACACTAGAACCAAGATGAACGCCGCAATCCAAGCGATTAAAGACGCCGTTCGCAAGTTTATGCGAGGGATAGCCAAATGGCTTAATGCAGTTAGTGGGGGACGAGTTTCTCCAAATGCAGTAACTATTTTTGGTTTCTTAATGCATGTGCCAATCGCGTTTTTAATTGCTACCGCACATCCTTTGAGGGCTGCAGTATTGTTGGTTATTTTTGGTCTTTTTGACACACTTGACGGCGAATTATCACGCCTACAGGGTCGCTCTAGCACCAAAGGCATGCTGTTGGACGCTTCTACTGACCGCATGAAAGAAGTACTGCTTTACGGGGGTGCTGCATATCTTTTGGCAGCAAGCGCACACCCGCTCAACGCAGTGTGGGCAACGATAGCCTGTGGCGCCTCACTGTGCGTAAGCTATGTTAAGGCAAAGGGCGAAGCTGCAGTGGCGAGCGGCGAAAAGAAAATCCCTCACGATGTGCTTAACCGCATGTTCAAAGACGGCATTTTGACTTTTGAAATTCGCATGGTCGTCTTGCTTATCGGTCTTATATCGGGTTACTTGGTATGGGCAATTGCAGTTATCGCAATACTTGCTAGTTTTACGGCTTTCCAGCGTCTAATAACTATTAGCAAGGCGCTCGATTAATGAAAGAGCTCTTTCTGGCAGTATGGTTCTTTTTGCCAGCGGGCATCGCTAATGCATCGCCAATTATCGTGGCTAAACTACCTGGTCTTCGCAAATTTGACGCGCCAATTGATGGCGGTAAGACATTCCGAGGCCAGCGTATTTTGGGCGCCCACAAAACGTGGCGCGGACTTTTAACCGGAATCGTTGCCGCCACGCTTACGCTTTGGTTGCAGCAAAAGGCAATTGCGCATAGCTCATTGTTGCAGGGCTGGACGGACCAAATTAATTATCTCGGCTTGCCAACAATTATTGTAGGTGCGCTTTTTGGTATCGGCGCATTGGGTGGCGATGCTATAGAGAGCTTCTTTAAACGTCAACGTAAAGTAGCGCCAGGACATGGCTGGTTCCCATTTGACCAAACTGATTACATTATCGGTGGTGCATTGGCGACCGCTGGCTACGTGCAGCTTTATTTTTGGCAGTATGTCGAACTACTCGCTATCTGGCTACTTGTACATATCGTAGCAAGCTACGTTGGCTATTTACTTCACCTCAAAGAACGTCCAATTTAGGCAGTATAGCTTTACTGCCTATCGAAAATGCTGAAGCAGTAAGCGCTTGAGCCAAACGGATTCTGCCATGTGTTTGATGGCGAGCTACAGCTTGCTGTAGCGTCTCGCCACTACCAAGCATGTGCTCTCGGACTCGATCGTAAAAGAAGAAAGTATCATCTTCGTTGTATGACTCCAGAAAGCGCTGAGAATAGGTACTTGTACTGAGTGCCTGTACGCGGTGCGCCAACAGAATGACGACATCGTATTGCAGCCGAGTTTCCACAGCAATCTTAAGTGGCCGTGCGAGCTCAAGCGACCGTTGAAAGCCATTGGCAATCTCTATAAAAGCTTGGCTAACGCTTAGCAGGGTATCGAGTGCATCGTCCATAGCCTCAATGTTGCTCTCGGGTCCTTTGCGTAACTGTTTGATGTCAATATCGTATAGCTCAAGAAATTCGATAACTGCGTGCCATTGGTCCCGCACATGTTTTTCGAGGCTATTTTTGGGCTCCAAGCCTAATTTTGGCCAATCTATCTTATGTACGTAATCTATAATGAGCCCATCCTGGGGTAGTCTTTTGACAATAGAAGTGACGCTTTCTGGCTCGAGCGCATCGAGAATATAGAGGCTAAAACAGTTACCCGGCATAGCAGTTAGCGCATCGGGTGTTAGAAAGTAAATATCTGCTTCGGGCCGATCAAGCGGCGGCTTCATGGTGAAATGCATGTGCTGCATGCGCGCAATAGCATGGGTATATTTGAGAATTTTGTCAGCATTGAGTGTACTGGCTCGTTGCTTTTGGATTGTCCGAGATAATTTAAGCCATTGTTTACGTGCCGCGCTCAGCATAACAACTGGATTTTCACAGACTACAATAGTCTTTCCTAGGTGTTGTCGTGAATGGACGTGACGCATAATATCGGCAGCTATACTATCGGTACCACGGGCAGATGATACGCGACGTTCGAAATAGGCTCTAACCATTGAGGTGCTCCATAAACTTACATATATTTTTGCTCGCGCGCATAATAGCATACGTTCCCTCGAAGTAAAATGCGCCTATCATACTCACAAATAATGATGCTGCCTAAAACTGAATTGGTCTGTTTTGGTAACAATTATGTGATCTCGCACACTTATTCCAAGCAGTTGTCCAGCAGCAACCAGCTGTTGCGTTAGCTCGATGTCACGCATGCTCGGCTTGGCGGTGTCCGACGGATGGTTATGTGCGATAACGACACTTGCAGCGCGGTCGGTTATGGCATCGGCAAAGATCTCGCGAGGATGCACAATAACGCTATCAAGTGTGCCAATAGTAATGGTGCGCAATGCTATTAAACGCTGCCCGCCATCTAAGCTCATGCACACAACATGTTCCTGGAGCTTTGTGCGAATTTCATCAAGACGAGCAAGAATGTCTTCTTGTGTGCGTAGTGGTTCGACATCACGAATAAGATACCGGCGAGCTAACTCAAGCGAGGCAATTAGCCGGCTGGCCGTGGCGGTATGTACACCTCGAATAGCTGTTAATGTTTCAAAATTAAGGTGTGACGTGCCTTTGTGCAGTAGCTTTTGTACCTGGCGCGCCATAAATGTCACGTCGGCGCCAGCATTGCCGGTACCAATGACGACCTCGAGGAGTTCGTAATCTGACAGTGCGGCAACCCCTTTGCTTAGGAGCTTTTCGCGCGGTCTATCAACTACTGCTAACTGGTGAATACGTTTAGTAGTGCTCATAAAGTGCCAGGAGTCTACACGCAGTTCGTCCCATTTGGCAAGCATCTTTTGAAACTAGGCTAGCGCATTCAGATATAAATAGGTATGCTGTGAAAATGAAAAAGCATGCAGCATCTCGCTTTGTGGTTATCGGCGGAGGCACCGGCAGCTTTACGGTTTTGAGCGGTCTTAAACAGTATGCACACAACATTACCGCACTGGTTAGTATGGCCGACGACGGAGGCTCAACTGGCATTCTGCGCGACGAACTTGGGGTGTTGCCACCAGGAGACGTTCGTCAATGCCTCGTGGCCTTAAGCGACCCCGATATCTCAAAGACGCTACGCGATCTTTTTAATTTTCGTTTCGAAGAAGGATCGCTCGCGGGGCACTCTTTTGGAAACTTATTTTTGTCGTCTATCGAAAAGATGACCAATGATTTTAACGAAGCAGTGCGCCTAAGTGGTGAGCTACTGCATATTACCGGTAGAGTTATGCCCATAACGCTCGACAACGTACGTCTTGGTATTAAGTGGGGCGACGAAATTGTGCGCGGTGAAGGGAACATTGATGTGATGGACTTTGCGTCGCGTCAGGCGACTAGGCCAGAGCTTTTTTTGGAGCCCGCCGCACGAATTAACCCTCAGGCAGCACAGGCAATTATGGATGCCGATGTTATTGTCTTTGCACCCGGTGACCTTTATACGTCACTCGGGCCACTCCTGTCGGTAGGTGGAGTATCAGAAGCTTTGCACAAGACTCATGCTCGTAAAATATATATCTCGAACCTTGTGGTTAATCCAAGGCAGACCAAAGATTTTACTGTTGCAGACCATGCTGCCGAAATTGAACGCTTTGCTGGCGGTCCGCTGCTCGACTACGTGCTTTATAACACTGGTGATCCTGGCGCAGAGCTTATGAAGAAATATATGCGTGAGGGCGAAAACCTTGTTGCTACGCACCAAAGTCAGTTCGAAGATGTTCACTATGAAGTTGTTGGGTGCGATTTGCTGCAGTCGCAGGCGGTCAAGGCCAGGGCAGGTGATAAATTAAGCGCCCACAGGTCGCTTATCCGTCACGACCCCGACGTGCTAGCGCGAGTACTTATACACATCTCAGAAAGTAAGTAGGATCCATACGGGTCCTACTTTTTTAGTGTCCCGCAGCCAGGCAAATGGTCGCCCAAAACACTAAAGACACAAAATTGACAAAAAGCTAATGTTTTGTTATTGTAGTATTTATAAAACATCAAAACAAAAATATGCAAAGTCACCATCACCACAAAACCATTCATCAACGTGTCGAATCGCTTATGCGCCATCCGTTTATCGTATTCGGTGTTCTCAGCCTCATGGCTGTTGCTATGACCAAGTTCGATAGTCGTGTTCATAACGTTGTACAGCAGGCCTATAACCAGGGATTCAGCTGGGTAGGGTCGTATATGCACCACGAACATCCGCGCCATCTTGCGCTCAATGTGGCTATTTCTCGTATTCCAACGATCTCTTCTGGAAACAGTTAAAAACATACACTAGTGCGGTGTATGTTGGTTGTCCACACCACATGTTGTGCTGTATCTGTGGATAACTCCATTCTGTGGATAAGTGGTGTAGGAAACACCACTATTTTCATGACAAACTACTTGTAAGTGGGTAATCGTGGGTAGTATGATGGTGCCAGTGGGTAATCGTGGGTAGCCCAAAGAGCAGAAGCTCCAAACAGGACTACTCAGCAAAATAAAAAACAACCACTAGAAATTTAAACTAACCAAACCAATGGCCACGGTAGACTATTTTCAACGCAAACTTGACGACAAGCGTCGGTTAACCATACCGGCAGAGCTTCGAAGTGAGTTCGCGAGCGGGGTAGTTATAACCCGAGGTTTCCAGAAGTACCTTCACTTGTACCCAAAATCAGTGTGGGACGAACTGGTCGAGCCTCAACTCCAGGGAAATATCCTGGATGAACAGATCGCCGATCTTAACGTTCGTTTCCGAATGGGCAAGGCCGATGGTATCTGCGACGAAAAGCAAGGACGTATCTCATTAGAGCAACACCTTCTGGACTACGCGGGTATCGAGAAGGAAGTGGTGGCGGTTAGGGTTGGAAAATATTGGCGCCTGATGGCACCAGAATAATCCGACAAATTTCACAAGCACATTAACAATTCAACCGAAGAAGCACCCATTACAGTTATTTATACGACTCGAGGTCAGCTATTCGGCAGTCAACCAGTGGATCGATGGTAACCACTGTCAAAAAACCATAGTTCTTTTTTTGGAAACACCTCCCAAAACTCCACCTCACACACATAAGTCTCTCAACTTTGATCCTTGTGCACAGTTAAGAAGTTCAGAAGATTTTTCAAATCTTTATCGCTCAAAACAATACTTCTATACCTACCGGCATGAGGATCTCCACAAAAACAAAAACTTTCACACAAAAACAAAACGTTGACTGCTGGATAGGTGACCTTGCCAAAACAAAAACACCAAAACAAAAGAACTGTACCAATACAGAACAGATGTACGGTATAGTAGTAGCAAGACATGGATCACCAAGAACAACAAAATCATTTACATATTCCGGTATTGCTCGAGCCAGTGCTTGAGTATCTAGCCCCAAAGTCAGGCGAGTCTTATCTCGATCTCACGGGCGGATACGGCGGCCACGCAGCAGCAGTACTAGAAAAAACTACCAACCCAGCGCAATCAGTGCTCGTCGATCGCGATGTTAACGCCATTAAGGAGTTAACGAAACGATTCGAAGGGCAGGGGATAGCTATCAAACAGGCAGACTTTTACACAGCCAGCCACGATTTGGTAGAGCAGGGGAGACGGTTTGATCTGATTTTGGCCGATCTTGGCGTGTCGTCACCGCACCTTAACCAAGCGAGTCGTGGGTTTTCTATAGCTCAAGACGGTCCGCTCGATATGCGTATGGATCAGTCCCAAACGCTCACTGCCGCCGATATTGTTAACACGTATCGCGAAGATGAGCTCGCAAGCCTGATTAAACGCTATGGAGAAGACCCAAAGAGTAGGCAAATTGCTTCACTTATTGTGAACAATCGGCCATATGCGACCACCCAAGAACTTGCAAAAGTCGTTGCCAAAGCATGGCCAGGGCATAGTAAGGTCCATCCAGCAACGCGAACCTTTCAGGCACTCCGTATCGCCGTCAATGACGAATTAGAGTTGCTTCGCAAGAGTTTGCCAATATGGATCGATCAGCTATTGGCGCCAGGCGGCCGAATTGCTATCATTAGCTTCCACAGTCTTGAAGATCGCATCGTTAAAGATGCGCTTAAACAGGCGAGTGGTGATCGCTACGATGCAGTTCTACAGCTGCTTACCAAAAAACCAGTGACCGGCAGCGAAAATGAAATCGTTTTTAATCCGCGAGCAAGGAGTGCAAAACTTCGAGCCGCATTGAAACAAAAATAATAAAAAATCAAAAAGAAAGGGCTTAACACAATGCAAATCAGCGTAGTTAACCTTACCCCTCGTGCTAAAAAAATCCACGTAACTGTTGCCTAAGTAACAGCCGGATTTTAGCCGACAATCTGCAGGTCCCAACCGGTACAAAATTTATCGGTTGGGCCTGACCAAGCTATCGTGCTTGGCGTGGTCCAAATGTCATATTTGGGCTTTGCTTAGCATGATAGAAAGCAACAAAAATAAACACAAAAAATAAAAAAACGAAAGATAAAGAAATGACATACTCAAGCTCTCTCGCAGCTGGCCGCCAAAGCGCAGGGCTTAGCCGCAACCAAAACACAGCGAGCTTCCGAGGCCAGGCAAAGGCACTCGGTCCAGTCAGTAACACAGTAATTTTGATTGTGTTGGCTTGCTTGCTGGGTCTTTTGTACTTAACACAGGTAACCAAAACCAACGCTTACGGCTACAAAATTAACAGCCTCCAACAAAAGCAGTCACAACTCGCCGAAGAACACGACGACCTCGAAGTCGCTTCAGCACGTTTGCAATCTGTTGATCGAGTTCAGTCGAGCAGTGTTGCTCAAAACATGGCCGCTGTTACTCCTAGCGCAACGGTTCAAGACTAAAACGCTTAGATAAGGTATACTTACACCAATGGGGCCTGCAGCCGAAACGACAGATATTCACGTTGTTAGACGTACTCGAATTGTGTACGTTGTACTCGCGCTGGTCTTTAGCCTCTTTATCCTCCGAGCTTTCTATCTACAAGTTATCAAATATTCGTACTATCACAAGGCCGCGCTAAGCGACCAACTCAAAGAGTACGAAATTGCTGCCGAGCGGGGCACTATTAAGGCTCACATGGGTGATGGTACTGTTTCGGTAGTGCTTAACGAAAAGCTGTACACTATTTACGCAGATCCGACACTTATCAAAGAGAAGGATGTCGATAAAGTGGCTAATTCTTTGGTCAAATATCTTGGTGGTAACGCCGATACCTACAGGGGCCAAATTACCAAGAAAGATACGCGTTATGTTGTGCTGGCTAAAAAAGTAAGCAAAGACGCCAAAACCAAGCTTTTTGCGCTCAAATATCCAGGCATTGCAGCCGAAGAGCAACAATATCGTACCTATCCCGATGGACAACTAGCTTCGCAGCTGCTCGGCTTTGTGAACAACGAAGGAAAGGGCGTTTACGGGGTAGAACAGTCACTTAATAGTAAATTGGCAGGCGCCAACGGCCAGTTAAAGGCGGTAACCGACATTAATGGTGTCCCGCTGGCCGCAAATACTGGCAATATCTTAAAGTCGCCAGTTGCCGGCAGCGACGTGACGTTAACGATTGACGTTGGCATGCAAAAACAGCTTGAAGATATTCTCAAAAACGGTGCCCAAAAGTCCAAGTCCAAGACTGCTAGCGCACTCATTATGGATCCAAATACTGGCCAAGTTAAGGCCATGGCCAATTATCCTACCTATAATCCGACAAATTATGGTGATGTCGATGACTCATCGGTATTCAACAACGCAGCGGTGAGCGAACCGATTGAAATTGGTTCGATTATGAAGACTTTGACGACTGCAGCAGCGCTAGACTCAGGTGCAGTCACGCCAACCCAAACGTACTATGACCCAGCGCACTTCGAGGTTGATAAGTTTAACATTACAAACATCGAAGAAGACGGCGGCGCTGGCACCAAGAGTATTGCCGATATTTTGAACTTGTCATTAAACACTGGTGCTACCTGGGAGTTGATGCAAATGGGTGGCGGCAAGCTCAACCAAACTGCACGCGACAAGTGGTACGACTACATGGTTAATCACTATCGCTTTACAAAGGCGACTGGTATTGAGCAGGGCTACGAGTCTACTGGCTACGTCCCTAAACCCGAAGATAACGGTGCTGGAATTAACCTAACCTACGCCAACACTGCGTTCGGGCAGGCCATGACTGCAACGACGGTGCAGGTGGGCGCAGCAATGTCTGCCGTGCTCAACGGCGGTACCTATTACCAACCAACATTGATTGATTCAACGACATCAGCAGATGGCAAGACTACTGCTCAAAAACCAAAAGTTGTTACCAAGAATGTCGTTAAGCAATCGACGACTGATGCGCTGATTCCACTCATGGAAAATGTCGTTGCTAAGCACCATTTTTCTCGTAGTTTCGACCAGAAAGCCTATGCGGTTGGTGGTAAGACCGGTACGGCCCAGATTGCCAAGCCTACGGGGGGCTACTACGACAACGAATTTAATGGTACTTATGCTGGCTTTGTCGGCGGTGATCACGTTCAGTACGTTATTGTGGTCTTTACGTACTTCCCGCAGGTATCGAGTGGATCATATGCTGGTACTGCGGCTGCACAGCCAATATTTGGTGATCTTGCGCATATGTTAATCGATGACTTTGGGGTGACTCCCAAGACGAAATAGTGCTATACTGGCACTAAATTAAGGCATACCAAAACTCTATGACTACAATCCACTTTATTATCGACACCGATACTTTCATTCGTATCTTTTTACTAGGTTTTATGGGCTTCCTTGTTGGCATGCTCATTACGCCGCTTTATACGACGCTTGCATACAAGCGTGAGTGGTGGAAAAAAGCACGCACCGAAACTGTTGGTGGCGAAAAAGCTTCTGTCTATTCCAAGCTGCATGCTGCTAAACACAAACGCAACATCCCAACAATGGCTGGTCTTATTTTTGTTAGCGCGATTGCACTTGTGAGCGTGTTCTTTAATCTTGTCCGCGAAGAAACCTGGTTACCCCTAGCCGCTATGGTTGGCGCTGGCGCAGTTGGCCTTATCGACGACTTTATGAACATCCGTAGTAACGGTGGGCAGGCTGGCATGCACGCCAAAGCCAAGTTTGCTTTGTATAGCCTCGTGGCGCTAATTGGCGGCCTCTGGTTCTTTACAAAGCTTGATGTCACTAGTCTGTACTTGCCGGGCTTTGACCAGCTGAATGTCGGCTGGCTTATTATCCCGATCTTTTGGTTTGTGGTTGTGGCGACTGCTAATTCCGTTAACATCAGCGATGGCCTGGACGGGCTCGCTGGAGGCCTTCTAAGCTCATCATTCCTGGTTTATGCAGTGATTGCTGCTATCGAGGGTAAATACAGTCTAGCGGCCTTCTGTTTGACTGTAGTGGGCGCTTTACTGAGCTACACATGGTTCAATATCTTTCCAGCACGTTTCTTTATGGGGGATGTGGGGGCCTTTGCGTTGGGTACGGCTCTGGGCGTCATAGCTATGCAAACAGATACTATCTACGTACTGCCGATTATCGGTTTTGTCTACGTCATGGAAACTGGCTCAGTTATTATTAATCGTTTGTCACGCAAATTGCGTCACGGCAAGAAAGTATTCTTGTCTTCGCCAATTCATCACCACTTCGAGGCTATTGGCTGGCCCGAAACCAAAGTTACCATGCGATTTTGGATTATTGGCCAGGTCTCCGCCGTTCTGGGCTTGATTGTTTTCTTGCTCGGTAGGTATGCGTAGTGGAGCAGTTGCGTCGTAATTTACGACCATCGCCGGTGGGGCAACCTCGTCGCCACCGTCCTGACTATTTACTGATTATACTAATGGTTCTACTGTTGGCGATCGGCATGATCGTTGTATATGCCATTAGTCCTGCATTGGCTGCCACTAACGGCACAAGCGACAACTACTACGTTGCACACCAGTTTCTAGCAATTATCCTTGGTGCTGTAATGTTTGGCATTACATCGCGCTTTCCGTTACATGTACTACGCAATAAGTACATGATGCTAGTCGGCATTGCCGCAGTAGCTACCTTAATTGCACTGGTATTGCCAGTTAACCCGAGCTATCCAGCTCACCGTTGGATTCGCCTGGGCGGCTTTTCTTTTCAGTCTGTTGAGCTGGTAAAGTTTGCAATTCTTATTTGGTTTGCCGGCTTTATGGCGCAACGAATGAAAGAAGGCAATGTCGGTGATACGCAAGCAACACTAAAGCCTATCGCTATCGTACTTGTAGCAGTTGGACTAGTCATTGCCGGCGTTCAGAGTGACCTCGGTTCTACAGGTGTTATTGTGCTCATGATGGCGACGATGGGTTTTGTAGCCGGTTTGCCAATGAAGCGTATTCTGGTGATTGGTGCGATCATCTTGGCATTGCTCGTGTTAGCCGTGTCCACGACTCCGTATCGCCGCGAACGCCTCATGACTTTCATGAATCCCGGCGCTAACTGTCTGACAACGGGCTATCAGGTTTGCCAGGCTTTGATCGCTGTTGGCTCTGGCGGCACGACTGGTCTTGGTCTTGGCCGCAGCGTTCAGGCTTATGGATATTTACCAGAGGCCGAAAACGACTCGATTTTTGCAATCTATGCCGAGAAGTTCGGGTTTATTGGCGTAACGGCCTTGATGGTGCTATTTTTGGCGTTCTTTATGCGTATTAAACGTGTCGCCGAACGCGCACCGGATAACTTTAGTAGACTTGTAGTTATTGGTATTTTGGTTTGGCTGTGTGCCCAGGCAATGCTCAATATTGGAGCGATGATGGGGCTGTTGCCACTTAAGGGCATTACATTGCCGCTTATTAGCTATGGCGGTAGTAGTGTCTTGCTTGTTATGGCAGTTTTAGGTATTGTTTTTCAGGTTTCACGTTATACAAGTTTGTCAGCACCGGAAGGTTCAATGGGAGGAAATACGTATGAGAATCGTCGTGACGGGCGGCGGCTCAGGGGGGCATATCACCCCAATTCTGGCAGTCGCTCATGAAATTAAGCAACAGCATCCAAACGCAGAAATAATTTATATTGGCGTCCAAGGCGATAGCCTTGGCGATTTGCCGTCGCGCGATCCCAACATCGATAAAGTTGTTACGGTACGGGCAGGGAAGTTGCGACGCTATCATGGGGAAGGGCTCAAACAACTGCTTGATATCCCAACGCTCCTCAAGAACATTCGTGATGTATTTTATACAATATGGGGTATTTTCCAGAGCTTTTTGTTGGTTAAGCGCCTTAAGCCAAATGTTATTTTCATTAAGGGCGGCTTTGTGGGTGTACCAGTAGGGCTCGCTGCAGCACTGTTGCGTGTGCCTTATGTAACACATGACTCCGACGCCTTGCCAGGCCTGGCCAACCGTATCGTTGCACCATGGGCAAAGGTGCATGCTGTAGCGCTACCAAAAGAAGTGTATATGTATCCGGCAGCAAAGACCGTGACAGTTGGCGTGCCAATTTCACGCAATTATCATCGTTTTTCTAATGCTGAGCAGCAAACTGTGCGCAAGAAGTTAGGTCTCGATCATTATGCTAAGGTTGTGCTGGTTACAGGCGGCGGACTTGGCGCTACGCGGCTTAACGATGCTGTAGCCGATTGCGTACCTGCTCTTATGGACCGATATAAAGACTTGGCTATTGTGCATTTGGCTGGCCGTAACAAAGAGCAGCCTCTGCGCCAGTTTTATAAGGAACACCTTGCTGCATCCGATCAGCCTCGTGTTATTGTCAAAGATTTTATTAATAATCTTTACGAATATAGTGGCGCTGCAGATGTTGTTATTACGCGTGCAGGCGGTACAGTTATGGCCGAATTTGCTGCTCAGGCAAAAGCCTGTGTTGTCGTACCGAACCCATTCCTGACAGGCGGTCACCAACTCAAGAACGCCCAAGTGCTTGCCGATCGTAAGGCTATCAAGATGGTGCGCGAAGATGATATGGTTGCCGACCACCTTGCACTTATGCCACCACTCACCGAGCTGCTCGATAGTCCACAGCGTGCCCAGGAATTAGGTGAACGTCTTGGCAATATCGAACAATCTAATGCCGCCGAACGTCTCGCAATGGTATTATTAGAAGTAGCACGCTAGTCGTTACTGCGCATAAAATCAAAAGAGATCATGTTTAAAAAGAAACCACCAGTCGAGCAACCTCGGGCCCGCCAACGCGTATCCGATATGAATACCAGCCAGCAGCGCAACACAGCTGTGTTTTCGTATCATGCCAACCGTTCGACCAGTCTCGAAGCTCGTGGCCGAATGACAACCGAAGAGCAACAGCCTAAACGCAGTAAAGTGCCCCGTCGATTGCTGAGCAAGATGACGCCCAAGCATGCACTAGGTAGTCTCGTCGGCCTGATTGTTGTCCTTTTACTTATGGGGCTCAGCAGTACTCCTAAAATAGTTGTATTGGGCGCAGACTCAAACCAATTTGCCCTACAGAATCTAGACGTTTATCAGCAAGCAGCTCATGTTGCTTTTGGAAAATCACTGACCAACAACAATAAGCTGACAATTAACACCGATGCAGTCGCTACTGAATTGCAAAGCAAATTCCCAGAACTACATGCAGTTAGTATTTCGCTGCCATTTCTTGGCCGTCAGCCTACTGTTTATGTACAGCCTGCAGTGCCGCAAATGGTATTCTCTACACCTAATGGTCAGTTTATCCTCGATAGCAACGGCCGCGCTCTGGCTGATTACTCGTCGCACACTGAGTTGCCCTCCGATCGCGCAGTGCCGATCGTAACAGATCAAAGTGGCATTACTGCTCGAAAAGGCGCTGTCGTGTTTCCAAGCCAAAGTGTGCGTTTTATTACCGAAGTTGCCGCCCAACTTTATGCCAAGCAAATCAAAGTTGATTCCTGGATATTACCAGCAGGTGGCAGCGAGCTCGACGTGAAGGTGAGCGGAACGCCATACTTTGTTAAGTTCAACCTACAGGCTAACGCAAGGGAAGAGGCGGGCACTTTCCTGGCTACCAAGAACTATCTCGATGGCCAACACAAGACACCAAAGCAATACATAGATGCTCGAGTAACAGGCAGAGCATACTACCAGTAGGTATTCTACAGTTCGTATTTTGTTCATAATTATAGGGGTGTAGGGCAGCATCACAAGGCTACCTTTCACAAAAAACATACAAAAATATATAAATACATATATGTCAAAAATACACGAAGGTAAACAGGGCAGAAGGAGAGGGGAAGAGTATACAAAAAAATAAAATAGCAAAAATGCAAATACTTTTCACGCATCTGTGGAAAAGTGGCAAATGTGATCGTGATCACTGTGGAAAAGTATATAAAAACACGTGAAATGGTAAATGTCAAAAAGCGACATCGCGAATTGTGATTGTGTGTATGTATAAAACCCAAACACTAGAAGCTTTTTAGGCCTCAGGCCCGCGCTAATGGCCTAGGCACGATAGTGGTACATACCAAAGTATCTTGCTTACAAAACAATTAGTAAAACGAACCGTTGAATGAAATAAATGCAAATATATACTAATAGTCATCAAACCCCCTACTTAGTGGACATCCACTCATACCTCCCCACGACCCTACTATAGAGTCGCAAAATATACATTGTGCGACATCTCGCGTACATCCTTTTGTGAGTGGTTGTGCGGCCGTTTTGGTATGTGCTCTGCACTATATTTCGTAAAAAATGCACATTCGCCCGCTTTATGCGCGCTTCACTATTTTCGCCATGTGGCGACCCTTCGGCAGTATTTCTTTACAACGTCATACAGCCCTTTATGACGCATATTTGGGACGTAATGCTATATAACTTCGGCAAATAAACCCTATGTCGCAAAATGTTCGTATTGTGTTCGCTTTTCTATCAGATAATAATAGGGGTCAAAATCTTTGTTAACAGAGGTAAAAGGTTCCTCTATCTCTGTTAACATGCAATTTGACAGCGTACCCTTCACTTTGACGCATTGTAAGGCTATAAAAAAGACCGCATTGCTGCGGTCTTGTGATTATGCGTCTTGGACGTCTATTCGGCTTCTGCGAGCTCGTAGGTTGCCTTAGCAACGCGCTTGAACTGCGTCTTGCCCTGGAGGTTCAACAAAATAGTTGTTTCCTTAACGAAACGGCTCTTAAGTACACGCTTGACGATTTCGTCACGGTGCAATGGCTCGCCTGCTTCGCGGAGAACTTCGGTGATAATATCAGCGACTGTGCCCTTTTTGTAGCCCCATTCTTTGAGAGCGTAAATACCACGGCCGATCAAAACAAAGCGCTTGTCTTTGATAAGTTCGTTGTGAATTGCCTGAGTAGTAACGTCTTTACGCTTGAACTCAGAACCCTTGATAGCGCCAGCAATTTCGTTAAAGTGCATGTGCTTGCCATTGGTCTTGAGGATAACGTAGATTTTGTCGCGAATGTTCTTAGGGTTGACCATAGGCCATTTTACGAGGCCCCAACGGTCGTTAAGAGTGGCAAGATCTTTAGAGATTGAAGCCAAAGCTGCAGCCTCGGAAATATCTTCGATGCCAGCTTCCTTAGCGATAGTATCAACAGTAGCAGGTTCACCAATCTTCTTGATAGCAGCGATAATGGTTGAAATAGCTTCCTTGATCGACTTCTCGTCGCGTACCTTGCGGATGGCTACGGCCTGGTGGAAATGATCGGTATCTTCGATGAGTACGAGTTCTGGGCAAAGAGTTGCCAAGAATGCAGTACGAGATTGATCTGTGCGGCTGTTCTCTGCCGTAAGAATACTACTAAGTTGAGAAACGCGTGCAGCATTGCCGCTTTCCTGGAGGTGTACAAGCATAGCCTGTTGGATTTCCTGAATGTGTGGAAGCTGGTCCTGTTCTGCTTGAGCCTTAAGGCGCGCAATAACTGCCTTTTCGAGTTGGCGAACACGTTCACGAGTAATACCCAGGAGCTCACCAATCTGTTCAAGTGTTTCTTTGCGATCAAACAGCCCAAAACGACGCGCGACAATTTCGCGTTCGCGGTCTCGCTCAATGGTAGTCAGAATGTCTTGCACGTATTGCTCGGTATCAAGCGTATGTGCAGCTGTTTCGGCTTTTGCCATGGAAGTGTTTCCCTGTCTGTTAAGCTGTTATTATTTTATATAATTATATAACTTTAAATTATATAAGTCAAACATGTTGTCTATTCCATTATTGTAGCACGAAATGGACAAAAGCCTAGAAAACATTACATAAAATACAACTACACATATGCTGTGTATAATAGGGGCAAATACAATATCCCCTACTCTGTTTTACCACTGTTAATGGGCTATTTTTTGGCAGCGCGTTTACGCGTAAACTTTTTGCGTGCTGGAGCTTCTTCGATGAGCTTTTTGCACTGCTCTTCGGTAAGGTCTTTGGGCTCGACATCCTTAGGAATCTTGGCGTTTTTCTTGCCATCAGTAATGTACGGGCCGTACGGGCCATTTACAACCTTTATGCCGCTATCAAATTCTTTGATGTACTTGTTGGCGTCTTTTTCGAGTTTAACCTTGTAGAGGTCCCGTGCTTCGGTCTCAGTGATGCTAAATGGATCGTGAGGCTTGATACTTACGAAAACCTTGCCAATTTGAACATATGGGCCAAAGCGGCCAATATTAGCTTTGATCTCTTCCCCGTCCTCAGTTTTACCGACAATACGCGGTAGTTCGAACATGGTTAGAGCTTGCTCAAGCGTAACTTCTTCGAGCTTAATGCCCTCTGGAAGCGGTGCGAAGGTTGGCTTTTCTTCCTCTTCGGATGCGCCACGCTGGAGCATTGGGCCATACTTACCATATCGTGCCAAAACTGGCTTTTTGGTCTTGGGGTCGATGCCAAGTTCGCGAGCCTGGCTCACTTCGGTGCGAGAAATACCGCCTGCCGCATCTACTAACGGATGGAAATCTTTGTAGAATGCGCCGATCATTTTTTCCCAGGACTCCTTGCCTTCGGCTACCTTGTCGAAGTCGGCTTCGACGTTAGCTGTAAAGTCAAAGTCTACGACGCTCGGGAAATATTTAACCAAGAAGTCGGTTGTCACCTCGGCAAGATGGGTCGGAATAAGCTTGTTGCGATCTGCACCGGTAATTTCGGTGGTTTCTGCATCTGTTACGGCCCCATCTTTGAGCGCAAGGCTTTGCACGACGCGCTCGGTGCCTTCAAGGTCGCGTTTTTCGATGTAGTCACGAGCTTGAATGGTCGAAATGGTTGATGCGTAGGTACTTGGACGGCCAATGCCGAGTTCTTCGAGCTTCTTTACAAGTGAGGCTTCTGAGAAACGAGCTGGTGGACGGCTAAAGGTCTCGGTTGCGGTCATGGTGTCGAGATCGAGCTTTTGGCCTTTTTCGATTGGCGGTAAGAGAGTGTCGTCTTTGACGCCACCGTATACTTTCATGAAACCATCGAACTTGAGAATCTCACCCTTAGCAACGAGCTTTTCGTCACGATTGGAGAGCGCAATGCTAACTTCGGTCTTTTCGGTTTGTGCCGGTGCCATTTGGCTGGCGGTAGCGCGTGCCCAAATAAGCTGGTAGAGCTTTTCTTGTTGTGCATCTGCACCTGCGCGTAAGTTATTAAAGTCGGTAGGACGAATTGCTTCGTGGGCCTCTTGGGCTGATTCGTTCTTGGTCTTAAACTGGCGTACCTGGTGGTATTGCTCACCGTATTTGCTCTTGATGTGATCCTCAGCTGCCTTAATAGCAAAGCCAGACAGAATAGTGCTGTCAGTACGCATATAGGTAATGAGACCAGCTTCGTAGAGACGCTGGGCCAAGTTCATGGTCTGTTTCACGCTATAGCCGAGACGACGTGCTGCTTCTTGTTGTAATGTGCTTGTCGTAAACGGAGCACCGGGATTGCGAGTGCCTGGCTTTTGGGCGATATCTGCAACTGTAAAGATGGCTTGTGCAGCAGCTTCGAGGAATGTACGGGCATCATCCTTGGTCGGTAATTTACTGGCGAGCTCAGCTTTGAGCTCCTGGCCGTCAACAGTAAAGATAGCGACAATTTTGTAGCTGCTTTCTGGTTTGAACTCGCGGATTTCGCGTTCACGTTCGGCAATCAGGCGCACAGCAACAGACTGAACGCGTCCAGCGCTGAGGCCGGTGCGAATCTTTTTCCAGAGAACTGGAGATAGTTCGTAACCTACGAGACGGTCGAGTACACGGCGGGCCTGGTAGGCGTCAACGAGGCTGAGATCGACAGTGCGTGGTGTCTTGATCGCATTCTCGATAGCGCCCTTGGTAATTTCGTGGAAGACAATGCGCTTTGTCTTTTTAGGGTCAAGCTTAAGGGTTTGCGTGAGGTGCCAAGCAATGGCTTCTCCCTCACGGTCTTCATCGCTTGCGAGCCAAACATCTTGGGCTTCTTTGGCAGCCTTACGAAGTTCGGCAACGACCTTCTTCTTATCGGAGTTAATTTCGTAGTTTGGTGCGAAATTGTTCTCGATATCAATATTCATGCCCTTCTTTGGAAGGTCACGGATGTGTCCGAAGCTGCTCTTAACGGTGAATTCACCGCCAAGATACTTCTCAATTGTTTTTGCCTTTGCGGGGCTCTCTACAATAACTAAATTTTTGCTTTTATCTGTGCTCATGCTTTTATCTAACTAGCTTATATGTAACCCACTATATTATGCAAATCTTAAAACTGATTGCAAATTATTTAATGTAACGCCCACTGGTTACTGCCTAATGGTTTAATTATTCCTTTTATTTCAAGCATGGTTACTGTTTGGTTAAAGAGTTGAACCGGGAGCATACTCAGTGCCAATAACTCTGCGCTATCCCTACTCTCCTCTACTAGTAGGTCGATAAGTAGCTGCTCGTTGGGGTTATCGCTCTTTGCTGGAGCTCTCATGGCGGTCGAAAGGCCTAACGCCTCAAGTATGTCATGGGGGCTGAGCGCGGGTTGCGCCCCTGTCTTTATGAGTCGATTAGCTCCCTCCGAATTCATATTCGTGATGGCTCCAGGCACAGCAAAGATCTCTTTTCCCTGATCAAGCGCAAAATTTGCCGTATGAAGCGTGCCGCTTTTAGCTGCAGCTTCTGTAACGAGTAAGATATCGGCAATGCCTGAGACAATGCGATTACGCTCTACGAATCTGCCTTTATGCGGAAGGCTTCCTTGTCCGTACTCTGTTATGAGTGCCCCTCCCTGCTTAATGATTTCCGACGCAAGCTGACGGTGCTGCCGCGGGTAGACGTTGTGCAGTTCGGTTGGTAAAACAGCAATAGTATGACCATCGCCCGCTAGTGCCGAACGGTGCGCTACCGCATCAACACCGTAGGCGAGCCCACTTACGATAACGACGCCCGCCCTGCTTAGGGTTTCGGCAAATTGTTGCGTAACAGCCTTTCCGTAATTGGTTACTTTGCGACTGCCAACGATGGCGACTTTCGGCTTTAGCAATAGCTCTTCCCAGTTATTGCTGGCAATGTAGAGTTGTTTTGGTGGTTGCGGAATGTGACGCAAGACTTTGGGAAAAATAGCGTCAGTATCCTTTGCTGTGTATGTGGTCATATGGCGTATCCTTTTTTGCGCCCGGATTATGCCACACCTTCCCTCGAATTGCGATTAGCCAAATAACATTTCTACTCCAGATTGCCCGAATTCTTCCCTATCCGCCCTTGTATAAAGGTCTGTTAGGATTATGTCGTGAGCTTTTTTGAGCCCCTGAAGATGTATGCGGCCGATTTGGCTGGTGGAGAGCCCGATCATTTCAGCTATTTGGACATTGCTGAGCCCTTGCGCAAACAGCGAATTATCCCTGAGGTCTTCAGTATAGATAAGCTTGCCTGTAGGCGTATCGAGCTCCAAACCGTCTAAGTTTTCGCTATGAATACCGTAGGCGAGACTTAGCACTAAGGCCTCAGAAGGTCGTAGTAATTCATGTCTAAAGACACGGCGTAACAAACTACGCTGCGTCATTTGCGCAACAGATAGTTGTACGGGGTCAATAACACTGGTCGCCTCTGCGGCAAGAATTGCCTTTGCTCGGTCACCGGGGGTGTGTACCGCATTACTTTTGTCTTGCTCTCGTAGCATCCCTATTGATGAGAGATAGCGGTGGCGCAGCTCACTCGTGACATAGTGCCCAATGTCGCTACTAATACGCAGTATCGCGTAGTGTGCAAAGCTCGATTTTTCTTTATCGAAAGAAAGCGTAGCATTCCACAACGCAATTGCGCCGATCTGGAAGTATTCATCGTAGGTATCTACTTGACCCTCCTGTCCGCTTCTTCTGATGTATGAGAACGCGTATGACCTTGCGAGGCCGAGACCGGAGTAGAATATTTTGTGCCATGCGATAAGCCCCTGAGCTACGGCATCATCAGACATATTGCCTTTTTGGTGATACTTGATAGCGCCTTGGTCGAACTGTTCAAACAGTGGCACAATATCTTTTGGAGTAAGCTGGGTATACTTTCCATTTCCCTCTGTGTCAGCGACCGTACTCCCATAACTCCGTAGCTCTGTTTGAGCCGCGGAGTTATCGATTGTTCGGGCTGCTATAAAATCTCCCAATAGCTTCTCTCGCATTACCGAGAGCGTTACGCTTTTTTCGGGGTTTGTTGATTCTACTATCTCTAGCGCTGGATGGATAGTGTAGCCTGTACCACCCTCGCCTTTTCGTATCAGCGGTACTCCAGATGGAGTAGTAAGTTTTTGCGCAAGACCCTTGAGACTTCTCGAAACGAGCGTTTTGTTGGTCTCGGTTATTTCCTGGATAAGGCGTGACCCAATAGGCGTCTCGCGATTAAGCAGTAATAAATTGAGCGAACGAGTCTCCGCAGGACTAAAATGTTGCAAGGTCTCACCAATACACAGTGTTTTCTTATCTGTCTTTAAAGCAACAAGACGCCTTACGCCGCCATCATCTCCCAGCTGCATGTCGGGGATGATTAGTATCTCGTCGCCGAGCATGGAGCTTTGTATACCTAGATCTTCTGGCCATACGATACTTTCTTCTGGTCCTGTTGCGTCAATAGGGTCTATAAACCTGTCTGCGATCGCTTCGCTGATTGTGGCCATACTATTTCCAACGTCCTCGTTGCATGGGCTTTCTGAGTCGGGTTCGGCCGGTGATGTTCGCCTGCTTGAGCCTTGTTTCAAAATCTACGCTCATGTCTTCTGGTCCTACGACAAGACCTTTCGTACGGATAGTAATGGAGTCATCGAGTGAATTCTGTGCAATCTTATCTTCTTCTGGCACTTCTAGCTCCGGCTCTGAATCGGTTGTGAGCCAATAATTGTTTTCTTCGGCATCTACGATTCCTGCCCGATGAAGCTTTGTCAGCTCGTAGCGTCCTGCCCAGTATTCATATGGCGTAACTTCTGTAATTTTATGGCCGGTTTCCTGAAAGTACATTTGTACGACAAACGCTGCTCTTACACCGAGGGGACGTTTGCGAAGCATCGGTGTAATTACTTCTTCGAAGTCTTCAGAATAATCGGGAAAGTCGTGCGATGGGTCGTAGTCTTTGTGCAGTCGATACGACGTGAATCTTCGCTCTACGAGGCCTTCGTCAACGAGCTCGCCATAAAGGTCTATTACTTTCCCGCCAACTGATTGCGATAGTCTATGATGATTGCCCTCGAGCCAACGCAACATTGTCGAGCCGAGACTCACCCATCCCTCCCTGCCATTGAGCGTTGCAAAATATAAATGACCAAGCATATGCTGTGGCACACGCGGGTCTTTTAACCGTTCGGTATATTTTACAATCTCTGCTTCTGCTTCCATTGTTTCGATGTCGGCTGTTACGCCGTTGCGCAGTGATTCCCATCCCTCGTCAAGTGCATACAGGTCCGCAAAGTCGATCTCATCATTGATGCTGACGACTCCATGCAACAGGCCAAGTTTTTTATCTATTTGTTCTAAATCTTGCAGTTTTGGTTGCAGCTCTGACACAAAAACTCCTTATATATATTAAGAAGCAGTATAAATTACAAACGTACGTAACTTCAATAACTACTTTACCCCTGTTAATACCTGAATTTTAAGTGTTGCGCTTATGGTAAAATATGCTTATAATCTTTAATGGTCAAATAGTCAAAAACATGTAAAAGTATTGACATAAAGCCATGTATTTGCTAATATTACAACTTGTAAGCGTTAGTACGACGTTCTTACGCACCTTATATCCCCCATTTCTAACAAATTGTTAGATTGCTCTAGAGCGTGCTGTGCGCCTAAGTTGTTACCCTCCACTTTTACGTCAGCGCTAGTCTAAAACAGACTGAAATGCGCTCTAAAGCAAACTAACCCCTTTAAGCACCTCGCCTACTTCGGTAGACGGGGCGACCTTACAAGAGTGAGTCCTCAAAGATGGTCCTCTGCGACCGGCACGCCGCTTTATGGAGTTTTGGCGCGCGATGCTTCACTACAGGTGGGCTTGAAGGGTCGATCTTCCCTCCGGGGAAGGTCTTCAGGGGATGTTAGCAATAACGTCCCCACAAAAAGGTCAACAAGCGGTGCCCACCCCCTCTTGTTGGCCTTTTTGTTTTGCCAAAAATATTTTGTTACTTGCTCTTGGGGTGACCTTTCGGTAAACTGCTGCACGTGCATACACTATTGCTTGCGCTTAGCGCAGTTCTGGCAGTCTGTTCATACGTGAGCCTCATTGGCGGCATCCTGAAAGGTTCTATTCGGCCTCACCCCGTAACTCGCCTGGCGCTCTGTGCAGCGTTGACGCTGAGCTTCTCGGGAGTTCTTCTGGCTCGCGGTAACGCTGGTGACCTCATTGTTAACGGCATATATGCCTTTCTGGCAGTCGTGGCGCTGGTTCTGAGCGTGCGATCATCACCTCGTAGCCTGATTGACCTATTTCGAGGTGAAACCTATCCTGGCAGGCGGCTTGACCGTGTCTGCCTGTCGGTTTCTCTGGTTGGTGCAGGAATCTTTGCGCTGAGTGGTCAATCGATACTTGGTATCGGGTGCGCAGTTCTGGCGGACATCGCGGCCTATACGCCAACTGTCGTCAAAGCTTGGTTCGACCCAACGTCCGAGCAGCACTGGACGTACAGCGTCAGCATGTTGTCAGCGATTGTGGCGCTCTGCGCTGATGCTGATATTCGATGGAGTTCGGCGTTCACCGTTTATCTGGTCTTCATTGATGGGTTGATGGTGACGCTCATATATCGCCAGTACCTGACGAGATTTGGTCGTCGGTTGTGGACAGTGACCCGCCTGGGGCGTGAGTCGCTGCCTGCCGAAGACTGAGCAACTGTATGTGCGCTGCGGAGAGGAGCACCCATCCGTTCCTTTCCGCAGTTGACACAGGAATAATTATATTGTTATATACACGACGAATGACGGGCGCTTATCTTCGCGTCTTTGCTTTGTCCGTCGACAAGGCCATTCTGCACCTACGCGACTTGAAAGAAGTGATACCCTCGTGTCTAGCAAGTACACGACGTATGTTCGCGCCAACTGGCGACCGCTGGTCATCGCGTTAGCGATGGCTATCATGACTTTGGTTGCCCTGTTGGCAATCCCCAGCGCAAAGGCACGTCACACCAAGCCTGGTCCGGGCAGCGAGGTCACACCGCGAGAGCTGCACGCACGTGACTTTCCCGTCAAAAACTACGCATTCTCCGTGGTCGATAATCCAATCGACCCATGCAGCGTGGTGGCGGCGAAGACTGTCGGCGGCGCTCTTGAGCTACCGCAGCTGAAGGCGACAATGGCCTGGCGGTCGAAAGGTCCCGAACCTCGTGTGGAAAACACCTGCGTTTACGGAGATCGCGACTTCACAGTCCAGGTGGACACTGAGTGCCCGTGGACATACGCTGTCTTTAACAACAGCGCTCGTGCTTTCACTGGTGCTGGCGGGTACGTCAATCGCATCATTGCGATCACACCGGACGAACTTAAGGTGCTTAAAGGCGTCCGATACGGCGTGTGGCTGTTTCACGGCAATAGGCCTGCTGGAGCAGTGTTTCGTCTGAACCGAGTGTTCGTGCATGGTCACGGCATCGGTCCGAACGTCACCTTCTACACCCAGTCGCCGGCGTTGACACGCGCTGCTCTTACGGAGCTGATTGTCGAAGCGGCTGGAAGTCTCAAGTAACGTAGGTACGGCCAGTACCAGCAACTGGCCCGTGCGAGGTGAGACACAGATGAGCTTCTGCTCATGTCTCACCTCGCGCAACCTACCTACATATGGTCTTATATATTTACTTTACATAGTTTTTATAGCATAATATACAGCGAATGAGACGCACCCGCGTTTTCCGCTGCCTTCCAGGCACGCCATTCATCCACTCAGATCAGAGGGAGCAAAAAGATGCGATCTCGTCGCATGTCCGCTGTCATCGCAGCCATTGTGGTTGCTCCGTTGCTGGCGCTCACTGCGTGCAGCTCCGGCGGCGACAACTCCAGTTCCAGCTCCAGCTATCCGGAAACGGCCAGCGAGACGACAACCAGGCTCGGCAAGTACGCGATCACCAACAACATCGACCCCTGCTGGTTGGCCGCGCGCTCCATCACTGGATGGCTTGACGCCAATCCGCGCAAGGGCAAGCGACAGGCCTTTCCCCAGGCCATCGCCCCGGTCGAGCCGAACGGCGAGCGTCGCTGCGTCTACGACGGTGGTGTGCTGACTGTCTCGACATACGTCGAGAAAAAGGGCTCCAACAAGCTCTACAACACAGTACTGGACGTCTACAGCGGCACAATGAGCCAGCACGCCATCGGCGGTGAAATCGCCCAGAAGGCGTCTGGTATGTGGATCACCTTCCACGGTCAGCTCGTCGGCGGTGTGATCCAGCCCAAGCACAGTGGTGTCACCGTCGTCCTCCAGACGCCGCCTGGCTCCATCTTCGACCGAGACGGCCTCAACAATGTCGCCATGCTGGCGGCCGACGACATCATCAACGGCACCGCCGAGGATGACATGAGCTGAGCTCGTATCCCAACTACACTAGGAGGCCTGCCCCCATACTATGATCTGAGCCGGTGTGGCGGGAGACAAGAATTGAGCAATTGCTCATCTATACTATTCTTCGTCTCTCGCCCACTGCCCCAACCCTGAATTATAAAAACCACCCGTTTAGTGGGTGGTTTTCTTTTTAGATGATAAAGCTACGAGTTTCGGCCATGAGTTGCCCACCATAGGTGTACTCACTTAATATGGCGCTGCTTTCGCGTAGAAGGTCGTTCATGTATCCCTCTTGCTCTTTTGAGAAGCGTGCCAAGACAAAGTCGGAGCTATCTTGCTCGGGATGTGCCTTTGGGCCAATTCCAACACGTATACGGCCGTACTGCTCCCCCATATGTTGCGTGACTGACTTGATGCCGTTATGGCCAGCTGCTGAGCCGCCTATCCTCGTGCGAATCTGTCCAAAAGGAATATCAAGCTCATCATGCACGACGACAATTTGCGAAGGGTCGATTTTGTAGAAGGCAGTTGTTGCCTGCACACTCTCACCACTGAGATTCATAAATGTAGTCGGCTTAATAAGGATAACTCGAGTGCCACCTAATGTGTTACTGGTAAAATGTGCCTTAAGATCTTTCTTTTCGATCCAAGCCGGAAAGTCGTTTGCCTCTGCAAAGTGATCGACTGCAGCAAAGCCAATATTGTGTCGTGTGCCGTCATACTGTTTGCCAACGTTACCAAGACCAACGATAAGGATCGTTTTGTTCTGGCCAAGCGTGTAAAATTGGATGTTTTCGCCTACTTGAGGTCGTTTCTGAAATAATGCCATGGTCTTATCTTACATCTAAGGCTCCGCAGGAACAACGGTGTACAAAATACGAAGATACGATATACTTGCCGCATGGACAAACTCTCTGACTTAGCCTTTAATGAACTTGAACACATACCAGTCGATTCTGCCGAAAGTCTAGCGCACATATTGCGTGATGTGGATACGCGTCAATGGGGCCATCCACCCTATAAGAGTATTGATAGACTTTATGACGAAATTGATGCCGGCGAGTCTCGACTCGTGCAGCTTGGCTCGACCATTGGGCGGTTGGTTTCTGTTGTAAACGTCGAAGTTACGGCACATATCAATGGCGTACACTACAATCTCAAAGAAGATCGCCAAGAATTTACCGACGGCAATGTCAGGCGCCGCAGTTTGCCTGGCGTGAGCGAAAAGATTCAAGGCGATGAAGACCCCGAAGCAGCCGCACGGCGTGGTATCGCTGAGGAGCTTGGCGTGACATTTGCGGGTACGCTTACGAGTGCTTCGTCGGAGATTGTGCGTAAGCCGTCATCACACAGCTACCCTAACTTGAGCGGTATCTATTTGACGCATCTTTTTAAGGCAGAGTTTGGCGAGACTGAGTGGAACTCGGATGGCTACAAAGAAGTGCAGACAGATAAGACAACCTACTTTGTCTGGGAACGTCAGTAAGTAAAAAAGCCCCGATTACTCGGGGCTTTTGGCTACTTCTTGGGTGAACCTTTGGACTTGCGGGCTAACTTGTTCTCAAGTGCTCGCTGAACCATTTCCATGCTCTTGCGTGGTTTATTCTTGCGAGGCTCCTTAGTTGGGCTGTTGCCGTGCTTGTGACCCTCGTGTTTTTCGATAAACCAAAGCTGGATAGCAGTACCTTCGTAACCGAAGCGCTCACGCATGTTGCGCTCGAGGTAGCGCTTGTAACTCCAGTGGAGGAACTTGGTGTGTGAACCAAAAACCTTGAATGCTGGGATTGGGTTGTCGTCTTCTTGAGTCATGTAGTTGAGCTTAGGTGTGCGACCCTTGAGGCCTGCTGGTGGGTGCTTGTCGACAACTTCACGGAGCCAGCGGTTGAGTTCGCTTGTTGTAAAGCGTTGCTTGCGGTGCTCGTCGATTTCGAATGCGAGGTCAAATAGTTTGGTGACATTCTGACCAGTAACAGAGCTGGTAAAGATAAGTGGTGCCCATGGCACAAAGTCGTAGGTGCCAGCAATTTGTGGAGCGAGCGCATCACGTGTGAATGCGTCTTTTTCTTCGAGCGCATCCCATTTGCTTACAACGAGCACGAGGCCCTTGCCCGCTTCTTTGATCATGCCAGCAATTTTTTGGTCGAGCTGAACATTGAGCTCATTAGCATCCATAAGCATGAAACAGACGTCAGACTGCTCAATTGCGGCAAGTGTACGGATAACGCTAAAGTGTTCGATACCAGTACCGATTTTGCCTGGACGACGGATACCCGCGGTGTCCATGATTTCGACTTCTCGGCCTTGGTACTTTACAACTGCACGGTTGATGTCGCGAGTTGTGCCAGCGCGATCGGCAACGATTGCCTGCTGTTTTTTAGCGAGTGTGTTAAAGAGGTATGATTTTCCAACGTTAGGACGACCAAGAAGAGCGATGCGTAGACGATCGTCTGCTTCCTCTAGGGTAGCCTTAGGAATGTGCTCAATGAGAGTGTCAAGGAGGTCCCCAATACCTTGACTGTGGGTCGTACTGGTCTTGATGATAGGCTTGATGCCAAGACGGTCAAAGCCGCTGAGATCTGCTTTGCGTGCGGTATCAAACTTGTTGATTACCAAGAATACTGGCTTGCGGCTCTTGAGGGCCATTTTGGCGACGCGGCGGTCCTCTTCGGTGATGGCGACGTTGGCTTCAACAACAACCCAAATAACGTCTGCACTATCGGTTGCCTGAATGATCTGCTCTTGAATAGTAAACTCGAAGTCGTCTTCGGCGTCTTTGATACCAGCGGTATCGACCATCCAGAAATCTTGGTCATTCCAGCGAGCCTTAGCCATGATGCTATCGCGAGTAGTACCGGCTTCTTTGGCTACAATAGCCTCACGGCGGCGCAAAATCGCGTTAAATAAACTAGACTTGCCCACGTTGGCACGTCCTACAATTGCTACAATAGGTAATTTTTTCGATGACATTAGATACAGTATATCAAACTCGAGGTAAAATTGACAGAGCTCAGTGAAAAATTGTATAGTATATGGAATGAGTGGCCATGAATTCGCCCCTGGTAACAGTGCGTCTGACTATGAGTCGCAAGCATATAGCGAGCAACTCTTTGAGCCATCTTCCCTTCTCAGCGAGTTTCAACAGCGTCAAGAAACGCTTACTTCGTTTGTTAGTGCCGAAGTTGGCGCCTATTATTTTCACCAAGCAATCTGCACCAAACTCGTGCAGGCTGGTAGACTCCCACGCGATGTTCCATTCGAGAACGGAACGCACCGCGTCTACTCACCGATTAGTTACGACCCAGAGCCCGGCAATTCAGAAGAACGCCGATTTATTAAGCTGGCCAAGCACTTGGGCGCCGAAGGCGTTGAAGTGCCTATACTTGCCGTTGCTACCCCTGCCGAACTCGAGCAACGCACGCCTGTTCCTAAGGAGCGCTCTTTTTCGCGTAGCGAGCTATTACTCGTGCATGGCGCTATGCAAAAGCGCACACAGTCAGGTGGTGCTAGCCAGAATGCCCTCATTGAGCTGTTCATGAGTCGCCCAGCAACCGACGAAGTGGTGCAACGGTACCGCGATAAGCAACAATCTTACTTGGGCTGGTTGCGCATTGCTGCTTCTGAGCTCAAGATGCCCCTACAGCTTCGCCCCTACTACCCTAAGATTCAAGCGTACGATATTTACCCTCAGTAAGGTTATTGAGCGCATATGGCCCAAACTGTGTGCGATGTAACGCCCTAACCGTATAACCTAGGCTTTCGAACGTGCGGCGAATTTGACGATTACGTCCTTCGTACATAGTAACGAGCCATGCTGTTTCATTGCCCTCATGCATACGTTCGAGGCCGAGCCTACTCGCTCCATCTTCTAACTGTACGCCAAAATCGGCAATCATTTGTCGGTGTAATGGCGCCAACGCCCTATCGAGACTAATTTCGTAGACTTTAGTCTTTTGGTAACGAGGGTGAGTAAGCTGTTCGGCAAGCTTGCCATCATTTGTTAGGAGTAGCAGTCCAGATGAGTCTTTGTCGAGTCTACCGACTGGCTGGAGATGGCTAAATTGTGCCGGAAGTAGCTCGTATATAGTTCTACTGCCTTGACCATTGCGGCTCACTACATAGCCTCGTGGCTTGTTGAGCATAATTGTGGTGGTTGTGACGTGTAGGGCGATAGGCTTGCCATCGAGCGAGATGTGTTCTGTGCCGTCAATAGTCATGCCAGTTGTGGCTTGATGCCCATTAACGAGTACGCGCCCGTCGCTAATGGCTCTATCGGCCGCCCGTCGTGATAAATCTGTTCGAGCAGCTAAAAATTTATTGAGACGTGTTATCTGGGCATCCATGCCGATAGTATATCAGGTTTTACGGGGATACTCTCTAGAGAGCGATGTTGTTTGGGTCGTCGGCACTTATACCATTGCCGCCATTTGGAGAGATGACGTGACCAGGCTGATGTGGTGGTGATGAGAATGGCCCAGGTGTTGGGTGGTCATTCTCGGGGTGCTCATCAAGACCGCCCATCCCTTCTCTTGCAAGAAGCTCATTAAGGTCTGGCTGTGTAGTTATTGGTGTTACTGGAGGCTGGATGATCTTCTTGTGTGCAATATTAACGTTGTCTTCGTCTGTTCCAGTCGATACTTCCTCTGGGGTCTGTACGTCTGGTGCGACTACATCGGGCTGGACAGTTTCTGACTGCTGTACGGCAGGAGCTACGTCTCCAGTTTCAGTAGAAGATGTTGATAGTGCTGAGAGGTCGACGTCACTGCTCGGCTCATCGCTAGGAGCTGGCGTTATAGGCTCTTGCGAGGAATCCGCTGGCGGTGCTGCAACTGGACCGGCTGCTTGTGGCGTTACGCTCTCGGGAGTAGGTTCCACTGAGGCCTCGGTCTGTGGGCTGGTGTCTTGCTGGTTAATAAAATTATCAATTTGCTTTTGCATAAGAGCTTGCTCATCGGCTGCGGTTGGTGCTTCGGAAATATCTGGCGCAGGAGTAGGAGCTGCTTCTGGCGCAGGCTCAACTTGAGCCTCTGGCTCGGCTGGTTTTTCTTCTGATACTTCCTTGTCCTCGGCCTTTGGTTCTTCTGACTGGGTCACTGGTGCTTCTGGTATAACAGGTGCAGATGGAGTCTCTGTGCTTGCTTCTTCGGGCTTAGACTCGGTAACGGTAGGCTCTTTGCCCTCCGTCTTTGGCGCTGCTGCAGCTGGCTCAGCCTCTGGCTCTGATGCTTCGGGTTCTTCAGTGTCTAGTGTGCTAGTTAGCTCTTTCATGGCGTTTGCCATGATCTGATCATCGACTTGTTGCGCTGGAGCCGGAGTGTTGGCGGGCGTAGTTGTAGCTGCTGGCGTGGTTACATCGGTTACAGGAGCGGCTACCGGCTCTTTGCCCTCCGTCTTTGGCGCTGCTGCAGCTGGCTCAGCTGTAGGGGTCGGTTCTACAGGAGCGGCTTGTTGTGTCGGCTCGGCCTTTGGTTCTTCTGGCTCGGTCACTACTGGTGTAGCGGTACTTTGCTCAGTGGTCGGTGTAACATCGGCCGGCGCTGAAGACGCAGTTGGTACAGCATTTACCGGTGCGGTTGTAGGAGTAGCAGCTGCAGGCACGGCTGTAGCCTGTTGTGGCGTAGGCGCTGGAGCGCTCGCTGGAGTTTGTGGCATTGAGATAGCTGGAGCCGGTTCGGCTGCGGTTGGTGGTGCAGCTACAGGAATAACAGGTGTTGGTGTAGCTGCCGGAGCTGGAACAACAGGAGCTGCTGGGGTAATTGCCGGGCTGGCGGTCGCGGTAGCGCCTGCGGCTGTAGGCTCAGCTGGTGGTGCCTGAACAGGCATAGGCGTTACTGTTGGAGTCGTAGTAGTTGGTGTTGCTTCTGGCTCGGCTGCCGCGTTTGGCTCGGCCGGCGCTGCTTCAGTTACTGCGGCTACGGTATCCACTGGCGCTTGACCACCGTTCAAAAGTTCATCGGCGGCATGCACAATATCCTCAAGTGTTACCTGAGACTTAACGAGATAGCGATCGGCGCCCAAGGCATCGGCACGTGTTTTGTCTTCTGCTTGGCCAAGCGCAGTCAGCATAATGACCTTAACATCTTTAAGGCCTTCGGTGTTGCGGAGGATGTCAAGCATCTCAAAGCCGCTAATACGCGGCATCATGACATCGGAAATGATAAGATCTGGACGCTCCTGCTTGGCTTTAACGAGGGCTTCTTCTCCGTCTTGTGCGGAAACAATAGTATAACCCTCGGCCTGCAAGCGCGCTTCGTATATCTCGCGCAAGTTATTATCGTCTTCAACCAGGAGGATTTTTGCCATGGTAGTGTCGTACCTTTGTTATGTTATGTGCTTATGGTTATTGGTATTGTATCACGCTTTGGCGCTTCCGCTAGTGGTCGGCAGCTCTGCGGGCTTATTGGCTTCGGCTTGCTGCATAGCAGTTGCTCGCTGTGTTGTTAGCCGCGGCAAGTTAATAAAGAACGTACTTCCCTTGCCGAGCTCACTCTCTACCCATATTCGACCCTTGTAGATCTCAACAATCTTGCGACAAATGAATAGCCCCAGCCCCGTACCACCAATGGTGCGAGTTGCTGAATTATCGACACGATAGAACTTCTGGAATAAGTGTGGAATATCATCCTTTGGAATACCTGAACCAGTGTCACGAATGTACATCTGGACAACTTCGGTGTCACCGGTGAGACCAATGGATATCTTTCCCTGCTCGGTGTACTTGCAGGCGTTGTCAAAGAGGTTGGTGACGACTTCGCGCATGCGATCTGGGTCGGCGTAGACGTAATACAGAGGCTTGAGCACATGTGTACTGACGGTGTCTTTATTGGTGGCATCGATGGCGTCATTGCTGGCGCCAATAAGAAATTCAACGAATAGGCCTTTCTTTTCGGCTGCGAACTTGAGGTCATCTGTTAGTTGCTGGCAGAACGAGCCCATTTCTACGACGCCCGGATGGTTGCTGAGGCGGCCATCTTCTGCCTTGGAACTCGTAAGAAGATCCTGGAAGAGTTTGCCAAGGTGCTGTGTTGATAAGTGCGCTTTTTCGAGGTAGCCACGGGCACGACTGTCGATAGTACTTACCTTTTCGTTAAGTGCCAATGCCAAATAGCCTTCAATGGCTGCAACCGGTGTGCGCATTTCGTGGCTGGCTGTGCTAATAAAGTCGGCACGTTGCTTCTCGGCAGCGCGTTCGTCACTAATGTCGCGCATTACTGCTACGGCACCTACAAGCGTATCGCTACCATCAGGGGTAACGGGAGAAACTACCAACGAAATTGTCTGAGCTTTGCCATCACGCCCAGTAAGTTGTACGGTCTGATTTATGTGCTCTCGTTGCTGCAGTACCAAGAGGAACGGATTGCTCTCGTTGCTAATCTCTTCCCCACTTTCCTTGCTCAGCTTAGCAACGAGTTGCGCGTCGACCCCTATAGCTTCTGCAATTGGCCATTCGGTCATTCCAGCGGCTGCTGGGTTCATGAGTGTAATTTTGCCCTCAGTACTAATTACGATAATACCGTCGGCAATGGACTGAATGAGTGTTTCAGACTGTTCCTGGTTGCTCTTGAGCATACCAGATAACTGGTTAACTTTTTGCTCTTGAACGTTAACGAAGCGGTTGCGCCAGAAGAAATATGCCACCAACGCCATGGCGCATTCGGCAGCCATGAGTGTCCAGGATACCCGATCGATATTTTCGAGTCTAAAGTTGCTGTGGAGCGAGATATATACGTAGGTTATAAACACCGAGCCGATGAGGATTGGCATACCAAAGATCCCAGAGAAGAAACAGGAAACAACCCAAGTACCCACATATATGAATGCATAGGTTTCTGAGGTGGAGTTTAGTAACCCATCAAGCAAGCCCATAGTGAAGAACATTGAGCCAATGAGCATAGCCAGAGGTAAACTCCAGCGCTTGATTACCCAATAGAACGTCAAAAAGTATACAACGGTTGCGCCGGCAATGAGCGCTGCCACGTGGTCGATGCTCAATAATGACGCATAGTGCATAAAGTGTGTCGAGAATTGCGCCAATATGTAGACGCCCAGAATTGCCGAGCTACAGGACACCAAAAAGAGCCAGTACACGCGGTACCAGCGCTTACTTACTTGGTATAGGAAAAAATCCTTGGCCATTAGTAGTAGTTTACCGCTTATGGCTAAAAGCTCCAACAATAACCGATACCAAAGGAAAATCTCGTGCTTGAATGTATGTGCTCAGTAGCTATCTGTAGCTCGCAAACACATCTATTCAAGTGACTTACCGGAGGAGAACGAGGGTGAACGCGTGAGCGCTCGATTTTCGTTCTCCGTCCGGAAGTCTTCTGTTGTTCGAAGTACCCGACGGCTACAGGACAACACAGTCCGGGTAGTCTTCGCAGTCGAAGTCGCCACACTGACACGGCATGGGGCCGCTGTAGTCGGTGTCGGCAACGCCTACGACCAGGGGGTGTGTACCACTCCAAGTGACGTAGACGACTCGCCTGAAGTACGGGCTCTTGAGCACGCCGTGTGCCAGCAGGGCTTGGAGCGTCATCGGATCGTGCTTCAGCGTCTGCTGAAACTCGACGATGCCGAGCTCGTCCTGGAGGACACGTATGGCTCCTTCGTAGACATCTCGCTCGGTGACTTCGTGCTCACTCCAGCCTGCCTCTTGGGTGCCACGGAACTCGTCGTAGAACTTGTTCCAGTGGAACTCCGAGTACAGGTTGATGAGTGTTGGTCCTGCCATGCGGCCCAGCGCGTGTTCGTACCGATGTTGGTGTCCGTACAGGTCGGTTGCTTGCCGGTGGCCCTGGAGTGGGTACATCGGTCGCCATCCCAGTTCGACGAAGAAGCTGGGCGGCTGACTGCCGAAGGCACGCTGCAGCATTACTGCAATGTGCTTGTCGAAGATCGCTTCGCCGGTGGCGTTGGTGCCGTTCTTCGAGTGGTAGTAGTGCGAGAAGACGAACGCCTGCGATGCCTGGCCGATCAGGTTGTACAGGTTGCTCAGGGCGGCCGGTTCCGGCAGTCCGCAGTGGGTCTTGAGGTACAGAGGACTCCCCGGGCCGACACGCGGTATGTCGTCGACGATGAGGAGCGTGTGGTGGCGCGCTGAGTGATCTCTCACGGTAGTGCCCTTTCGGATAGTTTGTGTGCATGAAGCAATGAAGCTTAGGTGCTCACCTCCGATACTAAACAGAAGACGTTAAGATACGGGCCAGAAGGTCCATAGACATATTATACCATATTTATACGTATTTTTGTAGTTATGAGCTGAGGCTCAAGATAATAACGCCACTAATGCTCACAAACGCGCCGATCAGCGGAATGCGGTCAATAAGCTCATCAAAGTGACGGCGCGCAAGAAGTACGGTGAGAACTGGGTAACAGGCTGACAACGCCGAAACAATGGCGCCCGAGCTCTTTTCTCGAGATAAGCCAATATTAAGCGCAACAGCGGCACAGAGCGAAATTGCGCCAGACAGAAGGATGAACTTGTTCTTGCAACCTGCAAGTACGTGGCTGATTGTTATCTTTTCTGTGGTGATGAACGGTATAAAAACGCCAAACGCTACGGCCATGGCGCCAAATTCGATAAGTGATGCGAGTTGCCACCCTAGCCGCGAAATGGCCTGGGAGGCAAGCGCGTACCCTGCTCCCCACGCCACAGCAGTAAAAAGTCCCAGGACTGGTCCTTTTTCGAGCTTACGGCTAACACCCCGAATGGACAGCATGCCAGAAGCAGCCATGACTCCTGTCATGATCATGAGTATTGCAATGAGCTGCACACTGCTCGGCTGTGCGTGAAAGATTACCAGGGCTACGAGAGTCGTAATTAACGGATACGCTGCGCTTAAGGGAGACACGAGGCCAACTGGCCCTAGTGCAAGACCCCTAAAGTACATAAGGGCGCCAAGTGTTATAACTGCCCCACTGGCTATCGCGTACCATACGCCATCGGCTTGCACGTGGTGCCCTTGTGAGAAAAATAACAGGTAGATAATTGCATAACCGAGCGCCACGAACCCGTTGATCAGAAGAGATGCCAAAAGCGGTCCGGCAGATTTGGAGGCTTTAGCGTCAAAGAAACCCGAAAATCCCCATCCTATGCCAGCAGCAAGGCCGCACATGATTGCAATAATGTCTGTTCGCATGCACTTAAGCATACATGATTGCTGTACATATGTGCTACAATTTGTCAAAAGCGTTAGCATCAAATATATGAGTTTCGATACAATCCCCCATTCAAATGAACAGATGGAGGGATTTTTTGGTCAAAACCAGCAAGCTTTGGACGAGTTTGCCGAGGCCTTTGACTGTGATTGGCAGCATCAGCCAGAGGCGCTTGTGACTCATATGCAGCGTTGGGTGCAAAATCCCATTGGGTTGGAGATGACTCCTCGACGGGAACAAGCAATATGGAAAATATTCGATCTTACGAATATGCGTAATGAAATCAAAGGGCCTGGCGGCATGTACGACCAGGTCCTTATTTTTGGCGCCAAAATGCATGTTACCGAGCAGCGCACGGCTTGTGCTTATGAGCATCTTACACGCGAGGAGGATCCGGTTCGACTCAAACCAGAGGGTAAGATCGTATTCCTTGGCAGTGAGCGCATCCGTCGCCCTACCGAAGGTAAGGCCGTTACAGAGGTGTTGTATGCTGCAAACGATTGTGCTGACGCGTGGCTTCGTATGGAGCGTACTAAACTTCAAGATGAACGTATAGCTACCGAAACAGAGTGCGGCCGCTTGAGCCTGGTGCGACATTTTGGCGAGCTTGCACTACAAGAAGTTGTTATCGGTGAAGATGGACACGTCGAAGATATGCGGCTCAAAAGTCCTGAGCTGCCGCAAGAAATTATTTTGCTGAATGGCCGATCGGTGACGCGTGATGTTGCTGGCGAGCCCCGTACCACCACTGAATCAGAGATTATCGAGTGGGCTCAGCGTCACGTTAGCCTAGACTTTCCCCAGCGCGTGCTTGTGGTCGCCGGTAATCCATACCAACAACGCATGATGCTGGCGTCTCGGCGTGTATTGCGTGCCATGGGAATTGATAATATAGCACTCGAAGGTTGCGGCCCTGCATCACCTGAGGGCCTTTCGGCTCGTGCGGCGGTCCGTGAATTTGCAAAACGTCTTTGGGATGAAGTACGTGTGCCTAGCTCTGCTGAAGATGCCAGTCGATTGGGGCGAGTACCGGAGTAACGTAGATCTGAGTTTCGTCGGCTAGCTTTTCTATTTCTGCCATGTTGATGGATCCAGAGGCGACATATTTCTCAGCTGGCCAGCTAGTCGCCCACATTTGCGCGCACTCTTTAGCAAGAATGCCAGTGGTTAGCGTTGTCTTAAAACGTGGCTGGGTAAAAAATAAAGGCATATGTTCGATAGATGCGGTTGCTCCGCTTTTATCAAAATTAACGCCAGAGACAACATGTCGAATACCACTCATAAGAATTGCGCCAAAGCACATAGGACAGGGTTCAAAAGTTGTATACAATGTTAGGTCTTTGTCGGTGTATTCGAAGTGCTCGGCTTGTAGCTCGGTGATAGCTTGAATCTCGGCGTGTGCTAAACGGTTTTTCGAGGAGTATACCTCGTTGTGTCCTCGTGCAATTATCTTGCCTTCGAAGACAATGACACACCCAATTGCCCAATTATTTCCATCACGGGCTATAGTCGCTTCCTTGAGCGCTTCACGCATAAAATGCTTGTCAATCATGGCCAGCTATTATGAACTAGAGCAGCGTCCATGTCCAGGTGGGAGTGCCACCACTGTAAGTAAGTGTTATCTTTTTGCCTGTTGGGAGTATAGCCATACCCGCGCCAGTTAGTACCGTGGTGCCGTCTACTGCAACACCCGTAACTGTTGCGCCGTTGGCATTAACCTGTACTGCTGCATCTCGCCAGAATGGGTTGCGGAAGGCTGTGGTGCTGGCAGAAACGGTCGGAGCGGTAGTGGCGCCAGGACTCTTGTCGAGGTATGTTACCTTAACACCTGTTGGATCAGATACATTAATGGTACTTATGATACCTCCTAGGTTGATCTCGCCGACTCCGGTTCCGGCAGTGTCGACGACATGATTCATGCTTCCCTCTGTAGATAGTACGTTAACAACTATCTTACCGCCGGCTACGATAAAGATGCCGTTAACACAGGCCTCGATACTTGCACTACCAATCCAGTTATAGTGGAATTGCCCTACAGAGCTAAAGAAGCCACCTGTTAGCATGCCTGTGTAGCAATAAATGGCTGCCAGACGATCTGCACTCAGGTGCTCACCTAGGTAGAAGCCGTAAGTGGCGCCTTCGACGCTACAGTTATTCATAACTGAGAGGTCATTGTTGCCAGGGACTGGCATGGCAATACCAAGATTCCAGCCAGGACTTGTGTAGGTGCCGTTGAGCTGTGTTGGTGTTGCTGCTGGGTAAAACGCGACATTTTCAAGGTGCGCATTGGCCATGCCTCGTAGGTCTATGCCGGATGTGTCAGAGCCTCGAGCTGTGAACGGAACTTGTATCTGGATGCCTTTAATAACGATGTTACAGTTGGAATAGTTGGCACCAGACACATAACCATTCGGCAAGGTTGGCCCACCGATAACACTGCCCTCGTTCGAAGAGCCCGATTGATCGGTGGCATTCCAGGTTGACTTGAGGACAACACCGTTAAGTTGTGGAGTGGTAGCGTTCCAGTGTGGCATTGATGCAGAATCTTCGGTACCGAGTAGTGCCAGCGTAACTTTGTTGGCCGTAGCACTGATAATTGGCAGGGCTAGCTGGGCATTACCGCTGCGATCGGTGCGAGCTGCAGATGATAAAAGATATATGGCTGGTGGAAAAATGACCTCAGCGTAACCGCTATTAGCCACTGCGTATGCGGAGGCGGCATCAATAGCAGACTGAATAGCCGCCGTGTCGTTTGTAGACCCGTCACCTAATGCACCATATGCTTTTACGTTGAACTGCCAGGCATTGGTGGCTGGAGTTTGCCAGCTGGCTGCACTCGCGCTTGTTGCAGAGAGAACCTTGCCAGATGCTGGTGTGCCGCTAATAGTTACGCCATTAACTTTGGCGACAGTTGGATTAGGGTATGTACCGCTCAGGTCGCCACCTGCGCTTGCGCCAGACTGCAACGCACCTGTTATACGACTGTCGTCTCCGGCTGCTATGGTGCCGCTCGTCGTACCGAAAGTGAGGTTGGCTGCCGGTACTTTTGAGGAACCGTTAAGTGGCGCATAGCCGCTTGCCTGTCCTTTGTTTGCGGACATTTCTGCGCCAGCTGAGGAGACCTGACTTCCCTTAAGCGTGCCATCTGCATTGTGTGACACTTCTAGATAGTCATTGAGGATAGTTCCCCACGCACCACTGTCGGAGCCCGGATTTGGGAGACGTGACATACGGATTGTTACCTTGTATTACGTTTATGTCTATTATAAGGCACAAGCGCTATAGAAAGCCACAGAAAAGCTCTGCAATCGCCTACCCCTGTCAAGCATAGAGTACGCAGTGAGATATGTATGTCATGTGTTGTTATTCGAAGGAGCTTATGCTAACATCAGCAAGTTCGAATGTGAGGCGGCAGGTTTTGAACCAAAAGCACCTCCGTTAATGTGGGTCGATTTTTACAAACGAAGTAGCAAAAACCACCTGAGTGGGTAGCTTTTTTGTTGTGCCAAAAATAAATAAGGATTATATATGACCAGACTGCCACAACCCGGAAAAGATGCAGGTAACTGGGGTAAATTATTAAATGATTTTCTCGGTGTATCGCATTATACTGACGGAACTATTAGGCCGATAACATTCAAGGAGCAACCTGAGCGTACCGGTCAGTTAGTTATGGAAGCTGTCGATGATCCAAACGGCTATGTCGCTAAGAACATTGCATTTAGAGCTCGCGGCGAATTATCTCGCGGTGGTCCTGTATGGTTCGATAACAATGGTCGATTGCAAACTTGGATCGGCTGGCACGACAAGATTCCATCCGGCTCATCACATCATGGCTTCGAAGTAAAAACTGCAAGCGATCCCAGTGGGCCCGCTCCAGATGTGCTCGCAACTCGTTTCCGCCTTCGCTCAGATGCCGACCGCACCCAGGCTGCATTCTATAGTCTCGAAAACCTATATCTTGACCACGGTGCCTTTGAGCCAGATACAAAGTTTGGTGTCGTCTTTGATACGCCCCAGACTGGTGATGTTGTTTCGGGCAATTCTAGCGGTCGCTATCGTCTCGGTAAAGTCGTAACCGCTGTCGACGCCTATGGCGCCGCTACGCTTGATATTTCCGCTGGTCTCGATAACTGTACTGCCGGCAAGATTCATCTCTTTCGTGATGCTAACGTGCCAAACGCCCAATTTGTTATCTACGCAGCTGACGACTCCACAACGCAAGTCTTCTACGTAGATGCCAAAACTGGGAATACCTTTATCACCGGCCGTTTGCAAAATAAGCTGCTTGACGGCACTACCCTTTCTGAGTCGCGCTCTATCTTGGACGCTAGTTCTAATACGGTTGTCGAAAACGATGTCTTTACTACAGATAGCACCCGTAATGCGAGCGTGCGATTCTTCCGCAACACCAACACGACGGCTACCAAAAAAGTTCGTGTTATGAAGGGCGACGGCACTAATACCGACAGTGTTGTCATTGACGCTGGCGCAAGTACTATCTCTGCACTGGGCCAAGATGGCGTAACGCTACAGCCAGCCGTTCTTGATGATGACCCTCGTTTATCTGGTGGTATTTCTACGATGCGCTCGAGCGATGTTTCTACAATGGACAGACTTTTTGCGACATCTAATCTTAACCTTACTTCCGGTAGTGTTTATGCAATTCGCGCAAAAGTACGCAAAGCCGGCACATTTACTAAAATTCGCTTTGCAACCGGTACTACTGCCCCATCTGGAGTAACAGATGTACGTGCTGGCGTGTTTAACGCCACAACTCTGGTTGCTGTCTCGCAGACTGCTAACATTAGTAGCTCTGTTAGTGGTGCAAACCTTGTTGTTGAGGCTGCTCTCGGCACCCCTGTTACGCTCGCCACTGGGAGTGAAATATTCCTGGGTCTTGGTTTTACAGGTACTTCCCTACAGCTTAAAGGCGCTACAGTGCCCGCACCGATGGCGGCACTTGCCCCAGCTATGTCACGTACCGGTACGTATGTGGCTGGTTCAGCTCTTGGCTCTGCCGGTGGCTCTGCTACCGGTAACATCCTTTGGGTAGAATTAGTTCCCTAGTTCTGTTGCATATGCACAGATGACAATCTAAATAATCATCTCTGGTGGTGCAACAGGTGGGACGCGGTTTGCGGGGTTGCCGCATATCCTTTCGGATTACCACGTCCCACCTGGGTGTCCATTACTGGACGGTTTTTGTTAGTACTTGTTTAACCAGATGGTTCTTGTTGAAGGGTGTTACTTGACCGGTTTCGCCAGCTCGAGGATGGTGATGTCCTCCTTGAAGCCCCTGAAGGTCTTCAACTTGCGGGCGGTCGCCAGCAGCTCGTTGGTTGTGTGGTCCCGAGGCGGCTGCTGGGTGTGCGAGTTGTACGTGATCATGTACGTCGCGTGGTGACACGCTCCGCTGTGCGCGAGCTTGCAGTAGGGCTGACTGATGACCGCGCCGACCGATTCCTCGGTAATGACTATGGCGTTCGCCGGCAGGTTGTTGTGCGCCCATATGGCGGTTGCCTTGAGGGCGTTGTCGTCGCCGACGGCGATACGAACCTGGAACGCGATGGCGTTGCCGATGACGATGGCGATGAACGCCAACGCCGCACCGACGATGATCAGCGGTCGCCTTGTGGGCTTGCGCTTCTCGTCACCGGTGAGGGCCTTCGCCTCCTGGGTCTGCTCCCGCATCTGCAGCTCGCTTGCGAGGTAGCAGAACAGCGGAACGATCACCATGATCAGGTAGTGCGGCAATACCAGCTTCATGAGGCCGAAGCACAGAATCGAGCTTGCCGCCCACGAGAACAGGATGGTGTTGTCGCCGATCGTCTTGACGCTCCGTTCCCGGATCATCTTGACCACCCTCACCAGGACCATGACGCCCGCGACGACCAGCAGCAACAGCGTGACCACGAAGATCTTGTACTGGTCGACCAACGGGTCGATCAGATCGCTGAGGCTGTTGACCGCGCCGCGGGATTCGCGCATGCCCAAGATCCTTTGGATCTGGACGGTGCTCTCGTCCCAGTACGTCGTGCCGTAGTTCATCGACATGACGCCGATGTACGCCGCGCAAGTCGCGATGGCTGTGCCGACGAGCGCGAAGTGCTTCTTGTGGTCGCACCGCACGATGAGCCAGTTGATCAGGACCGCGATCAGGAAGTACACGCCGACGTGTTTGAACACGACGACGAACCCGAGGACCCCGCCTGCGGCGATGAACCTGCCGAGACTGGGGGCCTTGAGAGCCTTCCAGTAGAGCCAGAGACCCACGACGCCGATCGGCATCATGAGGTTCTCGAACCAACCGACCCTGTTCGTGAACACGGTCCAGCCGTCGACGGCCAAGACGCCGGTGGCGATCAGGGCCCACTTGTCACCTATCTGCTTCCGCAGCCAGAGGCCGAGGAGCAGCAGCATGACGAGCGAGCCGATCGCCGCCAGAACGCGTGCTTCCGGAATGCCGGTGCCGAACACCCTGTACCAGAGACCCAGCGCCATGAAGTACAGCGGCGGGTGGTAGAGGTACGGTTGGGCTCCGAAACCGGCTTCCGTCTTGGCCTGCAGCAGATCGTGATTCGCCATGTTGGCGCCGATCACACTGTAGACACTCTCGTCCCAGTCGTAGCCCGGGCGCGTGGCGATGTGCCAGAAGCGCAGCAGGCCGGCGACGAGCAGGATGCCGGTCAGTATGAGGGGGAATCCCCGCATTCTTCGTATGGCGTTCACTAGTGTGTCTTTCCCTTCGGAGGGTTCTAGGCCGTTTCGGCGGATGCCGGACGGACGATCCTGAGCTTGAGCGTTTGCACGCCAGCTTGTTTCGCGTGAGCGATGAACTGGATCTCGCGTACCTCTGGCATGACGAGTGCTCGACGTGCCATGAGGCGCCTGGTGAGTCCGATGACGAACATCGTGCCCAGCAGGAGCGAGATGAACGGGTAGATCGCTCCCTGCATGTGCCTGGTGGCCAGGATTGACGATGCCGCCAGCCCTGTGGTTACACCCGCTACGAGTACGCCGATAGCGAAGGGGTTCAGTACGGCAAGTGCCACACCGATACCGACCAACGCGTAGAACAGGCGCAGCTGCTTGACTCGCCGACGCGCAAAGGTGCAATCCTTGTACGTGACGATCAAGTCGGCGCAGCCCTTGCCCGAACGCAAGTACTCCCGGATGAGAGGCCTGAGACCTTCTCGGTGGTAGCGCTTGCAGTTGAGCCGGGGCGTGCAGTAGATGCCGTAACCGTTCTGGATCATCCACGACATCCAGCTGTAGTCCTCGTACGAGTTGGTGAAGGCCGGGTTGGGGCCGCCTACCTTCTCGTAGAGCTCACGCGTGATCGCAAAGTTCGCGGTCACCGGGAATTTCTCCCGCTTCAGCGTGTGAGGGTTCAGCAGGAACTCGTTGGCGATGCGCGGCGTTTTGGTTGCGACCGGGTTTTTGTCGATGTAGCGGCTCCAGAAGGAATCGCCCAGGCCGACAACCGGTCCCGCCACTGCATGCACGACGCCACCGAGCATCGACGAGACTTCCAGCGCCCAAGTGGGCTCGGGAATGACGTCGTCGTCGATGACGGCGAGGACAGACGAGATGATCGAGGTGTGCTCCAGCCCGATGCTGCGCTTCATGTTGGAGTCGCGCCCTGGCGAGTCCACATTGACGCCGATACGTCGGATACCGTCGCCGAACTCCTCCAGGTATTCCCAGGCGGAGTCGTTGATGTCACCGACGACGATGATCTCGATCGGGTGTGGGTAATGCTGGTTCTGCAGCGCACGGACCGTCTGGGCGATGCTGCCCTTGTTGGCCTTGGTGCAAATTGCCACCGAAATGTGCGGTGCAAAAGCCGGCAACTCTGGAAGCGGCGTCTTCTCCGAGTCAGTCGACTCGTTGAACGCTTTTCCCGGCACCACCTGGTCGTCCGTGTCCTTCGCCTTGACCTCGCGGAACGTGAACTTGTCACCAACTACGAAATTGAACATTGTCACGAGGACGATGCACAAAGTGTTGGCGATCAGGTAATTCACGTGCGCCCAGATCAGAGCGTTGAACATGACTTGGTTGAGCGGGATGGTGACGATGCGCGAGACATGGAAACGTCCCAACATGCGCCAGATGCTCACGTCGCGCCGATCACGCCAGGTGATCTTGTAGTTCAGCACGAAGTTGAGCTCGATGGACACCACGGCCTGAATCGCATATGCCACACTGGGACTCCAGTGCAGTACGTCGACGCAGAGGTACAGCGTGGCGTAGCCGACCAGCATCACGAAGATGCCGATACTGCCGAAGATCAGCTTGCGCTTGAGCTTGCTGATCAGACCTATCGCTCTCCGAAAAGCCGAACTCTTGGTCGCCTTGTGGCGGCCCTGTTGGGGAGTCAAAACTTTCCCTTCTTAAAGAACGCGCCTCGAATGAAACATCCGGGGCGATTTGTGGTTGTGCAAGTAGACTTACATACAAAACGATAGCATGTTATCCACAGGCGTGCAATTGCAATTTGTACAGATGATTGTATATAAACACCTCTGTAAGATGCTTATGTAGAATGATCTGTGATGCATGGACGGGCGGCTTCTGGCAGGCTGGATTGCCCGAGAATTCGCCCGTCCCTTGGCGTTGTAATCGCCGATGTCGCATGCACGATGTTGCTAGAGCTGCCTCGAGCTAGTTGACGAGACGGTGCCAGAACAGCTGGCGGAGGAACGTCAGGCCCTGCTTGAGGCTGCCCTTACTGTCGCCTTCGGCACGAGGGCCAAAGTCGATCTCCATTTCCGAGCGCCGGATTCCGGGATGTGTCAGAAGCATTTCGACCAGGATCTTGAAGCCCTGAGGGTTCAGCCGTGTCAGGTTGACCGCGTGGATGTTGAAGGCGAAGAAGCCGGCCATCGGGTCGGTGATCAGCCGCAGTCGCAGCGGAAAGAGTGCCTTGGCCAACACGGTTGATGCTCGTGAGACCACCTGTCGGTAGATGTTGCTCAGGCCTTTGCTGCTGCCGCCCTGGGTGTAGCGCGTTGTGGCTACGAGGTCGACGCTGTCCAAGAAGCTCAGCAGCCACGGTACGTAGCGCGGGTTGTGCTGAAGATCGCCGTCCATGACGACGACTCGGTTGAGACCCCGCTCGCGTGCTGCCTTGGCTCCGTCGGTGACGGCACCGGACAATCCGCCGTGCTTGCTACTGCCGGTGCGGTGGATGTGTTCGATCGTGATGTGCTGGCAGTTGCCGCCGCAGAGCTCTTGCCTGACTTTGTCGCTGGCTTCGACACCCATGGTGTGGCTGCTGTCGTCGACAAAGATCACGGTGAGCTTGTCACCGTAGAGCTCTGCCATCTGGTGCAGACCTGGCTGAGTGCCGATGCGCGGGTGGTTGACCACGCCTTGTATGAGGCCGGCGATGTTGTCCTGCTCCTCCACGATGGGAACTACTACGGCTCCTGTGTGGCCGGTTCGTTCACCTCGCTGGAACAGCGAGATTACCTGTGCGAGTGGCACGAGAATGTCCTTTTCAGCTCGTTTTGATCAGACGAATGGATTGTGCTGTACATGTGCATGCCTTCCGAATAACGGAATAGACAGCGCTAGTATGGCATTATTTATAGCTTAACGCAAACAGGATATGTATTATCCGTAGATATCGCGAATTGGCATGCGCAAGCGCATTTCATCTATGCTATATGTTTGGTCGTCTTGGTGGTACATAAACGTGACGTCATGGATGGCTTTGAAATAGTCATGCTCGTGATGTGTCTTGTATTCTATGTCTGCTTCGGTTGTTTTGTTGCGCGGTCGGGGGCCGTCGTAGATGATAAACTCGCGTTCTTCGCGAGATCTTAGCGGTGCTTCCAGATGATGCTCCTTGCCGAGCACGTGTACTTTGGTGAGCTCGATTGGCTCAGGCCAGCTATTGACGATATAGGCGTGCACCTGCATGTTGGCTCCGTTCATGCGCGTCACGGTCCGCTTGATAGATACAACCGGAAAAGTATGGTCGTTTCCCTTCTGGATAAGCGAGTGATGCTCGTTACTGGCGTGTGGAGCTTCGGCTGGATTTGGATGCTGCATAGCCTGATGACCCAGCTCATCCTCGACATTATATACAGGCTTTCCCTGCATGACTCGTTTCATTGATTCGAAAAATCCCGGCATAAAACATCTCCGTACTTATATACCCATCATATCAGGAAATGGTGGCTGACAGTTCACTAAAGACACGATAGACATCATGTGCTTGGTGAACTGCCGGGCGGAAAGGGATATGAAAAGATGTGAGTACGCTTGCGCGTGAGCTCGACACTTTGTCATTCCCTTCCGCCCGGAAGCTCTCTGTTGCCCTACGTGGCCTAGCCGGTCGTCTCGATGAGCGAGCTGATCTGGCGGTAGGCGTGTTCGACGTACCTGGGGTGCTCGATGAGGAACGTCACCAGCTCGACCATCTGGTCGAAATCAGGCGCCGGGTCATCTCCCATGTAGTACTGGTACGCCAGTGGCGTGCCGGCCCATACCTGAGGCTCTTCGCCTGCCTTGTTCCTGCCCCATGCAGCGTAGTTGCTGCCGGCGCTGATCATGGCGCTGGCGTTCGAGTCACCGCCTTCGGCGATGTGCGGAACGGGCTCCATGCGGAAATGGCCCTTGGTGGTGTACAGGAGCGCGAGCGAGAGACGCAGGACGTACTCGTTGTGTTCGTCGTTCGGCCCGAAGCCGTAGCCTGCGGGGAGGTAGACGAAGAGCGCGTGGCCCTTGTGATAGGCGCGGTGGTCCGGCTGGAACTCGTGGTTGGGGCCGAACGTGACATCGCCGATAGACGTGTCCGCCGTGACGGGCTGCGTGTTCTCGGGGATTACGTAGGCGCGGTCGGCGTCCATGACGGGCGGCTGTTCGCGCTGGAGCTGCAGGTACCGCGCGGCACGAGTGCCGGCGATAAGTGCGACTGCCGTTGCGGCGATGAGGAGAAGCTTCTTGCTCATGAGGTTTCCCTTCGAGAAGTTACTTGTCGAGCTGGATGGCCGACGTGACGTGCCTGACGTAGTCCTCGGTGATCGAAGTCAGTTCCAGGACGTCGTTGCCGTCCAAGTTGTCGAAGATCCGAAGGAGACGCCAGGCGATCTCCCGGAGAGGCGGTGCATCGCTGCACTTGAAGTAGCCCTCGTGCTCGACGCGCTTCTTCTGGTCATCGGCGCTCGCTTCGTTCTCCTTCCTGCCGTGGTAGCGCAGGTAGGCGTCGTAGTCGAGACCAGCAGTGATGATGCCGGTGGCGATGTCACTGCCTCCCGAGCTGCTGCCGGGGGACGGCTCGAAGTGGAACTTGCCGTCGGTGTCCTCGAAGAGGCGCTTGGCGATGAGCTCCAGGATGTCGTGCGTCTGCTTCTTGCCGAAGCGGATCCCCAGCGGGAAGTACACGAAGATGCCGGTGCCAGCGTAGTAGCCCTGGGCCGCTCGCAGACGAACCGGACCGAACGGTGTGTTGATGGTGCTGTCCGGTTCGTCCTCGGGGATGCGGTACAGGTTGGTGTAGCCGCTCATGGGGGTTGCCGCAGGCAGAACCAGGTTGGTGATCGGCCGGTTGTCGTATGTCTCCCACTTGGGAACAGTGTTGAGACCGACGAGTGGGTTGATCTCGCCCTTGTCCACCATTTCCTGGTAGACGCGTGCTCCACGCTGGTACCCAGCCACGATTGCGGCGAGGGTTCCGGCGGCGACAATGGTCGCGAGTACGGGGTGTTTCACAGGATTCCTCCTGGTGTAGGGGTTGATGATGGGCTGTAAACACTCACAATATGAGTACTCATAGCCCATCACTAACAGAGAGCTGTTAAGGTGCTTTGCTTGCCCTAACAGGGGTACAAAACCATATTATTTTAGCATAAAAGTGTAAAAAAATCAAAGTTATGGGTGTGCTGACGATAGGGCTGCTGAGGGGATAAATGTACCGTTGTGGTACGTCAGCAGCCCTATCGGAACCAGTCTAGCGATGTATCGCTGCGGGGTGTCTAGCCGCGGATTTCAGATGTGAATTACTGCTCTTCTCCTTGCTCCAGCGCCTTGGGGCCGGCCGCGTTGTTCTCGAACGTCAGACGTACGAGTAGCGGGCAGTTCTCAAGGTCATCTGAAGTGAGGCCGGTGTTGCTTGCCGCCTTCTGGAGCCAGTCCAGTAGCGCCAATCCGGCAAGGGTGGGCTGACCTTCGTCGTCGAGCGGAACCTGTTGCTCCACGATTTCGCGAGCTGCGGATTCCATACTGGCGACAGTCAGTACCGGCGGCTCGCCTTGAGCGTACTCAAGTGCCAGGTCTTGGCCGTGGACCAGGACCTTGCTGTGAGCGATCTCGATCGTGCCGTCGTTGTTGACGATGTACGTCGGGTCTTCGACCACCTGGTCTGCGTCATCGACGAAGAGCACGTAGCGAAGCGGACCGACGATGACCGAGACTGTGGCGATCAGCTTGACGAGAGTGTACGACTGCTGTGCCAGAACCTCAAGGCTGTCCTTGGTGTCTCGGAGCCCCTGCTCTCGGTCCTGGAGCTCTTGATGCGTGGTGCGGAGCTCCTGTAGCTCATTGCGAGTGACCTCGGCGTCCTTGCTCATGGCTTCGACCACCTGTCGATGCCCGTCGCTGAGCTGGTCAGTTTCCTGCTCCTGCTCTGCGCGTAGGGCGGCGAGCTGCTCAGCATGTGCCTTGCGGAGGTTGTCGAGTGCCTCTTGATGCCGTTCTTCGCGCAGGCGCACTTGCTCTTGAGCATGTTGGACTTGTCCAGCACGCTCACTGAGCTCGGTGCCCTTGACAGTCATCTGCCGGCGGTGTTCGGCCTCTTGGGCCTCGAGGTCAACGATACGCTTCTTGAGTGCTCCATTCTCTTGCTCGAGCCTGGTGTTCTCGCGGTTGGCGATCCGGGCAGCGTCGGCAGCGTCATCCTTGGCGCGCCGTACATCTTGGGCGAGTGTCTTCACGTCGCTCAGTGCGGCTTCGAGCATGTTCGAAAGCCTGCGAACGATGAACTCCAGGCCCTGTACGTATGGCGTCGGACGACCGCGGCCAGGCCTCGGCGGGTTGTTGATCCAGACTTCCCGGGTCGTGTCGTCGACGACAACCTGGATGTCCTGGAACTTGGGCGGTGCTTCGGTCGAGCCACCGATTTCGGATGCCCGTTCGGACGTTATCTCTGTCCTCACGACTGCTACATCTTTTCTCCACGCAACATATCCCCTGCCTTAGAGGATAGTAACCACTTGAAATCTTAATTCATGTGGATCTCCTAAAAAGGAGTGCGCGGTGCAAGCGGCCCAGAAATTAGGCCAATTACAGCGCGCACCCAGAGAGATCGACACACATCGCCTCTATTGAGGTGAATACAGCTATTCTATAAGTATTTCGCTTATTTAGCAATTTAACGATGTACATAAAAAAGAGGACGTGTGGCCCTCGTTTTGCTAATAGCCGATGTGCCCTTCTGTCTGGTAGGCTTTGTAGAAATCTTCAACAGACTGCTCGAGTTGTCGCTCAACGCCGTAGTGTCGGGCTATTCCAAGCGCTGCGCGCAAGACATCTTGTATCTCTTTGACGAGATGCTCGTCGGTAGCCTCACCGTGTTTCTGGTGCTTAATGCCCATCTTCTCTCGGTGGTTTACGGCTGATGCGAGCTCCCCGCACTCCTCAGCTAAGCGCGAAACACGCTGGAAAGCACTGTTGCCATCCGGGAAGCGTTTGTCGAGTGCTTCAACTATATGGCTCAAGGCAGTAAATGTTTCGAGTTCTTTGTTGTCGATAGTCTGTATCATAGTAGCCTCATGATACCAGATCTTGGCCGGTAAAAATTGGCATGAAAAAACGGCGGAGTACCACAAGTGAAAGCTGGGTGCCTTCAAGCATGTGATACTCTCACCGTTGATTCATTCATGTCAGTCTCGGCTGTCGATGTGCTTGATGTCCAAGCGCTTCTGACCACCCCACTGGACCTTGTCCATCTGCAGGTCACCGTGCCACGGCTTGATGTCGTCGGGCTCGATGATGCCGGCCATGAATTGCAGCCAGTCGGTCAGCAGGTCGCTGCCACCCATGGTCTCGCGGAGGATGAACTCGCCGTAGCTGAGGCAACCTCCCGAGGGGCGCAGGTTGATCTCGAGGAATTTGATGTTGCCGTGTCGGTCGTACATGTACTGCACACTTACCAAGCCGTGCAGCCTGAGGGCCTTGACGATGTGGCGGACGTGGTCCATGATCTCGTGGTTCGAGCGGATGATCTGCGTGTTGGCGCTGACCTTCTCACGAACCATCCACTTGAGGAGCTCGCCGTCGACGCACAGTGCGTCGATGCTCAGCTCGGGACCGGTCAGCATCTCCATGACAAGGAAGCGTTCCATGCCCTCCTTTTCTTCGAGCCTGCCGACTTCGTGCGCGAACATCTCGGGCGTGATCTTGCGGGCCTCCGGGTCAGCCAGCAGTTTGGCATTGGGGGTGATCTCCCAGAAACCACCGCCGTTGACTCCACGCGGAGGTTTGATGCAAACCCTTTGGCCGTCGGCGAGACGAGCCTTGATCTCTTCCATGGTCCGGTGAACACCGACTGTCTCGACGCCTTCGGGCTGGAACATGCTGTTTCGCATCCAGCTGGCGCAGCTGACCTTGTCGTTGACCATCTGGAAGGTCTTGTGCTTGCAGACGGCGTGCACCGGGGCCGAAGTGATGTACGAGAGATCGTACATCGACGACGAAAGCGGCCAGAAGGCCTTGAGCTGGTGCTCTTCGACGAGCTTGTCGAACGTAGCGGCTGCCTCGGTCTTGTGGTCGAACTGCGGCAGGTCGACCACGTCGAGACCGAACTCGATCGACGGGAAATGCGCTGTTCGCGGCAGGACGATCCTGACGCCGGAACTCTGTGCCGTGTAGGCCAGTGCGGCCATGCTGTAGGTGAAACCGAGCAGAACACGCGGCTGTGACATGACGCTCCCCTTCGGGGTTGTGGTGGACGTGTGGTTACGGTTCTTTCCGTAGACTGATATGAATGAACGTACTACCAGCTGTTTTGGACGGTATGAGAACCGTAGAGACTACTGTAGACGTGCATATTATGCATTAAAGTTGCACTAAAGTCAATTTATAACACCCCTGTTGACTACGCGAGTGATCGCTTCTTGTATGCCTGGATAGACAAAAGGTAGAACACCACGAGAATGCCAGCGCTCCAAGCGAATGCGAGGCCAGCTTTGTTGCCGGCAGTGCCGTTGGTCAACAAAGAACGCATGGTTTCGATGATCGGCGTAAATGGCTGGTTGTTGGCGAAGCCACGAAGTACAGGCGTCATTGCAGATGTTGGTACAAAGGATGGGCTCAGGAAAATAAGGAACATCAGGAGATAGCTGAATGAACTAGCGCCTTCTACGGATGCAGCCTTAATGCCAAAGTATACTGCCATCCAAGTGAGGGCCAATGTAAGGAGCACAAGGAGTCCCGCAAACAGGAGCCACTCTGATAGCCCTGCGTTTGTGCGGAAACCCGCCGCGAATGCTACGCCGAGAACGATCAAAGATGAAAACAAGTTAGAAAGTGCTGATGACGCTGCTTGCCCACCCAAGATAGAAGATGGTGCAATTGGCATGGTGCGAAAGCGATTGACGATACCCTTCTGGACATCGGTGTTAAGACGAAAAGCTGCGTATGCAATGCCACTTACCACCGTAAAGATGATAATTCCCGGCGTAATAAAATTGATGTACTTAACTGAGCCAGCCTGGCTCTCGAGCGCACCGCCGAGAACGTATACGAACATCAGCAGCAATGCGACTGGGGTGATTACAACGGTGATAAGCGTGTCCGAACTACGAATAATGTGTTTCAGGCTGCGCTTGGCCATAGTCCAAGTGTCTTTAAGTGCGTGCATTTATTTTTCCTCCTTGTTGTTTTTGCCTGTGAGTTTAAAGAATACGTCGTCGAGCGTTGGTACTTGCTGTGAGAAGTCGGTTGGCTCGATCTTGGCGTCGCGCAAACGGATAAAGAGATCGGCAATTTGCGCGGCACTTCCGCCACTAGAGACAGTTAACGTTACGCCTTCTTTTTCGGTAATTTCGTAGTTTTTGCCTAGGGCTGCACTCGCGATTTCAAGTTGTTTCTCGTCCTGGAACGTGAGCTTAATGAGTCCGCCAGGAACAAGTTTTTTAAGCTCGGTGGCTGTGCCACTCGCTACAATCTTGCCTTCGTGCAAGACAGCGATGGTGTCAGCGAGTTCGTCTGCTTCGTCCAAATATTGAGTGGTCAAGAAAATGGTCGTACCACTTTTAGCAAGGCTGTGAATTGTCTGCCACATACTGCTGCGAGCTTCTGGATCGAGCCCGGTAGTTGGCTCATCTAAGAAGATAATGGATGGATTGCCGATCAGGCTCATAGCGATGTCGAGCCGGCGACGCATACCACCGGAAAAGGTTGCTGCGCGACGGTCGGCAGCATCAACAAGGTCAAACTGCTTGAGTAAGTCGGTAGCGGTTTGCGCTGAACTGCTAACGTGACGCAAATCACTAATGAGTTCTAGGTTCTCGCGAGCAGTAAGCATATCGTCGACTGCCGCAAATTGACCAGTGAGGCTGATGCTTTGACGAACTTTTTCAGGCTGCTTGGCAACGTCAAAACCGTTGACGCTTGCTTCGCCACCATCGGCGTTCATAAGTGTGGTCAAGATGTTAATAGTTGTGGTCTTGCCTGCGCCGTTGCTGCCGAGCAGTGCAAAAATTTCGCCGCTCTGTACTGTAAAATTGACGCCCTTAAGTACCGAGTTTTTCTTGAAGCCTTTGGTTAACTCGGTTACGGTAATTGCTGGTTTCATATGTTCTCCTCTTTATTTTCCAAGTTTTTTGGCGATGGCGTCGTTGAGCTTGTCGCGTAAGCCATCGGTGTATGTTTTTTCGCCACGAATGAGCTCTTCTACAAAAGCTGCTACATCGTTACCAGTAACGTCGGTTACATGCTTGCCTGCTGCAGCGCCTTCTTCGAAAAGTTCCACCAAGCGTTTAAACAAGTTGCTTGGGTCCATAAGACCGGTGCCGCCCTTCCAGACATAGTGTTTGATTTCGTCATACACAACTCGATACTCTTCTGGTAGTGCTTTGGCGCGTACTTGCAGCGCCTTCCACTCTTTTTTGTCTTCTAGATCGCCCAAGATTTTGTTTAGAAAGTCGCCCATATTATTCCCCCTTATTTTTATCGGATCGTTTCTTGTGGTATTCACTCCACTCTTCGTACAGTTGCGGTATTCGTTCTGCCAGGAAGTCACCCAGTGAAGCGGCTGCTTCGAGCGGCTGTCGTCTTTCTGGCGTGGCGTCTTTAAGGAGCTCTAGTCCTTCGCGGGCCAAGCGTGCGGTTTCTCGGTATTCGCTTGGGTCAAAACCGGTATTCTCCGGATTAAGTGGACTCAAGCTAATGAGATCGGCGCGACTGCCAGCTGGACGCGTACGCGTAATAAGTTTTTGTGCTTCCATTGTCTGGATCGCGTTATTTACCGCGCTGCGGCTGGTTAGTAATGTTTCGGCAATGTCGTTAATCGACTGCTCTGCTGGATCACACACCGACAGGTAGCCCATTACCCTGCCCGTTACTGGCGGATAGCCGTAGCGCTGTGCAAGGGATTGGCCCATGTGGTCTGCGTAAATCAGTACTTTATCTTTATCCATACTCAGTAGTATACACAAATGACTGAAATAACACAAATTTGTGTTATTTGGAGAGTAAGCGCGCTAATTTCTTGCCTATTTCCATGCCAGTTTCCTGCTCAATAAATGCCCACTGCCCGATAGGATTATTCTCAATAAACCAGACGTTGCCATGTATATCTTCCACGAGGTCAATCGCGCCATAGCTAAGTCCGAGTTGGTGTACGTGCTGCCGGCAAAGATCTGCGATGGCTTTCGGCATGGTATATGTCTCAATAGTGAGCGAGTTGTCAAATTGACCCGGACGCCAGTCACGAATTACTGAATCCATTTTTTGGTTGGGTGCACTAATCCGCGCTGCGAAGACATCGGTGCCAACAACGGTAACACGAAGGTCGGCTTTGGTTTCTATTGCCTCCTGAAAGAAGGACGGCGCCAGGGAAAGACCCGATAGATCAGGCGGAGCATCGCTGCTGAATTTGGCGGCAAACTGCATTTTTTGGACCCCATTAACACGTGGCATAACTTGCGCTAGCCGCTTTACTATGACATTTTTTTGCTGGTCAATGAATTTTCGTGCAGCAGCCTGATCGGATGTGGCTAGAGTATCCGGTACTTGGAAGCCAAGCTTTTGGGCAAGGCGTAGTTGTCTCAGCTTGTTGCCGGCCTGTCGTACCGCAGATGGATCGGAAATCCAAAGAGAGGGTTTAAAGGCTCCTTCGAATAAGGTAATAAGCTCATTTATAGCTGATGCGGCGTAGCCCCTATAGGCTTCCTCCACTGCTACCTGACTGGGCTCGACCGCAACTGGATGTCGCAACCAAATACCAGCAACTGTATGTGCATCAAGTGGAATGTCATCGTAAACGATGGTTGTTGTGCCTGATTTGTAGCGATACGACAAAAGAGCGCCCGCCAAGACTTTCTGTGGATCAATAATCAAAAGCGGGCTGCTCAAATGTCGCTGCACAAATGGCAAGTGTGCGTCGTTACTGTCGGCAAACGCTATGACGCGTCGAGGGGCGGCCACGAACTATGGCGCCTTATCGACTGCCGCCGCCATTTCCGCCACTACCACCGTTGCCGCCGTTGCCACCGCCCCTTCTGCCACCGGCTTGGTCGTCCTTGCCCTTAGCC
>CAZZHV010000002.1:61409-66474 GCA_964654135.1 uncultured Candidatus Saccharibacteria bacterium
GCCGCCGTTGCCACCGCCCCTTCTGCCACCGGCTTGGTCGTCCTTGCCCTTAGCCGTTTCCTCGTTGACGCTAAAGAGTGTTTCATTGGCGGTAAGACCACCAAGAGCTTGTGGTATATCTTGGAACATTTCGGCGCCGAATGGTACAGCCTCTGGAGCAGTAGTATCGGCAAGTAGTTGGTCGCCCCTAGCCTGTACGTCAGGCATTTGATCTGCGATCTCATCGAACTCAGGATTCAGATTGTGTAATGTTTCTATCATATCTTACCTACCTCTGTTACTTTGCAGGCTAAGTGTAACAAAGCACAAGCAATATGCAAGTCTTATTCGTGAGAAAGCTGTTTTGTGTTGCATTAAAGCTATGGAGCCACAGGATCGCCCATAAAGCCTGCGATTTGTGCGGCTGTAAGCGCTGCACTAAAGACGCGAACGTCATCAACCTGCGCGTGCGCTCCGCTCGGCACAACAATAAAATCAAACGTACCAGTCGTAATGCTGCCAGTGATGACAAAGTTACTGACCTCTGTTCCATCACGATAGAGTCGAAGTGTCGTACCGTCGTAGGTGAGAGCTAGATGCACCCAGGTGTTCAGCGTGAGCGCTGTTTGGTTTACGGCAACCAGTCCTCCGCCTATGCGAGCATTCCCCTGTAAAACGTTTGCCGTGCTAAAGTCGCCTCGCTGCGCCCAAAGAGCAAATTCCGTTGATGTATTTGCATCAACTCCGTTCCATACACCAATAAGCGGACGATTTGTGCCCGCTGTTAAATCAAGCGGCTTAGCCCAGCACATTATGGTTGCTGGCGTGCCAAGACTGGTCCAGTTAGTACTCAGAGCTGTGCCAGTAGCTGAGTTCTCGAGAGCGCTGCCTCCGCTGTGCCCCGCTGTCCATGTCACGCTGCCACTGAGCGTTAGCGGCAGATTATGCTCAGAGCTATCGCGAGCTGTGGTACCAGTGCCTTCGTCAAATCCCCATGCGGCAATAAGATTTGGGTATTGTTCACGCCTTCGGATAGCTGTAGCACGGAATGAGGGCAAGCCACTCATATCTAGAAGCCTTTTGCACCTAGTGCACCGTACCAGTTGGTGCCACCATCAACGGTAAAGAGTGAGATCATATCCATTTTGGAGGCTGTAGTGGTTAAGGTGGGCGCTCCCGCATTTCCCCACTTGACGCTGCCTGGCCACGTAATAGTGCGTGAGCCTGTGGCGTCTTGGAAAACAAGAAGTGTGAGCGAACGCATTGCGCCACTGGCTGGACTAGTTAGGGTAATGGTGCAGTTTCCGGTAAGGGTTAACTTTTGGACGTTGCCATTTGCCAAATTGAGTGTAATTGCGGTGCCCGAGTTGCCGGCGTCTGAAAAGGTTTCGCCGCCGCCATTACTTACTGATACCTTAGATGCGAGATCGCTCGTCAGGTTCGTGACTGCCGATTCTGGTATGCCCGTAAAGTTTGCTGGAACAACGTCGATGTCCACTTCACTGTTAGTGGTGTCGTCGGTGATTGTAACTTTATTTGAGCCGGCGTTAATGTTCTTAAACTGTAGATCGACGCCGGATTTTTGCTTGAAGACGCCAACGCCACCCGCACCAATATTGGATGCTGTGTTGCTTTCGCCGCCAGCCGGAATGGCGAAGTAACCTTTGGTGCCAGAGCCGTCGGTGCCATAGTATCTGCTGGTGCCAGGTGTGGTCGCATCGCCAGATAGTTTGAGACCAGAGCTGTCACTGGTAATAGACATTTGCGTACGAGCATCTGCAGTAATGGCGTTGCCTGCGTCGTTGTAAGTAAGATCGATAGTATTCGTATCTGTTAGTGCGCCACCAACAGCATCTTGAGCAGCTTCGGTAAAGTCGGAAATAGTGCTAGCTGTTTGCGTACCGGTGTGGTTTGCGCGATTAGTGGCATCAACATTGGGCACATTGCCGAGGCCAACATCACTCTTGGTGAGGGCTAGGTCGGTTTTGAGCTGAGCTGGTGTGCGGTTTGTCCAGGCACCGGCTTTGCGCTGCAACACATCATCGTTTGCAGGTGTAAGCGCCGCTATATCCGTGAGATCGCTATCGAGTGGCTGTTTGCTAGCCAAGCCTGGTACGGTTGGCGCCGTAGCGGTTCCGCCGAGGTCACCAGCAAGTTGAAGAATACCTTTAGTCGATGCGGTAGCATCTGGAGCACCTGCACCAGCTACTGAATCTACGTAGGTTTTGTTGGCCGCTTGACTGCCCAGCGTAGGAGTGGGCACAACTGGTGAAGCGTTAAAGGTTTTTGTGCCTGCTACGGCCTCCGCCCCAGTGTTATGAACTACGGCAGAATCAGAAGCTGCGCCTGCATTTGTGACGGCACTACTTTTAAGCGTGCCATCGCTAGCATGCGACACATCTAGAAAATCATTGAGGACTTGTCCCCAATTGCCATCATCACCACCGGGAATCGGAAGACGGGCCATGATTTACCTTTTTATTACCTTTCACTATTCTATTATATTTCTTGCCATCAGGATAGTATGCTTATGCTTTTTGTTAATTATCCGCCACTACTATATCGTCGATATACACGCTGTTACCTGCGCCGCCAGAACTGCTCAAAAACTGTAAGTGTACCGTATTTGCCCCAGAAGGTGCGGTGACGGTAGCCACCGCCTGCTGCCAATTTGTAGAAAGTGTTAGCGGAACTTCGGCTGGGTTTTGCACATAACTAATTACCTGTTCGTTAGCGTCGTACCAAGTTACGCGCAGTCGGACGTTCGTGACTGACCCTGTGCCCTGCTTTGCCCAAAAGCTTACCTGTTTTGAACCCGATGTCTGCACATCAAAACCAGGCCAATTGTTGAGCTCTACTCCCCAACTGCCACCAGCGGTCATAGCAACCTTAAGACTGTGTGTACCAGTGTGGGCTTGGTCCGTAGAACGTGTTACGGATGTCGAGAACCAATCTTGCCACTTCCCTATAGCTCCTTCGAGTGTAGCTGTATCGCTATCGACCATATTCGCTACAGGGGTTTGGCCTGAAATATTGCTGCCATTGTCTTGCAGGTATGGAGATGATCTCCAGGTATCCCAGTTGATGCCTTCACCACTGCCTTTAATAAATCGCCAGTCACCGACGTAGGTGTTGTTGAAGAATTTGTTGTTATTGTTGAACATCACGTCGTTTTGCACGTTTTGCGCATTGTAGGCGGTTGGCGCCCAGGAAATGTTATTGGCACCGGTGGCAAAGAGCGATTGCACACCACAGAATGTGCCAGCGCATGGCACATTCGTGCGCGTAAAGTGGAATTCGTTATTGGATACCTGCACGTTTTGGGAGTGCCAGCGGCAGTTTGCGGTATATGGTGCCGAACTGATGTTGGTATAGCAAGGGTGAGTCGAATTTATAGGATTTGGGTATGTAAAGTCATATGGTGATGGAATGATGTTCGGAATGACGAACGGCGTACAGTAGGTTTTACTGGTGTTGCCGTTTGAATTACAAAAACGGTTGGAGTTTTCGAAAATAGTGATTCCCGAGAAGTTATCTTCCAGCAAGTTATTCTTAATGCGTAAGTTGGTGCTACCGCTTGTGGACGACTGCAATCGGCTATCGCCACCCGATTCGGATATATAAATGGCTGGTGCCGGTGAGCCTAAATTGTTGTTGCCACTGGTCCAGTTGTTGCGTTTGAGCACATTTCGGCTCATGGTTGCGTTGTAGCTAATCTCGTACCATATGCCTTCACCACTGTTTTGTTCAACCCAGTTGCTATCAAATAAGAAGTCGATGTCGTTGGTGTCTGCCCATAAGCCAACGCTTAAGTTATGGTGCACATAGTTATTTGTTACGCGTGCGCCTTTTACGTCCCAGAACTTACCGCCACCAGTACAGCCACAGCCCGAAATGAGAGCTTCCCAGTTGTCCTGGTTATTGCCGGTAATTTCATTATGATCAATGACAATATCCTTGATCGCAGAGTCGCCCTCGACCTGGTCTTTGTACATGCTAAAACCGTACTGTCCGTTATCTTTGAGGCAGGAGTAACGTACGGTGTTATTAGTGCCTAAGAAGACGGCTGCACCGTCGTTATTGTGGGCATACAGATATTCCATGAGCCAAGCAGTGCCCGAATCGTGGTTAATGACACCTTCGTTATTGTTGTCGAGCCCGCGGCCAAAGTTACGTATTTCGAGATATGCGATACGTACGTCGTGGGCGCTGCCAGAAAATGCATACTGATTATTGTTTTTGCCATCCAAGATAGCTCCTGGTGCTCCAATATAGGTGCTGCCATTACCTGGGGTAATTGTGCTGTATTGGCCTGTGCCCAGCGTGTGTTCACCTGGCGCGAACCAGTAGGTCGTATTGGCCTGGCCAAAGTTAAAACCCGTGTTGTCACCAGCAGGCACAACGGTGGCACCTGTTGTAGCGGTAGAAGGACCCCACTTCCAAGCATTGCTGCCACATATTTGAGCTGGTGGCGCGGTATACCACCCTCCGGCCGCTCTTGGGGGGTCGGCTAGAGGGTCCAAGGTCTCCCCTGTGGAGTCATCGCCATTGCTACTACCGGAACTCCCTGTGCTAGAAGTGCTAGAGGACGTAGATGCGGTTTTTGCGCGTGGCGTGGCTCTTTTGTTGCTTTGGCTTACGATTTGCTCGGATGTCTCATCGGTTGGCGTAATGCTTTCGTCGGGTTCAATCGTAAATGAAAACACACGGCTCTTGCCTGCGTTGCCTGCAAAATCATATGCCACAGCTTGCAGCGTATGCTTGCCTGCAGATAGACCGGCCACGTTAATGGCCACCTTAAACGGCGCCTCAATGCTGCGTGCAACAACTTTTCCATCGAGTAGATATTCGACACGCTCAATTATTTTATTGTCACTTGCCTTTACCGAAACCTCAAGAGAATGTCCTGTCTTAGCCTGTTCAAGGGCCGACGCGGTAATGTGCAGTGTCACCACAGGGGCTGTGGTATCTTTTTGTTCGGTTTGTTCGGAGTCGTGGTTAAAGAGCATTTGACCCACACCAAAACCACCAATACCCAGGAAGACTAGCGCAATGCCTATAATAATGAGTCTTTTTATATTCATGT
>CAZZHV010000003.1:0-17440 GCA_964654135.1 uncultured Candidatus Saccharibacteria bacterium
GTTGCTGCCTGAAACAGAACCTCACGATCGTGCTCGTCGACATAACCAAGGTGTTGTACGTTGTAGCCTTCATGAGTAGCGGCCTTGATTGCGGCCTCGTCTGCCTCGCTATACCAGCCAATACGCCCAGCGATTACGAGGGCATGCTCGTTTCGTACCGTCTCAGGGAGGTCTTTATAGGCCTCAATAAGTCGAGCGATATTCTTGCGAGGTTCAACTGTACCGAGTGTGAGAAGATACGGCTTATGAATGCCAAGTTTATGCAGGGTTTCTTTGCAGGCTTCATTGCTATGGATGACGGGTGTTATAGGTGGAATTGGCGTGACAAGAATGTCACCCTGCGAAACACCGTAGACTTCGTGAATTCGCCCTTTGGTAAAGCCGGAAACGGTTACGACAAATTCCGAACGCTTAATGGCTTTCGGAATAAAACGTATGAGGTCGCCTCGAAGCTTGGCGGAGACGTATTGTGGTAAATCTATGTAAGTCAGGTCGTGGATGACGGGTGCGCTTGGTACCTTGAATAGACTTGGATAACTCAGAAAGTTTGCAAAGAAAGCAAAGTCTACCTTTTTATAGACAAGCATTTCGAGTGGGAGCTCGATATTCCAGCGGCGGAGCTGATAAATGATTTTGCTGGGGATGTATTTCACTTCGTGGTAAGAGATGTTTGGAGCTACTGGAAAGTTGGTACTTTTGCGGCGTCCCAAGAAGTTGTAGTAGAAGCCAACAAGTTCGACCTCGTCAGGGTAGGTTTTGGCAAGCTGACTGACAACACGCTCGATGTAGTATGCGACACCCGTTTTGTTGGCGATGAGTGGACTAGCGTCAAACGCAATGCGGATTGGCCTAGTTTTCATAAATAGGTATAAACCTTTCTTTTACGATGCGATCGAATTCGAACTGACTAAGAAATGTCGTGCGAGCATTCTGACCATACTGTGCACGAAGTTGGCTGTCTTTGCAAAGTACTCGCATAGCTGCAGCAAGGCTTTGCACATCTTTAGGCTCTATGAGCAATCCATTTTGTTTATCGTGAACGATTTCTGGATTACCGCCAACATTACAGGCAATCATTGGTTTACTAAGCTTGGCGGCCTCAACTATCGAGAGACTGAAACCTTCGTGATGGCTTGGATGTACGAAGACATCGCTGGCTGCCAGGTAAGGCAACGCGTCAGGCTGGAAGCCTTTGAAAATAATATTTGGGTTGTTGCCAGCCTGCTGCTTAAAAGCGTCTGCATCTGGGCCATCACCGACAATCCAAAGCTTCGCGCTCGTATTTTGGGTGACCTCGTTAAATGCTGCAATGAGTTCGCCGATGCCTTTTGCGGTGACAAGGCGAGAAGTGCAACAGAATATAACTGCATCTTGTTCGTCTTTTGTACGTTTTACGGGAATTATGGGTGTATCCAAGACACCGTTATAGATTACATGGTAGTTTTGCGGTAGTGTTTGTACGCCTGCTGCTTGGGCGATGAGGTCTTCTTCGCTTTTGCTCACCAGTGTTACGGCTGCCACCTTTTGGCTGAGTCGCCACACCCATTTGCCGACGGGATTTTTTATAGGTACCGGGACGTTTCGATAGACATATTTCAGGTCAGCGTGATCAGTCCATATAACTTTTATTTTACAGAAGCGACCGGCAATAGTTGCGCTTATAAAGTCGTCTCGACTCTGAGGATGCACAACGGTGATGCCTTGTTTTTTGATGAGTGCGATATACCAAACTACGAGATACCATTGCCAAAGCACAAAAGCCGGGAAGAGCAGTATCCGTAACCCACTGTAATCCTGCCAGGACTGGAGCCAAGGTGATTGCTTGAACGACACACCTTGTTCGCTGGCATAGCGCTTGATGCCTTCGTGATGGCTTGCAACAAGGATATCGTATCCCTGCTCTTGGAGTTCTTTGGCAAGTGACACCACAAACCGTTCGGCACCACCAAAGTCGAAACTATTTGCATTTCTGATAAGTAATGCGCGCTTTGGCTGTGAACTGTTTTTAGGCAAAGCTGACATTGTATTTACAGAAGTTCATTATGTATAATATTCTACTAGACATGAAGTATCTTACCAAAAAGAATCGCGCTATCCTGCGCGAGATGGTATCCACCGATTTTAAGGTGAGGTATCAGGGTTCAACATTAGGCTATGTTTGGTCCCTCCTACGGCCGCTACTGCAATTTGCAACACTCTATATTATTTTTGTGTATGTATTTAAGATGGGCAGGGGCGTTGAGCACTTCCCGGTTTATCTGTTATTTGGTATTGTGCTCTGGAACTTTTTTGCCGAGGCAACCTCAACAGGTATGACGGCGATCGTTGCCAACGGTGACCTTATTCGCAAGATTAGCATCCCCCGATTCCTCGTGGTTGTATCGACTTCTGTATCCGCTTTGATTAATTTTGGGCTCAACTTGGTTGTTGTGCTGGCATTTGCAATTTTTAATGGTATCGAACCCAGTGTACGATGGTTCTTGTTGATCCCTATCTTTATTGAACTGTATGTTTTCTCGCAGGCTATGGCATTCTTGCTTTGCGCTATGTTCGTCAAGTTCCGAGATATTAACTACATATGGGAAGTGCTCATGCAGGCTGCATTTTACGGCACACCAGTTATTTACGGTATGCAGCTCGTCCCGGAAAAATATCAGCAGTGGCTACTGCTCAATCCTATGGCGCAAATTATCCAAGATGCTCGCCATGCATTTATCGGCGATACGGCAATCGTAGGATGGAATATTATGCGATGGGAGGCTGCACTTATCCCAGTGGTAATTGTTGCTTGTACTGTCGTTATTGCGACGCTTTATTTCCGACGCCAGTCACCTGATTTTGCGGAGAATCTATAATGAAAAACATGAAAAATACAGCTACTGAAACTGCGATTAAGGTTTCCGGCCTTCATAAAGAATTTTTGCTGCCACATCAGCGCAAAACTTCTATAAAGCAAGCTTTTGTAAGCCTTGGCCGCAAAAACTACAAGACTCGTCAAAAGGTTTTGGACGGTATCGACTTTGAGGTCAAGAAAGGCGAATTCTTTGGTATTGTCGGTCGCAACGGTGGCGGTAAAAGTACATTGCTCAAGATTTTGGCTGGTGTCTATCATCCAACACGAGGCACGGTAGACGTTAACGGTGAATTGACGCCATTTATCGAGCTGGGCGTGGGCTTCAATCCAGAACTCACTGGCCGTGATAATATTTATCTCAATGGTGCGTTGCTTGGTTTCTCGCGCAAAGAGATGGAAGCTATGTACGACGAGATCGTTGCCTTTGCTGAGCTTGGGCAGTTTATGGATCAGAAGCTTAAAAACTACTCATCTGGCATGCAAGTACGCTTAGCATTCTCAATCGCTATCAAGGCGCACAACGATATTCTGATTTTTGACGAAGTTTTGGCAGTGGGTGATGAAGCTTTCCAGCGCAAATGTATCGACGTTTTTGAACAGTACAGAGCTAACAAGCAGACTGTCATTTTGGTTACGCACGATATGGCGACTGTTCGTCAATTTTGTACGCGAGCTATGCTCATCAACAAAGGTAAAGTTGTTGAAATTGGCAATCCACGCAAAGTCGCGGAAATGTACAGTAAGCTCAATCAGGAATCTATTGACGAGGAAACAAGCAAAAAGAATAACGCTAAGGTTCCGGGGCGACTCAAAGTTTCCGTTAACGGCCCCACTGGCAAGAAGCAGCACAGTTTTGACGTTGGCGAAACTGCCACTGTCACTGTGGACTGGTCTGACCTCACAGAAATGCAAGGTCTCGGCATTCATATATTTAAGGTAAGTGGCGAGCACGTTACTGGCGTTAACCCGTCCAACGACAAAGTTAAAAACTGGCAAAAGAAAAAGTCTTTGACGGTCGATCTCAAGTTGAATATTACACAAGGTCGCTACTATGTAATGGTAGAGGCATTTGGTAAGCCAGGACAAGTCATAGAGTCTGTCCTTGACGGACCACAATTCTCAGTCACAAAACCGGCTGACCTCGCATGGAGTGGGTTAACTGAGCTTGACCATACCTGGAAGGTTTAGGTACCTACAGGCAAATAAAAAAGATCACGATTTTCGTGATCTTTTTGGTAGGCTAAACTTCTTCTTGTCGCCCGTATTTTACGAAGCGACGAACGCCACTTTTTGCGCCGCCGAGCAGAGTTATTTTGATTTCGAGCAGCGCGTACCTAAGGCCAGTACGAGTCGAAGTCATCACTGCAAAAAGTTGATGAAGACCAAGTAGCGGCCGGCCAGAGCGAATCATGCGTAAAGCAATTTTGGTGTTATCGGCCAGGATAAGGTTGCGCATATCGAAACCGCGTTTTTTGTAATTCTGAAAATATTTACGGCCATCGTTACGCAGCGTTTTTGCACTCAGGACAGTTGGAAATTTGATTGCCCATAATGCAGCGGTATGACGTTTCATAATTTCTAGCTGTAGTTTGTTGTTGTTGCTGGAAATGCCGCGTGTATTGATGCGCCAGCGGAAGATGCTTTCCTCTAAGGCAGCAAATGTGCCGACTGTAGCTAGACGTGACCACAGTTCAAAGTCTTCAGTCGGGCCAAAAGCATCGCTGTACATACCAACTTTCTCACAGGCCGCCTTACGAAAGGTTACTGAGCCATGGGCAATAGGGTTTCGTAGCAACATACTGCGCTTTATGTCACGGTCACGCACAGGAACTACCTCGCGATAGATATATTCACCCTCTTCGTCGATAATCTCAAAGCTGCCGGCAACCAAAACAACGTCTGAATGAGCGTCCAACACCTCGAGCTGTTTTTCAAATCGGGTAGCAAAGCTGATGTCATCGCCGTCCATGCGGGCGATAAACTCACCTCGGGCCATCTCGATTCCGCGATTGAGCGTTTTGACGATGCCTGAGTTTTCTTGATGCACAACAATCACTCGTTTATCGATGGATGCGTAGTGGTCGAGGATCTTACCGCTGGTGTCCTTGGAGCCATCATCGATGGCAATCAATTCAAAGTTTTCATAGGTTTGGTTGAGAATGCTGTCGATAGCTTCTTTTAGGTAGCGCTCAGTGTTATAAACTGGCATAATTACCGAAATGCGTGGTTTATTTTGTGCCATGGATTCCTTTTAGAGAGTGTTACTAAGGCCTAGTATACTAATGAACTCCTGACTTTGACAACGGGGCAATATCGCTTTCAAAATAAAACCACAAGCGTTACAATGGTTATATGAGACAAAAAGTCACACAAACAAAGAAAACACGCAAGAAGTTCATTATGGCTGCCATCCTCATTATGGCTGTAGCCACCGTAGCTGGTATTTTTACATATCGTCACTATCACAAGTCAAAACAGGCACAAACGACGAGCAAATCCGAGACCGCTCAAAGTAACTATAGCGGCGGCGCAAAACGGCCTACTGATGTTGCTAGTGGTGGCAATCAGGGCGGCGCAAAAGACAATAACGGTAAAGCACCAGATACAGACAATCAGCCCGTTCCTACGACCACATCTTCAGGTGGCGCAATAACTGTAAATGGCCTAGCGTCCAACTCATCACTGAAGAGTGGTGATAGCTTGTATGGTACGACGACTGTTTCTGGCCCTGTTAGTTTTCGTGTTATTGATGAAACAGATGGCGTGGTTGCTCAAGGTCAACTCAATGTAGTAAATGGCTCATTCTCAGGCAAGTTATCGTTTACGGCGCGATCTACAACTGGTCGCCTGGATGTTTACACAACAGATTCTATGGGCTCGGAAATTAACAATATTGAAATTCCGGTTCAATTTAAGTAAGAGATGAATAGAGTGTTCGGTTTTAGAAATAAATTAGTAGTAGCGGTTATCTTTGGCATCACGCTGGCTGTTGGTATAGGCATCTTTCCACAAAAGGCGCACGCTGAATATAGGGACGAGAACCTTATTGAGGACTCGCTCTTCTTGGATGCTGCAAGCATGTCTCAGCAACAGATACAAGATTTCTTGACAGCCAGAGGCGGCTACTTGGCTGGATACTACTCATGGAGTGGTCGCGACAACGCTAACGTGAGCGCTGCTCAAGTTATCTATGAGGCAGCCCAGGACTACGGTATTAGTCCAAAGGCAATTCTCGCAACGCTTCAAAAAGAGCAGAGTTTGGTTACTGCCAAAAACCCTGCAAGCTCACAGCTAAACTTTGCTATGGGCTATGGCTGTCCTGACTCCACGGGATGTGGTGCTAAATACAGTGGTTTTTACAACCAGGTTGATAATGGCGTATGGCAGCTGCGCTACAACCTTGAGCGAGCACGAGGCAACAATACCTGGTGGCGTGCAAGCTCATCCTATGCCTGTGGTGGTGCAACCCGATACTACAGCAACGGCCTATACCTCAATAACACCGTAACCTTCTACGACGACGCAGGCACTGGCTACAAGACTATTAAGATAGGGAGCGCAGCTACGGCCTCTCTCTACTGCTATACGCCGCATGTCTATCCAGGTAGCTCAGCACAGTACTATTCGGGCAGCTACAACTTTGTAGCTGCCTACGAGCAATGGTTTGGCTCTACGCATGCTGCAACGATGATTACGACGGGTTTGCAGATCAGCCAAGACCAGTACGGGACAACTAATACTAATGTGCCAGTTCGAGTGAGCTTTACCATAACGAACAACACGAGCAACACTGTTGACCTTGGCCAGATGGCGGTAGCAGGCTACGATGCGGCTGGAAATAATGTCGGCTACCCCCTGGAGCGTATCGTTATGCCGCCCTACACCACCTATATTTATTCCGAAGCACAGACATTCAGCAGGGAAGATACATATACTTTTTGGATAACCAGCGTATCGTCAGGCGGCGTATGGAGTGATAGCTACCCTACATCTGCTGGTATATCGGTAACCCGCAACATCCAGAAATTCATACAGGCGATGCCACAAATAATTTCTCAGCCAACCGTGTCGACCGACCCTCGTACTGGCAAAACCAACACCACGTCATTTACTGTTCGTAACCGAAGTGCGCGGCCAGCAGAAATGGGTAAGCTAGCTTTAGCGATTTATGGCCCTCGGGGCGAAAACGTAGGTGGACCATTGCAGAGCGTGTCTATTCCAGCCGGCCAAGATTATACCTATACGGCATCTTCTGATCAGTGGCCAGCTACGGGGATGTATACAGCATGGGTCACTAACACGAAAGATAACGGAGCGACATGGGATGATTCGTTCTTCCCTCAGCCAGCCAGCTCGTCTGTGAATCGAAAAGTTAACTTTGACGTGAAGTCTAACCCCACTGTTACGGCCACGCCGTCGGTAAGTACGTCTTCTCCGCGTGCCGGCCAGCAGGTTACAACATCATTTACGCTCCATAACTTTAGCGCTACGCCAGTTAGTACGAGCGGCAAGGTTGCCCTAGCGATTTACGACCCGAACGGCCGTAATATCGGTGGCCCATTGCGAGATTTCAGCGTACCAGCTAATGGTGATATGGTGTACAGCTTCCCATCTACTTTCTATACACCAGGTAAGTATCGCATGTGGATTACCTACTTTAACGGTGCGACATTCAATGACTCTACCTATCCGGAACTTGAATCGGGTGCCATACAACGCTACGTAGAGTTTACCGTTAAGCCAAGTCCGACCATAACGGTCCAACCAGGAGTAAGCGTTGCATCTCCGCGTGCCGGCCAGCAGGTGAACGCTAGCTTTACAATGCACAATTACGGCGATACAACTATGAATGTAGGCCGCATTGGTATGGCTATCTACGGACCAAATGGCGAAAATGTTGGGCTTGCAATGCAAAACATGAATATCCAGCCAGGTGCCGACCAAGTGTACAGTTTGCCAACAACGTTCTATAACCCTGGAAAATACACCGCCTGGATCACTTATTTCGATGGCCGCGTCTATAATGATTCGACTTTCCCGGAGACCGAATCTAGTTCTATTAGTCGATCTTTCGAGTTTACCGTTAAGCCAAGTCCGACCATAACGGTCCAACCTAATTTCAGCCCTTCACCGCGAGTTGGCCAACAGGTAGCGGGCGGCTTCACGCTCCATAACTACGGTACGGAGAATGTTAATTCGGGCAAGATTGGACTAGCTATCTACGGACCAAATGGCGAAAATGTTGGGCTTGCAATGGACCCTATGGTGATCACTGCAGGTGGCGACATGGTGTACTCAAAGAATACTACCTTTACGAGACCAGGCACATACACCGCCTGGGTGACCTACTACAACGGCTCCTCATACAACGACACATCTTGGCCGGAGGCTGACTCAGGTAGCGTCCAGCGCAAAATAACCTTTACAGTCGCCCCGTAGCTGCAGAAGTGGGTAATAACAAAAAGAGCCTCGGATAACACCAAGGCTCTTTTATATTTTTGGCAGATCTATTTGAGATAGCCAGATTTGGTTAGCATATCTACCACGCGGTTTCTATAAGCTTCTTCGGAGTATTGACGCTCAAGCTGTTCGCGCATATTGTGTGCAAGCTTTCTGCGGAGCTCCGGACTCGCCCTTACGAGTTGCAGCGCCTTTGCGTATGCGACTGGATCTTGAGTTTTATTTATGAGTAGGCCAGTGAATTCGTCACTGATAATCTCTGGAATACCACCAGCCCTGGAGGCTATGATTGGTAATCCTGCACCTCCAACTTCGGCTAGGACATTGGGAATGCCGTCGAAGAGAGAAGTGTATAGGAATGCATCATACTGATCCATTGGCAGGCTTGCTGGGCCATCATACGTACCTTTATACTGTACATTGCTTGGCAAATTGCGTAGGAAAGAAGTATCGAATCCTTCATCGATAGAGCCGTACATATCGATAGTAATGGCGTCGTCTTTTACGAGCCGGCCGATCTCAGCAACTAAAGCTGGCATTTTTTCTGGAGCCAAACGAGCAGCCCACAGTACGCGTAAACTATCTGTTTCCTGACGAGTGGGCAAAACGTGCTCAGGTAACTCAACGAGTGGGCGATGCAAGAGTGTCTTGTCGATAGCAAAACCATACTCTTGATGCCAAACATCAAGCACCGTTTGGTTATCACTGGTGACGAAATCACATAACTCATAGATTTCTGGCACATGCGTGTGTGAATAGCCGAATATACGGCCGGTATCGTCAGTACTTTGGCTGAATGAAGTAGCGATAACGTGTTTACCACTATTGCGAATGTAGGCTGGGTGCGTGGCGATAAAGTCGTATGCTAAGGCTGAGTTTATAACGTGCAAATACTGAGCGCCACTGTTTTCGACAAACTGTTCCAGGATGCGCATTTGCAGATCAGGATGAACAGTTTTGGTTAGCTCGCCAAGTGGCAAAAAGTCACACGTTAGTTTATCTTTCCATACGGATTCAACAGGCAGCGTTGCAACAACCAGTACTCGCTTTTTGGGTGCCGCAGCTTGAATTTGGTTGGCATATGAAATAACGAACTTATCTGCGCCGCCCTTGGCAACCCAAGGTGCAAAGATCAAGTAATCGTAGGAATCGTGGGCGGTAGCGTCTACGATTCGTTTGTAGCCGAGCCCAACTTCCCAATGGGCAGGAGTAATGGAATCGTAGGTTTGTGTGCCGGCTAATACCTGCTCTGAAGGGTAGAGGCGCTTCTCGATAGTATGAACGTCCTTCCACTCAGTTAGCAGCCAATCTGGAGCATCTACGCTGTTTTTAACTGGTAATGCCTCAACGCCGTCTTTGAGTCGCAAGTAGTAGTGACGCGCTTTGTTGTACAGACGGGGGTGTTTTTGGAGAAACTGCTTGCCGCTATTTACGAGAGTTGGCGCAGCTGGATTGTGCGGCACATCTACATTTTTGCCTTCAGGGACTGTAAGTGAGCGAATATGCTTAAAGCTCGTCAGCTCACTCGCGCGCACAATAGACTGTGCTCCTTGCTGAGCCGCCCAGCGTGAGTTGCTGGCCTTGCGGCGCACAAAGATGACGCTCTCCGGAATAAGGATATTGTGGTAGCCTTCGTAGATGAAGCGGTTGTTAAGGTTCCAGTCTTCGAAGCCGTAGCCTTGCGGGTCGATACAGTAAGCGTGCTTGAGCAAGATAGAGCGCTTAGTCATGAGTACTACATTCCAGCGGTTGGCAAATACAGAAAGCAAGCTGTCGGTTGCTTGGTCTATTTCTCCGTGCTTTGTGACAATGTTGCTAGCAGCATCAAATTCTAGGGTTAGAGCTGGATGAGCGATAATGTCTTGCTCGGCATTTTTGATTAGGTGCTGCAGGGCGTCGGCCAGCCAGTGTTTGCTCACGAGATCGTCACCGTCAATAAAGGTCACAAATGTGCCGGATGCTTTTCCAATGCAGAAATTGCGAGAAGCACCAGAATCCTTGAAGCTATTCTCGTAGCGTACAAAGTTGCCGAGGTATGCCTCGTTGGCTTTTAGGTAGGCCTCCATGTCGGGCGTCGCGGAATCTACATGGATGATAACTTCATAGCTAAAGCCGCGCTCCCTTAGGACGTTACCAGCCCGATCAATGCTTTTGAGGGTTTTGTGAAGAAGAATTCCCTCGGAATGTGCGGTGACAATTACCGAAAGATCAGGGTTCTGCTTGTCCATAGTACTTATAAGTATACCTTAAACCCAGATGTAGACCTTGCAGTAATACCAAATAGCACACACAAGCAGCAATCCGGCATATGTGCCATAGAGGTAGCGAGGTCTTTCCCACTTAACAGGAATGGGTTTGAGGTATTTCTTGAGGCCTAACGCCACGCCAAAGAAAAGGAACGGTAATGCAGGAATGAGGTAGCGGCCCTGTACGCCAAGCACGAGGTCTCCGCCAATGGGCGTATATGAAATATAGAGCGAAATAAAGATTCCTAGTAGCGCCAGCACGGCACTGCCGAGAATCACAAGTGTTACATGGAGTCTGCGCACTACGGATCTAAAGTGCAAAGCGGCTACATATGCAGCAACAAGCACTGGTACGATCTCAAGATAATATATGACAGCCGGGAAGGCTACACCTTGCTGGGTTATGCCTCCCATATATTGCAGCCAATTTTGTGTGAAAATTGATTTTACAATAACAAACACAAAGTTAAATGGGTGACCTTTGACATATTCAATTTGGCCAGAAGTGCTTACCATGTCACCTGGCGAACTAGACACAACTGCCTGAGTGCGAACCATATCGGCGGTAGCTGCGTTCCAGGCCACTGTCGGCAATAAGATTAGTAGAAGAACGGCTGCCCGCAGAATCCAGGCCTTGCGCCCCTTGCCAAAGATAGGCAGGAATAGTACGACTAGCGAAAGCAAAATATAGGGCAGCTTAAGAATCGGGACGAGTACTGCTGCAGCCAAAAGAACACCCTTTAACTTATTAGGAAAATCTTGCCCCTCTTGGTATGCGCGGACAGTCAGTGCAAAAAGTAGCAGAGCAGTCGCATTGAGTAACATATCCACGCCCAATCCCGCAGACAGTGAAACGCTCAAGGGGAATAGGCCAATCGCAAATACTAGATATCTTGCTGTATTTTTGCGTAGCAGATATATCGCCCAGCCTACAATAGCTGCATAGGCGATGACACTACCTATGCGGGCAGCGTAAATCATATGTGCTGCAGTAGAATGGAGCAATTCCGCCACTTGCATGCCAATTGCTGCAGGCAAGTACGATAGGAAGAAATAATAGCTAGCTCCCCAGGTATTAATAGGAGACTTCTCCGACGGATTAACGATTTGGTTTGATCGTTCAGTGACTTCTTTTTGGACAACGCGAGTCGGTTTTTTACAGGGGCCATCCATTTTGCAAAGTGCCTCAATACGAGATCCAGCGCCGGTTAACTGTTCTAAGTTAATGATGGCGTTAGCGACGTCACCGCCCTGTAGTGTGTACGTGTGACCATTGACGATCTGTTTCTGCACAGGATGGCTAAAGAGCTGCCCTGCCTGAAGCTGATACGCCCTAAACGAATGGACTGTTTCGTCGTGCGTATAACCAATCGGCACCGCCAGGGCAAAGTACATACCAAATACCAAAGATAAAACGATAAATACAACGTGCGTTTCGCGCCAATTACGCCTAACCCACGACCATACTCGATGGCTTTTCTCCGTCAGTCCCATTACCTACTAGTATAACGCAAGTGCTTAGGCTAGAACACTTATTTGCCGACGTTGAGGAGTACGATGCCGCTTAGGATGAGGGCGATGCCAACAACCTTTAGTGCGGTAAAAGCTTCATGGAAGATGAAGTAAGACGCAATAAAGATAGCGACGTAGACGAATGCGGTTGCAAAAGGGATAATGTAGCCAAGGTCAAACTTAGCGATAAGGTAGGTATAGAGCAGGAAGCTTGTGCCATACAGGAAAATACCAACCAGGCTGAGCAGCTGGAAATTGAAGGTTAGCTTGCCGCCCGTGAAGCCAATAAGCGCGCCACTATTGGAGCCCATTTTTAGGAAGACGAGCGCTAGCGAAGTTGTAAGTACATAAAGAAGAAGAATAATTTTAGCCATTTCATCATAGTATATCACCTTGGCAGGCTGCGAAGAAGACAAACAAAAAGACGACCAAGCTGATCGTCTTTTTGCTAAAAATTGGACTAGTCCTTAGCGATGTTTTCGAGATACCAATCGTAGGTCCGCTTGAGGCCTTCCTCAAAGCCTATCTTGTGGTGCCAGCCAGCTTCGTGAAGCTTGGTGACATCCAAGAGCTTCTTGGGCATACCGTCAGGCTTGGTTGCGTCAAAGACCAGCTTACCTTCATAGCCAACAAGCTTCTGGATGGTTTCAGCAAGCTCTTTGATGGAAATGTCTTCGCCAGTACCGACGTTGAGGAACTGCTTGTCAGTATAGTTTTCAAGCAAAAATACCACTGAGTCCGCGAGGTCATCTACGTGCAAGAATTCACGGCGACTTACGCCTGTTCCCCAGATAACAATTTCTGGAGTGTTGTTAACTTTGGCTTCGTGGAAGCGGCGAATTAACGCAGGGATAACGTGTGAACTTTCTGGGTCGAAGTTATCGTTTTCGCCGTAAATGTTTGTTGGCATGCACGACGTAAAGTTTAGGCCGTGCTCTTCGTAGATGTATTCACACATCTTCATACCGGTAATCTTGGCGTAGGCGTAACCTTGGTTAGTTGGCTCTGGTGGCCCCTGCATGAAATATTCTTCCTTCATGGGTTGCGGGCAATCGCGAGGATAGATGCATGAGCTACCCAGGAAGAGAAACTTCTTAACGCCAACTTCTTTTGCTGACCAAATAAGGTTGTTTTGGATTTGCAGGTTCTCGTAGAGGAATTCAGCAGGGTAGGTCATATTGGCCTTGATACCGCCAACTTTAGCAGCGCTATCAATGACATACTCTGGCTTCTCTGTCTCAAAGAATACTTTAACGGCACCTTGATCCATGAGGTCTAGCTCTTGGCGTGTGCGAAGAACGAGGTTGGTGTAGTCCTCGGATTGCAAACGACGAACGATCGCTGCGCCTACGAGGCCGCGATGCCCGGCTACGAAGATTTTTGCTGCTTTATCCATGCCGATGCTCCTTATTTCTGTAGCAAGTTACAAAGTGTGTCGATCTCTTCTGGTGTCATTTCTGGGTTGTTACCAAAGTAGAAACCATTCTCGTGAACGAGGTCGGAGTTAGGGCAGGGAGTAATGTCCTTAACGTACTTCTGATAGAAAGGTTGCTTAGTCATGTTGCCAGCGATAACTGGGCGAATTTCTACGCCAGCTTTCTCAAACTTGGCACGGTACTGTGCCGCGAGCTCAGGAGTCTTACAGATGATAGGCATTGAGAAGTTGGAGATAACATTCATGTGGCTAAGATCGTACTGGTAGAAGTCGCCGTTGGCGGCCATTGCTTGTTGGTAACGAGCAAAGTTGTCTACGCGCTTGCCTACAATTTCGTCCCAGTAAGGCATCTGAGTGTTGCCGATGAAACCGTTGATTTCGGTTGGGCGGAAGTTGGATGCGATGTCGTAGAACGTGTACTTAGCGTAAAAGCCGTCAATGCCCGCTTTGGCACGGAGCTCTTGCTGTTTTTCTGGACTGAGGTTACGGTCCCAGCCGTGCGCGCGACCCATTACGAGGTAGTCGTAGAGCTCATCATCATCGGTACAAACCATACCACCTTCGATGGTGGACATGTGGTGGCCCACAAAGAATGAGAAGGTAGAAGCAACTCCGTAGTTACCGAGGAGTTTGCCATTTACTTCTGATCCAAGTGACTCACAGTTGTCTTCGAGCAAGATAATACCGCGGTCGTCACAGATTTTTTTAACTTCAGGAAGGTTGTCGGCAAAGCCGAGAACGTTGGTTAGGAAGAGACCCTTCAGGCCATCTGCCTGTGCGGCAAACTTTTCTGGAGAAACGTTAAGTGTTTCAAGCTCACAGTCAATAGCTACCGGTACGAGGCCGAGTTGGATAAGCGGCATAACATTGGTAGACCACGTAAGAGCAGAAAAACCAATCTTGTCACCCTTCTGGAAACGGCCAAGGTTCATCATTGCCTGGATGAGCAGAAGGTTAGCGACACTACCGTTAGATACGTAGACAGCGTGCTTGCGACCTTGCTTGGCGGCAAATGATTCCTCAAACTGCTTACATTGAGCGTTCATGCTCAAGATATCCTGGTTGAGGATAAACTCGGCAAGTGCTTGCTTGGTTTCAGCTTCGTGATAAAAACTAGACTTAATGAGCTTGATCATTATTTAACTCCGTTCTTTTTCTTCTCAGCTTCGAGGTCGGCTTCGGCCATAATTTTGGTGAGCTCTTCGAAGGTCACTTTTGGCTCCCACTTAAGCTGCTTCTTAGCCTTAGCTGGGTCACCGATAAGGAGGTCTACTTCTGCAGGGCGGAAGTAACGAGAGTCGATACGGATAATAACTTCGCCGGTTTCGGTATTAACGCCTTCTTCTTCAAGGCCTTCACCACGCCATTCAAGCTTGATGTCGAGTGCTTTACAAGCAACTTCAACAAACTCGCGTACGGTGTGAGTTTCGTTGGTAGCAATGACGTAGTCATCTGGCTGTTCTTGCTGGAGCATGAGCCACATGGCTTCGACGTAGTCTTTTGCGTAGCCCCAGTCGCGCTTAGCTTCGAGGTTACCAAGGTACAATTCCTTGTCGACACCAAGCTTAATACGAGCAAGACCACGAGTAATCTTGCGAGTTACAAAGGTCTCACCACGACGAGGGGATTCGTGGTTGAACAAGATACCGTTACAGGCAAATATGTCGTAGCTTTCGCGGTAGTTCTTGGTAATCCAGTAGCCATAAACCTTGGCTACACCATATGGTGAGCGAGGGTAGAAAGGAGTGTCTTCAGTCTGAGGAACGTGCTGAACCAAACCAAACATTTCAGATGAGGATGCCTGGTAGAACTTGGTCTTTACGCCTGATTCGCGGATTGCATCGAGCAAACGAAGCGTACCAATCGCAACGACGTCACCAGTGTATTCTGGCATATCAAAACTTACGCGAACGTGGCTTTGCGCGCCAAGGTTGTAGATTTCATCTGGCTGAATCTTTTCGATAAGGCGTGACAGGTTGCTGCTGTCTGCAAGGTCGCCATAGTGGAGCGTGAGTCGCTTGTTGTCCACGTGTGGATCCTGAAAGATGTGGTCAATACGACTCGTGTTGAACGTGGAAGAACGTCGCACGATACCGTGTACGTCATATCCCTTTTCTAAGAGGAGTTCTGCCAAATAAGAACCGTCCTGCCCCGTAATACCTGTAATAAGAGCTGTTTTTTGCATAGATAGATTAATCCCTCAAAACTATAAATAACTTCTAGTATAGTAAAACATTTTTTACAGAGAATGTGTAGAGGTAGTGCAATATTACTACGCTAGAGCGACTGTTTGGCTTTTTTGCTGACGCGCTTAGATGCAACCATAGTTGCTGCGCGAACAGGGCGTTCCCATAGTGGAGCAAAGATATGCAGTGACTTGTGTATGTAGTTGCGCTTAATCTGCTCAGCTTCTTTCATAGAGGCCATGCGGTTAGCTACAGTAGTGGACGAAGAGTGCCAGCGAAAGGCTGCCAAAGTCTTCTTGGTGTTCACGAATGGTCCGAATTTGCGAAGGCGCAAAAGCATGTCGAGGTCCATAGCGTACTTGAGGTTAACGTCGAAGTCACCAGCCTTTTTTAAGATAGAGTGTCGATAGAGCATGCCAGGCAACGGTACGAGGTTTGGCCCCCAGCGCATAACCCATTCGGCAATTTTGCCGGCGCGGTTGGTGTATACGAGTTTGCCGTCGTCTTCGATATAGTCACAGAAACCATAGGCCAGAACAGCTTTAGGGTTTTTGTCGAGTGCAGTGACAGACGCTTCAAGGGATTTTGGTCGCAAGAGGTCATCATCTCCCATCCAGGTGATGAATTCGTGGTGTGGCTTGGCGTGTTGAATACCCACGTTAATTGCGCCAGAAAGGGTGCGAGGATCATCGGCCACTTCTGCGCCATATTGTTTGGCTAAAGCAACTGCTTCTTTATTTTTGAGCGGTACAACCACTATCACATCCGGCGTGAATTCACCTTGATGCTTCTTATCAAAGGACTCAAGGGTGAGTTTTAAAAGGTCGAGCCGTACGCCGAGAGTTGGTACGATCATTAATGTACGAGACTGTTTGCCCGTTTTTGCTGCAGTAGCCATAGAATCCTCTTACTCTAAATTTCTGTACATATCGTAGCAGCGTAGAGAGGACTTTGCCAAATTATCGAGAGCGTAGGGCTGCGGCAGTGCCCGCAGTATAGCCACCCACGTTGTTCATGGCGTACTTCTTGTTGCTCTTAAGCGTATCGTCTGTACCTACATAGGTAAACTCTACTGATTGACCGCGGCGCTCTAGTTCGTCTGCCATGGCGAGATCGGAGGCACTGTCGCCATAGGCTTTAATATGTGCTGCGACAATATCACGAGCCTTAAGGAAGTCTAGGAAACGGTCGGCACCGAGAGCTTTGCCGGCATGAACATTTTCGAAATCGGTGGCGATAGTGGTAGGGTCAACCTGCCAGCCGTCAATATCAGCGACAAGCGCATGTGCTTGGGCAGCAAATTCCTGTTGGTGCTTCTTGAAGGTTTCGAGATCGAAGCCATCACGCATCTCAACAGAGACCATAGATTCTTTTTCTTCACTAATAAACATGCTTTCCGCAAACGTGCCAGTAATGAGGCTTTCGACGTTTTCGCGGAGGTTAGCGGGCAGTTTTAGCTTAGGCGAAACTGCGTGGATGCGCGCACCATTTTCGGTAAAGGTAGTCCATGTGCCACCTTTTTCACCGATGACAATAAGGTTTTGTAGGGCATCGGGGCGGGTGAGCTTTTCGGCAAGGAGTGGTAACACATTGGCTTCCATCCATGTTGTAGAACGGCCGCTATTAAGACCAACTGGCTCGCCATTGTTTAGCTTTTCGGCAAGGTCGTCGATGATACTTTCGTGTATGACGCGTTTTTCGATAGGGTCGGTAATGACACCATCAACATCGAGTAAATGACCTTCTT
>CAZZHV010000003.1:17540-52680 GCA_964654135.1 uncultured Candidatus Saccharibacteria bacterium
CGTTTTTCGATAGGGTCGGTAATGACACCATCAACATCGAGTAAATGACCTTCTTGGACGTGGCGGCGAGTTTCTGGCATCAGGCCAGTGCGCACCATTTCGTCTTGGAAAGATGGAAGGCCTTGCTCATCGGGGCCATATGCTGGGTCATACGCGCTGGGAGTGCGTTCGGGGACATACTTGCGACCCCAGTAGCGCTCAGGAACGTGCTGCAATGCTTCCGGGTGTTCTTGGTAGTACCGGCTGACGCGGGTGTCGATTTGGCGGTAGTTTTCGGTAATATCGTGCTGGAGCTGAGCCTTCCACTGATCAGCGATTTCTTGGCCATCACGCTTGAGCGCTTGATTGTAGCCTGCAGCAACCATCACGGCTATATGGGTAGGGGGGATGGGGCACTGTACTTCGCTGAGAAGTGTGTGGATAGCTTCTGGAGAGGCCTCGATATCGATAAACTTTTCTTCAAAATCAGCGTCGCCCAGGTCTTTGTTGAGGCCTGAGCTGCGAGAGGTTTCTTTTACTTGATCTGAGGTGAGGTTGGTGTCCGCGAGGAGCAGAAACTCGTCGTGTGGCCTGACGTTGTCGATGGCCAAGCCGGCAATGCGCATATTTTGCAGGTGTGATTCATCGAGGCCGAGCTCCTCCTCGGCTTCCTTGGTGATTGCACTCATGATGTAGTCTTTGCCTACAAGATCAGGTGTGCCTGGTTTGCGGTTTTCGCTGCGCATAGAAGCGTCAAGGTGGCCAGCGGCACTAGCGCCGGGGGTATCGGCATATACGCCATTGCCCTGACGGAAGCCGGGTTCAATGATACGGGCTTTAGTAATAGCACGGTGTTGGATAAGCAGACGGTTGTCGGCGGTTACGAGGGCCATTGAGACATTACTTATATCGGCAAACTCATGTATTTCTGGACGAGCAGAAGCAGTTGCCAGCTGGTTGTATACAGGGAAGTGAACAACTTTTGCACGGGCAGAAAGGGTGTTTTCGTCGGTCAGATGAAGGGCGCGCAGACCAATTTTCTTACCACGCTCGTGGTAGTCTTGGCGGGCTGTGCGGAAGCCTTCTCCGAGTCGGTCAATTTCTTCAGTAGGTGCGTCATTGGCAATTGCACTGCGCCATTCGCGTCGAGCTTGGCGGATCTGCTCTGCACCCTGAAAGCGCATCTCACCTTGCATAGCGACTTTTAGCTGGTCTTTTTCGAGGTCAGTTAAGCGAATCGGGCCGAGATTACCCTCAGTTTTTCCAAGTGGTTCATCGGCTTGGAGATCAAAGCCTTCTGGAGAAGTAGACAGGTAGGGAATTGTAAAATTGTCTGTTTCGAAGGCGGGCTGCTGGCTCATAGCTATTCCTATTTTGCTTTATTGTAATTATAGCATAAAATTGCTAATTTGTATACTATAAACTTTAGCGGTATGATACTCTTAAGATTAGAGTTGTACGCAACAGAGAACAACTGTTAGAATGAGGGGAAATGGCAAATACTGAGGTCGCATTTATCATACCGGTTTATAACGAAGCAAGTGTTATTGGCGGAGTTATCAAATCGGTTCTTAAAGAATATAAGCATGTCGTTTGTGTGAACGATGGTAGCCGGGATGAGTCCTCGCAAGAGATCACTAAAACCGGTGCCTACCTGGTTGAGCACCCCATTAATATGGGACAAGGCGCTGCGCTGCAGACTGGTATCGAATTTGCTCGGATGATACCTGGTGTGAAGTATTTCGTAACCTTTGATGCGGATGGTCAACACCGTCTTGAGGATGTTGTTGCTATGCTCAAAGAAATTAAGACAGGCAAATACGACATTATCTTGGGCTCACGCTTTTTGGGTAGTACGGTAAACATGAAAAACTCCAAGCGGGCTGTACTCAAAGCTGGTGTTGCTTTTAGCAATGCCACATCAGGCCTCAAGCTAACTGATACTCACAACGGCTTGCGCGTTTTCAATCGCAAAGTAGCTGAGGGAATGCAGATCACCCTACCAGATATGGCACACGCCTCGGAAATCTTAGAAATTATCGCAGATAAAAAGTATCGTTACAAAGAAATCCCTGTCACCATTGAATACACTGAGTACTCGCGAAGCAAGGGTCAATCGTTGATTAATGCGGTAAATATTGGATTTGATACATTGCTAAGGAAATTCACACGATGATAATTATTATTCAATTAATCGTAATAGCGGCTGCTGCGGTCTTTATGTTCTCATTCTTAGGCGGCAAGCAAACGCATGCTGCCAAGGCTTGGAAAAAGATTGCGGTATGCTTGTTGGCTGTTGCCATGGTGGTCGCGGTACTGTTCCCGGAATCAACTAACACAGCGGCTCATGCAGTAGGCGTTGGTCGTGGCGCTGATCTGTTGTTGTATGTTCTGACGCTGGCTTTTATCGCGTACGTTATCAACAACTATCTGCACCAACAGCGTGAAAAAGACACCTTTTATCGTCTGGCTCGCAAAGTAGCGTTACTCGACGCCTCCGAACGCTATAATATGCACAAGAAATAACCTACAGGAGGGGCTATGGGATCGATTAAAGCTGCCATACTTATCAACGCATACTGGCTGACATATCCGCTTATCGGCTATGCACTCCTGAGACTTTCACTAAAGATCCGTAAGACACCAGATCGTATTCGCGAAGCTGCCCAGACTGTACTCCGACAGCATCCTTTGGTAATTGCGCTCTGTTCTTTTGCGCTGAGCGTCTTTTTGATCGGTGTTGTGACAGTGCTCGGGTATTTATTCACGTTTCCAGTGGCTGTTGTGTCTGGGTGGTACGTGCTACTGCTCGTGACGGCAATCTTGTTTGCTGCGCGCCAACTTTGGCGAGGGCTTTTCTCAACGGATGCTATTGATCTCTTTGGTCTACGGGGACAGCCACTCATTGCCAAACTAGCTTTTATTGGTCTTGGTCTTTTTGTAATTATTGATTTTGTTTCTGCACTGGCTGCGCGGTCGCACGCTGCATTGGGCTCTGACACGTATGTTCACCTTTCAAGGATTGTGGCAATTCTGCATCAGGGTCTAACGATCGATAGCGGTTTCTTCCATACGGTGCCCGAGGTGGGCTACCACATGAATATTACGTATGCGTTATATGCGATCCCGGCTCAGCTGTTCCACCTTACGGCAAGCACTGTATGGGAATTTTCGTTCGGCTTTTTGCGCTTGATGCAGTGGCTCGCCATATTCGCACTCGCGTGGCACGCTTGCACGTATTGGCTGCGTGATCGCACGCATGCTTTGTTGGGCGCATCACTGTCTACTATGTTTGCAATCGCATACTTCAGCACGGCATTTTTCATCGCGGTCTACCCTAACGAAATAGTTAACATTTGGATGATACTCTTTGTGATTGTATTTTCACATTTTGAGGGGCACAAGAAGATGGTTCTATGGCCACTGGCAGCTCTTGCGTTTCTCATAACGTTTACGCATCCGACATACGCTATGATTACGGGCTTCTTTGTGGCTTTGGTGGTCGTTCTGCGGCTACTTGTGCAGCGTAAAAGTCTCAAGGGCAGAGAACTCCGCGAAACGATTCTAGCGTATGCGCTACCGATTTTTATCTTATGCTTTGGGCCTTTGCGTTCAGTATTATTCCCGAATCATTTGACTGAAACCGGTACCGGTATTCTCAAATATAAGACGTGGGATTTTGGCTTCTTGACCATGAAGCAGCCACATTTTCCTTACAACGGCAAAATTCCAACGATTTTGATGCTTCTAGGAATTTTCGGCACATTCTTCCTGATTTATAAGCTATGGCGGCGCAAGCAGCAGTGGGCAATTGTGTTCGCATTGGTCATGTTCTATCCGTTGATGGTCTACATTCCGTTTACCTACACCGTGCTCCAGGCAGTTTTACCGGTGTGGATTATTGACCGATTTACGGCGATGAATGTGCTTAACTTTATCGGTGTACCGCTGGGGATATACGGCGTAATTATGCTTACCGGAGCGGTCCTGCGCAAAAGGTTCAGTCTGCCTAAGTGGGTAACCACCAAGAAAACAGCAACTATGGTATTTAGCGCTATTATCGTCTTGCTGGCTGCATACTACATGGCAAGTGCTCCTGCGAGTATCACAAAATATAAAACACAGAATGACCACTACTATGACTTTATGAATCGCACGTACGACGATTTTCACGATTTTCTTACAGATGACAAAGTTGTGGTGGCTCACCGTGGAGATAGTTATCTACTAGCTTCAGTATTACCTATTGATGTGGTGGCTATTGAAGAGACCCACACAACTCCTGCGGCCGATGCAAAGGATCGTGCGGCTTGCCTGAAGCAACTTATGATTGGACTGAACTACCAGGATCTCAAGTCGGTACACGCCAGCTATGTCGTACTGGCTACATACGAGCCGACATTTGGCCGAGAGCGCATGATTGCAGAGCATAGCCCTTACCTGCGTTTCGTAAAAGGCAACGGTGATTTTTACGTCTACCAATTTGTTGAAAATAAAGGCGTAAGTACTGCTGCGCCATTTGCGGCCTGTACACAATATCAAAAAGAAGAGAAGTAATAAATCCGGTTTTCCAGTTGGGGCCGTTTAGCGCCCTGGTGGCGTGCACATAGTTTTTACAACAAGCTTAACTGGGGTGGGGTATGTAACTGCTTCCGTTTTAACGCCGAATTGCCTATAAATTTGCTATTATAATGAAATGATTGTCGTAATTATCGCTGGAGGGTCGGGATCACGATTGTGGCCTCTGTCTACTCCTACATTTCCAAAACAACTCCTAAAAGTTAATGGTGATTCACGCTCACTACTTCAAAATACATACGACCGCGCCCGTCGCTTAACCGACACGGTATACGTTGTCCCCGAAGCAAGCCATGTTGCTATTGCCCGTGAACAGCTTTCTGAGCTGGATAACGAGCATATCATTGTTGAACCAGCACGTCGTGGTACGGCTCACTGCATCGTTCAGGCGCTTGATTACATTAGTAAGAAACACGATAACGATGAACCAGTGGCGTTCATCCACTCTGACCATTACATTCGTGACGTAAAGGGTTTTGTGCAGAGCTTTAAGGTCGCCGCACAGACCTCTTCCGACCACAGCCGCATCGTGCTCGTTGGCGTTGAGCCAGACGAACCAGCAACTGGCTTCGGTTACATCCAGAAAGACACACTTCTTGAGGGTAGTCAGTTTGTCTACAATGTTGACTCGTTTAAGGAAAAGCCAGACTTTGCAACTGCTAAGAAATATCTTCGCAGTGGTAATTATCTCTGGAACTGTGGTTACTTCGTAGGCTCTGTTAATACCTTTAAGAACACCATGGAAGCCGAAGCTCCTGAGCTTTTTACTAACTACCAAAAGCTTAATGAAGCAACTCCTGAAAACTACGAAGCAACGTACCTGTCCTTCGAAAGTAATACGATTGACTATGCTCTGATCGAGAAAGTTCACAATCTATTGGTTGTACCAGCAAGCTTTGACTGGATGGACCTAGGCTCATTCAGCGACATGTACAAAGCTGCAGAGCACGATGATGATGGCAACAATGTCCAGGGTCGCGTTGAGATTGAAGAAGTTGAAAACTCATTTGTTCAGAATAATGAGGATAAGCCGGTAGTAGTTATCGGTCTCGATAACGTGGTTGTAGTTAACACGCCAGATGGTATTATTGTTGCACGCAAAGATTTGAGCCAAAAAGTTGGTGATGTCAGTAAGCGTTTCAAGAAGGAGAACTAGATAGATGTCTACAAAGAAACTAATTGCATTTGACCTCGACGGTACATTAGCCCCGAGCAAGTCGCCATTGCCTGATCTTATGGGCGAGCTGATCGACCAGCTACTCACGAAATACCAAGTCTGTGTTATCTCAGGCGGTATGTTTACGCAGTTCCAGAAGCAGCTTTTGGCAAATCTTAAAGCTGACCCGATTCAGTTAGAGAACTTGCACCTGATGCCTACTTGCGGTACACGCTACTACAAGTACGACATCGCCAAGAAAGACTGGGAAACCATTTATGCCGAAGACTTCACCGAAGCTGAAAAAACCAAGATTATGACCGCACTAAAGAGTGCTGTCGACAAGCTTGGCTACGGCAATGAGAAATCATATGGTCCAAACTACGAAGACCGTGGTAGCCAGATTACCTGGTCAGCACTTGGCCAAAATATTGCCGCTGAGCTCGGCCCTAAGGGCGTTGAGATCAAAGAAGCTTGGGATGTAGATAACTCCAAGAAAAACGCAGTGCGCAATGAAGCTGCGGTGCTTCTGCCAGAGTTCGAAGTTCGCGTTGGTGGTGTTACATCTGTTGACATTACCAAACCAGGCATCGACAAAGCGTACGGCATGAAGAAGCTCATGGAAATGCTGGAAATCAGCAAAGAAGAGATTTTGTTTATTGGTGACCGCATCGAAGAGGGCGGCAACGACTACCCTGTTAAGCAAATGGGCATCGACTGCGTTGGTATTAACCACTGGGAAGATACCGCTCACACAGTGCAGGGTATTCTCTACGTTTCGTAATTAGACCGCTCTTAGCATGAAAAACGCCCGGATAAAACCGGGCGTTTTTACTTGTTTTTGGGAGCCTAGGATTTGTAGCCGTTAGGGTTCTGGGATTGCCAGCGCCAGCTGTCGGCACACGCTTCGACGACGGTTTTGTTAGCTTTCCAGCCTAGCTCTTTTTCTGCCTTGCTAGCGTCTGCATAACAGATGTCAACGTCGCCTGGACGACGGCCAACGACCTCGTAAGGAATTTGCTTGCCCGAGGCTTTTTCGAAGGCGGCGATCATTTCGAAAACTGATACACCCTTGCCAGTGCCTAAGTTGAATACTTCCATCTGGCCACTTGCCTCGAGATGTTCGAGCGCAGCGACATGTCCTTGTGCAAGATCGACGACGTGAATGTAGTCACGGATGCCTGTGCCGTCAGGTGTTTTATTGTCTCCATATACTTTGAGCTTCGGCAATTTACCAACCGCAACCTGTGTAATATATGGCAGCAGATTGTTCGGAATGTCATTGGGATCCTCGCCGATGCTACCAGTTTCGTAGGCACCAACAGGGTTGAAGTAGCGCAGGGCAGTGATGCTCCAACTAGGGTCGGAAGCGACGAAATCGCGTAGTATTTGCTCGATCATATATTTGGTTTGACCGTAAGGATTCGGAATATTCTGACCAACGTGGCTGGTCTCGCGAAGTGGTAATTCCTCTGGCACGCCATAAACGGTAGCTGACGAACTAAAGATTAGTTTTTTGACACCATATTGTTGCATAAGCTCGAGCAATACGAGCGTTGAATCAATATTGTTGCGGTAGTATTTTAGTGGTTTTGCGACGGATTCACCTACGGCTTTAAGGCCTGCAAAGTGAATAGCTGCGTCGAAATTGTTTTCCTTAAAGACTGCCTCGAAAGCAGCTTTATCAGTGCAGTCAACTTGCGCAAAGGGAATTTCTTGTCCAACAATTTTGGCAACTCGTTTTAAAGATTCGGCTGAGCTGTTTACCAGATTGTCTACTACGAAGACCTCGTGGCCCTTGGCGAGCAGTTCGATAATTGTGTGTGAGCCGATATAGCCAGCTCCACCGGTAACTAAAATGCGCATGATGTTCCTCTATAAACTTTGATTTTATTGTATCAGATGACCTTAAAAATACTTTTCCTTCTTCTCTATAACACAACCGTGCCAGCGAATATCTCACAGCATCTTCTCAGTGGAGTTTGGGATACTGGGACACTGTATGTAAGAGAGGAAAACATGCCAGATAACCAACCAGTTACCACAGAAGAATTACGAGCAACTCCCGAATTAGAGGATTTTGCACACAAATACACCGAAGAGGGTAATGGAAAGATTGGGTCTCGCCTGATTGATAACTATTTTAGATCGGTTGAGCAGCTTTTTGATTATACCGAACTAGCTTTGCGGCCTAACTTTACAGCGGTGGAGATTGGCTGCGGTGAAGGATTTTCCACACAGCGTATTGATGGCTTTATGCCCGACCAGGCTGTTTTTAAGGCTTCCGAATACGTTGAGACGATGATCCCAAGGGCACAAGCAAACAATCCGCACGTGCCTATTTTGCACGAGAGTGCGTATGAGCTAAAACATGAGGACGAAAGCCTCGACGTCGTATTTTTACTTGAAGTGCTCGAGCATCTGGATTATCCAGCTCAGGCACTCGATGAAATTGCTCGCGTTCTCAAGCCCGACGGATATCTTATTTTGGGTGTGCCGAGGGAACCTATTTGGTGCATGCTCAACATGGCTCGGGGTAAATATTTAGGACACTTTGGAAATACTCCAGGACATTTGAACCACTGGAGCCAACATAGCCTCAAAACCTACATTGAAAACCGTTTTGGTCCCATAAAAGCCACGCAGGCGCCGCTACCATGGACCTTAGTACTTGCCCAAAAGCTCGATTACCTAGCTTTACGCAGCGATAGCCCTTAATAGAGCAGGAATGTATGTGTCCAACTGCTCCTTATGTTCTGCAATGAAAGCCTCGACGGCCTCAGGTGTAGTATCAACGTAGAAAAGTCGCTCAAATTCGATCTCTTCATTCTTTTTGGCGAGGTCGGCTACGAAAGTGGCGTAGTTTTTGGCAAATTGTTCGCTGGAAAGATCGGTGACGAGTTCGTAGAGAACAGTGACCATGTCATGCGGGCCGCCAGTTTTAATATATGCGGGCTTATAGCTAATTGCATGCGTGCCTAACGGATCAATGCCAAGCTCTTCACGAAGCTCGTGGGTTGTGCTGTAGTCGAGGTCAATTATGTCTCCACGGATATCTCCTCGGTCGATACTGCCACCACTACAGCAAATAATGCCAGCTCGAGCAGTGTCTTTGCTCATCTCGCCAAATATAAGCTTGCTGTCGCTGGTGGCTACAATGCAAGCAGAGTGAAATACGCGATGAATATGCTCGTCGTAGTCATCATTGTTTACGGCGTAGAGGCTGTTTGCGAATTTGGTGGCGGCCATTTCAACTTCAATGGTTTCGGGTGTTTCCTTAAGCGAGGTTAATGTGAATGAATCCCCATTAAATAAATGAGGGTTTTCCTGCAAACGTTTTTCCCAATACGCTGCGATCTTGGCGGTGGTTTCCGGAGAAAACGTAGCCTGCTCATCTGAATAGCGAATATGGATTGGCTTTGTTAATGGCGTGAGGACAATTGGTTTTTCTGACATGAATTACTCTACTGTTACTGATTTTGCTAAGTTACGCGGGCGGTCTACGTTATAGCCTTTTTCGCAGGCAACATAGTATGAAAAGAGCTGCATAACGAGTGCAATGAGCTGTGGTGCGGTTTGTTCAAGTGTCTTTGGAATGTAAATAACGTCGTCGGCAAGCTTTTTGATCTGTGTGTTGCCTTCGGTAGCAATGGCGATGACACGACCTTTGCGGGCACGGATTTCCTCTATATTTGAATAGGTTTTTTCGAGTAGCGGTGAGTTAGTGGCGATTGCAAAGGTAGGGAAGCTTTCCTCAATCATGGCTAGCGGACCGTGCTTCATTTCGCCAGCTGCATAGCCTTCGGCGTGAATGTACGAAATTTCTTTCAATTTAAGAGCACCTTCAAGTGCGCAAGGGAAGCCATAGCCTCGTCCTATGTACAAGAAATCGCGTTCGCCAGCGTATTTTTTGGCAATTTTCTTAATTGCATTCGCTTGGGCTAATACGGCTTCGGCTTTTTCTGGTAGTTCGGCAAGCTCACGCAATACTGGCGTGAAATGTTTGGTCGCGACACGTGCCAAATCGAGGGCTATGAGCGACAAAACGGTTACTTGTGAGACAAAGGCTTTGGTCGAGGCGACAGCTTGTTCTGGGCCAGCGTGGCAGTAAACACCCGCATCTGTTAGGCGAGCAATTGTTGAGCCGATAGCGTTAACAACACCGAGGCGTAAAATACCGTAATCCTCAACCTTTTTGAGGGCTGCAATGGTGTCGGCAGTTTCGCCAGATTGTGAAATGGCCAAGACTGCTGTGCGCTGCGTTAGCGGTTCATCACGATATTTAAATTCGCTAGCTAGCTGCACTTCGACAGGGATACCAGCAATTTGCTCAATAAGATATTCGCCGACTAGTCCGGCGTAGTATGAGGTGCCGCAGGCAACAATAATGATGCGATCAATTTCCTTGAGGCGTTCCTCGACGTTCTGTAAACCTCCGAGTTTAACGGTGTTGGTCTCGACCCGTACACGACCTCGAATCGCAGAGCGGAGTGTGTCTGGCACTTCATGCATTTCTTTGAGCATGAAGTGTTCAAAGGAACCGCGACCAATTTCTTCGTGCCCTTGGGCGAGTGTTTCGGCCTTGCGCGTAACAGTCTTGGCTTGACGCACATTTTTGATCTCATAACCTTTGGCGTTTACGATAACCATCTCGTGGTCTTCTAGATAAACTACCTGACGCATGTGCTCTACGATGGCTGCCGGGTCGGATGCCACGATAAACTCACCGTCTCCAACACCAAGAACAAGTGGACTAGAGAGCCGAGCGGCATACAATGTGTCTGGTTCGCTTGTGGTGATTGCGGCAATGGCATAGGCACCCTGTAGCTCACGAAGCGTTTTATCAAAAGCCTTAGCAAACGACTTGGTGTTTTTAAGATTGAAGTCGATAAGGTGCGGAATAACTTCGGTGTCGGTCTGTGAAACGAACACGTAGCCTTCGCTAATTAGTCTATCGCGCAACTCAGGTGCATTTTCGATAATGCCATTGTGTACGACAAAAATAGACTTGTCGGTATTGAAATGAGGGTGGGCATTTTTGATATTCGGCAGGCCGTGTGTGGCCCAACGAGTGTGGCCAATCGCCAGAGAAATGCCGCCCTTGGGCAGCGGTTCATCTGTCTCGGTTATATTTTTAACTTGCCCAACTTGCTTAACGACATGGGCCTGTTTTTTAGGATCTATGTACGCAATTCCTGCTGAATCATAACCTCGGTATTCAAGTGTTTGCAGTCCGCCAATAACGGCGTTAATTCCGTTATTTTTGCCGCCAATATAACCTACAATACCGCACATAGTATCCTCCTTTGGAAAAATTAATGCATCGTGGTGGAAATAAATTCTGTCATATGTACGTCAAAAGCCTCTGGCGAGAACTTTTGGGTAGCTTGGGCAATTGCTGCATGGTCGAACGTATGGTTGGGAAAATCTTTGAGTGCTGCAACAAGACTTTCGACTGTCTGCTCCTCGAAGAAAATGCCAGTTTTACCGTTGATAACATAATCGCGGGAACCGCCCTTGTCGTAGGCAATAACAGGGGTACCTGCAGCCATAGCTTCTACCGGAGTTACGCCAAAATCTTCGTACGATGGGAAAATAAATGCTTCGCCGCTAGCCATTTGCTGGCCCATTTCGGCGTCAGAAACATTGTTTAAAAATGTAATGGTCGGACCTGCAATTTTGCGTAAGTTTTCGTGTTCTGGGCCACGACCAATAACTCTGAGCTCTAGGCCCAGTTTGTTGCAAGCTTCAATTGCCAGATGGATATGCTTGTGGGGCACTTGTCGTCCAGCAATTACAAAACCACGGCGCTGTGGCGGGTTGGTAACTGTAAATCGTGCTACATCAATCGGTGGATTGATAACAACAGAATCCCGTTTGTAATATTTCTTAATGTCAGCTTGAATGTGCGTAGAGTTAGCTATGAAATAATCAGGTCGAGTCGCTGCCTTAAGATCCCATTTGCGAAGCGGACTAATGAGTAGGCGCAAACCAAGACGAGCTAGCGGATTGAATGCACCAAAGCCAGGGCTTTTCATGTAAACATCATAGTGGCGCCAATAATAATGCGTGGGTGAGTGACAATAGCAAATATGCGTGGTTGTACGTGGCGTTTTAATGCCTTTGGCTTCGCCGTTGCCTGAACTGCTAATGACGAGGTCGTAGTTGCTTAGGTCAAGGTGCGTGAACCACCAAATACGCAAAAAGCCAACATATTTGCGCAATGGCCCGAATGGCCATTTTTGTAAGAAGCCAGTTACGACTTTGCCATCGAGTTTTTGACGCCATTCATTAGTAGCGTACGAGGTATAGATCGGCGCATCTGGGTAGAGTTTGTGCAGCTCGTAAACTACACGTTCGGCGCCACCGCCAACGAGCCAGTCGTGGACGATGGCAACCCGTGGCTTGTTCTCGGCCATTATTTTGCTCCTTGGCGGGCGAGCACTGAGCGAAGCGTCTTGGCGAGGATCACGATATCGAGCCAGAGGCTCCAGTTTTGGACATAATACAGGTCGAGCTTACGACGTTCTTCAAAACTAATATCACGACGACCAGAAACTTGAGCCAAGCCAGTGATGCCAGATTTAACACTCAGGATAGCGTGACGTTTTTTGTATGCAGCAAGCTCCTGTGGAATAAGCGCGCGAGGCCCGACAAGGCTAATATCGCCTTTAATAACGTTGAAAAGCTGCGGTACTTCGTCCAGACTGGTGGCACGCAGGAAACGGCCGATAGTAGTCATGCGAGGGTCTTTGCCTGGTAGTTGATCACCATTTTCACGATAGATTTTCACGAGCTCTGGACGGCCCATTTTAACGAAAGCTTCTTCGGGATGAAGGCCATTATAGGTGGCATTCATGGTGCGGAACTTGAACACCTTAAACTCACGATCAAATCGCGTAAGTCTTGCTTGGCGGAAGAAAACAGCCCCACCATCCGAGAGCTTAACAAGCAGGGCAATAATTACCATAAACGGTGAAGCAATCAAAAGCATAAGGCCGCCTACCGAGAGATCGGTAAGGCGTTTTATAATGCGGCCCCAACCAAACAAGGCAGTTTGGCGCACCACAATAACTGGCAATGACGAACGGAAGAGCTCAACCTCGATGTTGCCAACAAATAGCTCGGTATTGCCTGGCACAAAGCGTAGATTTACATGGTGCTGTTGGGCGTAGGTAAGAATTTCGGCGTTTTTGGATTCGTTCGTAAATAGTTCAGTCTGAATAATGCCATGCAGACCCTGTGGTTTGCTTTGCAGGAAATCCTTAAAAGTTGCAAATGTCGGAATACTGCCTTTGTGCACACCACTCTTATTAGAGACAATTGCCGCAATCTCGTAACCACTGCGATGATTGTCGATAAGGGTGTCTACAATTTCGTTAGTTATCGCGGTGTTACCGATAACGACTACGCGCGTGAGACCAATGTGGTACTTAAATAATGTAGTGCGGACGTAACGAAGCAAGTTGCGGTAGATAATAAGGAATACAAAGGCCATGGTGAAACCATAAATAGGTACTAAGCGAGCGGGGAAAATAGGAGTCTTAGAAACAAAGTTCCAGAATACTAAGAACAGCAAACCAATAAACGATCCTACAAGTAGGCGACCAAATTCAACAAAGCGTTTTTCGTAAATGCGTGAGTTATACAGCCCAAGCCAAGCAAAAATAAGGAGCCAGAACGGTAGAACGGTTAGAAAGATACCCAGGTAAGGAAGCGCGTGGATTGGTTCGAGAAGTGGACGGGGGTCAAGTTTAACACGGAGAATGTATGCTGCAACGAAGGCGGCGACGAGCGCCAGGAAATCACCTACGATCAGACAAGCGTTATAGATCAGTGAGGCATTGTTTTTCATGAGATAACTCGATTGTATCACCTTCCCACCCAATAGAACATTAGCGCGTACTAAATAACATCATCATTGGTGTTAAAAATACAAGATTAGCGCTATACTGATGGTAATAAGGACGATACTACTATGAGCATAGAACAAGTACGACCCACAAAGAAACAACGTGAACTTCTCGAATTTATCGAAACCTTTATTGCGGAGCATGGGTACAGCCCAAGTTACCGCGAAATAATGGTTGGCCTTAACTACACGTCGGTAGCGACGGTAGCACTCCATGTAAACAGTCTTATCAAACGCGGACATCTGCTGCGCAGGGACGGCAAAGCTCGCTCCCTTGAGGTGGCGCGATCTGCTACGCAAATAGCTGTCGAGCAGGCTCCCTCGGAATCTCATCAAGAGCAATGGTTGGTTGCTAAAATTGAACGCCTTTTTAAACAGCACGAAACTGCCCAAGATTTTGCACAAACTACTATCGATCAGTTACGTAGTCTTATAGATACGCTCGAAACTTTTGGACTTGAGCAAGAAGCACAGCGCTTTGCGCCGCGTTTGGCAACCCTCGAAGCTCAGGCCACAGATGAAGTGTCTGAACGCGAAGAAGTAGCGGCCTTGTAGCCAAAATAACACCACACATATGGTGCTTATGGATGCTACAATACCACTAGTTTAATAATCAAACCTTTCGTGATGGGAAGTACGTGAAACTCGTACACTGTGCCGCAACGGTGACCGCTTATGGGTGGGAGTCCGATACATCGCGAGGAGGTATCCCGAGCAGGAACCAAGGTCCCACCAACGGCGGTGGAACCCTTTTAAAGACACCTGCTTGGACTAACAAAAAGCGGGTGTTTTTGTATGAGGGGATTGGCTGCGGTTCTGGAACGACCGGTCGACAACGAGTCGACTGATGTTGTTGCTGTGCCGAGCCTCGATCAGGAATCTTTCGTACACCAGCGTCATACGCAATGGCTTGGTGCTCTCAGTATGGAGCAAACCGTTGAGGCGGAAACTGCTCAACAGGAACAGACAACCCTTGTGGAGCTTATCGAAAAAGCCCAGACTGGTGATAAAGAAGCGCTGGCGGCTATTCGCATTAATGCTCATACAACGGTGGTTGAGACTTTGCTCAAAACAGGCAATATTATGCGTATTGCTGCCGAACTGGATGAACAGGGAAATCTTAAGCAGCACAATCACACCTACGACGCAATTCACCGCAACGCTTGGCATGCCATGAAAGATCATTCGCCCCATGCTCGTTGGTGTTCCGAGATAGAAGCGCTTAACTGGCAGCGAACTGAAGCCTCGATTAAGTCGGGCGCGCTCGAAGATAATTGGTTTGTGGTGTTTTCGAGCCCATCCGACAAGCAATCTGTCGCTGACCTCAAAAAGCGTGGCTATTTTGTGCATACTATGACCTCTGTTTTTCAGGCAACAACCGTTGAAGACGGCAGGGTAAAAACTGAATCGGCTTTTGTGGCTGGTATGGATGCAGTTTCGGAAGATCCTGAACAGTCCGCGGCTACCAATAACGCCAAAATTGCCACTAGCGCTCACAACCGCTACGACCTTAATGTACTCCGTAAGATGTATACAGACTTTGGTATTGCTAGCGCAGAGCTCATGGATGCCGAAGACTTGCTAGCGACACCATTGCTTATTCCAAAGACTCTTATGCCGCATGGTGTGGCGAGTATTGTCGAACTCTACGATAGTTATGTTGGCGACACTTTCTTTGGCGTTAAACAGCCAAAACAAGCCTACGAAACATATGCCGATGCCTGCATGCGTCGAGCGGATAAGTATGGTGACATTACCGATAAGGTCGTAGCCGATCTGCTTAAGTCTGGCAAAATGGCGCCAGCACAGGCTGTTTCTAAGATGTATAACTTAGTTAAACGTCATACACTGGAGCGCGCTTATCGTGACGATTCTATCGATGCTAGTGTGTTTGGTGCTAAGGCAGAGAAGATCATTTATCAGGCACGTCATGCTTACGATATTGGTGATCAATTGCAGTTTGCACTATTGGCCGCTGTTGGCCATGAAGTTGCGGTCACGACTGCGTGTGGTGGTGGCTCAGGTGGCGAAGATGCCAATACTTCTACGGACAAAGGTTTGGAAAAGAGCGAGCGAGCTGCCGACCTTACCGGTATTGAGCTTAACGAGAAATCTACCTGGAAATGGAAAAACGGCATCTGTCGTGTAGAGGCTTGTCCGACTCGACCGGGTAAGACCAAGATTGGACCTTGTGATGTCTGTAGTCGCTGTCAGAACATCTTCGACAAGGGAATTGATCCGACTAAGTTTAAGTCGCCCAAGGCAAAACAGCGTCAAAAGTTTGGCACCTTTGCACTTGCCGCGTAATTATTTGACAAGCGTAAGCGTATTTACTACAATGACATTTATGTCTGCAGGATAGAGACCCTGCATTGCGAGAGACAAACAAAGATTTAAAAACAAAATGAAGCTTACTTGCCACCAAAATCGTGGTTTAGTTTTGCTTTGGAGGTATCATGCCGGTCAAAATTAAAGTAATCAACACGCGACCTGCGCGCGTTGATGTTGTTATCAATCGCCCGGAATGGCGCGAATACATTCAGTACTAACCTGAGAGACTAGTACTCGGAAAAGCGAAGTCGTTTTACGTTTTGGGAGCGCTGAACAATAAAATAAGCCCTGGGAAATCCAGGGCTTATTTTTAATTTTACAGATATAATCTGCTAGTTTTTCTTGGCAATCTCGGCGTCCAAGAGCTTCTCGAATGAAGCGAGGTTTGAATCGGTATCAATACGCTTTCCATCGAGGAAGAAGGTTGGAGTCTGCGTAGCAGCACCAGTCTTATTAAAGGCGTCAATGTCGGCATTAATAGTGCCGTTTACCTTGCTGCTAGCGTAGTCTTTCTTGAACTGATCAAGGTTAAGACCGAGCTGGGTGGCGTAATCATTGAAGTAGTCGGTTGGTTTACCTGCCTCAGACCAGGCTTTCTGGTTGTCGTACAGGAGGTCGTGCATTTCCCAGAACTTGTTCTGCATTGCTGCGGCTTCGGCTGCACGGGCACCAACGAAAGCGTTAGGGTGGATTTGTGTCAGCGGCAGGTTGCGGAACTGGAACTTGATGTCATCCTTATATTTAGCAATAACTTGCTTTACAACAGGATAGTACTGTTCGCAAGCAGGACACTGATAGTCGCCGTATTCTACGAGCGTTACATTTTTTGAATTACTACCTGTGGTGTGGTTGGACGGGCTGCCGCTTGCATCCTTATCTTTGTTAGAAAAAGCAATAATGCCAACAAAAATGAGGATGATTGCGACAATAACTCCCCAGAAACGTTTATCCATGTCTAATAACACTCCTAATTGATGTCTCCAGTATACAACGAATAGTGCATTTGGCATGTGCTTTGTTTTGAAAAATGTCCAGTCAATCGTAAGATGTACATATGATTAGTTTTCTTGTTGCGCTTGCACTGGCTGGCTTGGCACTCCTGGCTGTTGCACTGCGTAAAACCTATGCGATTGTTCCTGCTAAAGAGTTAAAACGCCAAGCTCGTGCCGGAGATGCCTTGGCCCGAGTGTTATATCGAGCGGTCGCTTATGGCGCCAGCTTGTCCTTATTATTATGGGTAATTATTGTGCTGTGTACGGCTGCCAGCTTTGTGATAATGTCGCAAGTCGTGCCGCCATTTTTGGCATTTGTGCTCGAAGTACTCATTATTGGGTACGGATTTGCCTGGATGCCAACCGGCGAAGTAACGCAGATTGGTGTTCGTATTGTGGTGTGGTCTACCCCGGCCGTTGCGTGGTTATTGGCGCATTTGCAGCCAGTATTCGGTCGCATCTCTAGCTACGTAGCAGCACATCGACCAGTTATTGTGCACACCGGTCTTTACGAACGCGAAGATCTTCTGGCACTGCTCGATAAACAAAAAGACCAAACAGATAGCCGTTTTTCTAACGAAGAACTATCATTGGTTGCGCATGCACTTACCTACAGCCAAAAGGTAATTAGCGACTGCATGATCCCGCGCCGAGCTGTTCGCATGGTGAACGCTGCTGACACCATTGGTCCGATTATGATGGATGAACTGCATGACAGTGGCCATTCTCGTTTCCCTGTATATGAAGGTGACAACGAAGACCAAATTGTGGGCACGCTTTTTTTGCGTGATCTTGTAAATGCTCGTAAGGGTGGTCACGTAAAAAGCGCCATGAAAACCAACGTGTACTACGTGCACGAAGATTTTACTCTGGAGCAAGCGCTACACGCGTTCTTAACAACTAAGCACCATATGTTTATTGTGGTGAATAACTTCGAAGAATTTGTGGGTATTTTGACTATCGAAGATGTCCTGGAGCAGGTTATTGGCCACAAGATTGTGGACGAATTTGACCGCTATGACGATATGCGTGCTGTGGCTCACTTACAGGCAACCAAGGATCACCAAAAACACCAGAAAGCCAACAGCGAAATGCACGCCAAGGCCGACAAGCCCGAAGTCGTTGTTCAGCCTGAGAAGCCAGCCGAAAAACCGAAGGCCTAGTAATGTTGCAACAGGGGTGGTATACTGTGGATAACATGATTGAAGCACAATCAAATATGAATTCTCGGGTCTAAGCGACGCCACTTACACGGCGGGCGCCGCTTGTTAATGACCCGCGACTCAGCCGACGACACTAGCAAAATCAGGAGAAAATCTATGCGAATTTTAAGTAAAGACGTCGCCAGCCACATTGGCGAAAAAATCCTCGTTGAAGGCTGGTTGCACAAAAAGCGCCTCCTCGGCGGCCTTACATTTATCAACGTCCGTGACCGCGCTGGTCTCGTGCAGATTGTTATTAAGGACAAAGACGAAGTTGAAAAGCTGCGTGGCATGCAACTCGGCACAATTGTTCGTATCGAAGGTAACGCTGTCGAAGAAGAGCGTGCACCTGGTGGTGCTGAACTTCACGATGCTGTACTCGAAGTACTTGTACCAGTAACCGACGAAACACCAATCGAAATCGACAAGCCAATCCCCCACAAGCCAGAAAACTTGGATACGCTGTTCGACAACCGTGTTGTAGGCTTGCGCAACATTCAGGAACGCGCCGTCTTTGAGATTCAATCAACCATTGGCAAGGCTATCCGCAAACACTTTGATGACCACGGTTTCACCGAGATGCACACGCCAAAGCTCTTGGCAGAGGCAACTGAAGGTGGTGCGGAAGTATTTACTCTCGATTACTTTGGTAAGACTGCCACATTGGCGCAGAGTCCGCAGTTTTACAAGCAGATGATGGTCGGCGTTTTTGAGCGCGTGTACGAAATTGCACCAGTGTATCGTGCAGAGCCAAGCGCTACAACTCGTCACATGACCGAATATACTTCTGTCGACGGTGAAATGGGCTTCATCTCACTCGAAGACCTCAAGAAGTTCCTTAGCAGCATGGTAAACGAAGTATGTGACACTGTGTGGGCAACTCACGAAACAGAGCTCAAAAAGTGGAACGCTACTAAGCCACTAATGACTGCCGAAATTCCAACTATCTCAATGGCCGAAATTCACGAGAAGTATACCAAGGCGACTGGTACCAGCACTATTGGCGAGAAAGACCTTCGCCCAGACGAAGAAAAATGGATTTGCGAGTACGCCAAGAAAAACCTTGGCTCAGAAGCAGTCTTCGTGAGCGAGTGGCCAGCTTCGGAAATGAAGTTTTACCACAAGGCAAACGAAGAAAACCCAGAGATCGCAGATCGCGTAGACCTTTTGTTCCGCGGCGTCGAAATTACCACTGGTAGTATGCGCGAAAACCGCTACGAAGTTGTCTTGAAGCAGCTCGAAGAACTTGCCCACGGCGACCCTAACGACCCAGGTTTTGCGCCGCTTTTGACAGCCATGAAGTATGGCATGCCGCCACACGGTGGTTTCGGTCTTGGCCTAGAACGTCTTACCCAAAAGATGCTTGGCTTCAACAACGTTAAGGAAGCAACGCTCTTCCCACGCGACATCAACCGCCTAACGCCATAAGCATATAGACACATGTGTGTACGTTCGATATACTCGAGCGTAATATGATCAGGACTTCCGCATGACTTTAGCCGGCGTAAAACCTGGTCATGTCGTCCCCTAGAGATTTCGGTCTCTAGGGGATTTTCTTTTGCAAAAAATAAGGAGGGAACAATGAAACAAATAGAACATGTCTTGTCGGCGCGTCAGGCCAATCCAGACCAACTCGATAGATTATTTGCACACACCGATACAATGCGCGATGCACTAGCTTCCCGAAGTACTAAACGTGAACTTGCCGGCCGCCACGCTGGACTTATGGTAGCAACGCTGTTTTATGAGCCCTCAACACGCACTCGTCTTAGTTTTGAATCTGCAGCGCAGCGTCTTGGCGCCGGTGTAATTAGCACCGAAAATGCCCGCGAATTTTCGTCAGCAGCCAAGGGTGAAACTATAGAGGATACCATTAGAACCATTGATAAATACGCCGAATTAATCGTAATGCGCCATCACGAAACGGGCGCGGCCGAAAAAGCGGCAGCTGTGAGCCGGGTGCCTATTATTAATGCCGGTGACGGAAAAGGTGAGCATCCAACACAAGCACTTCTTGATATGCGTACCATCAAGGAAGAAAGAGGCAGATTAAACGATCTGCGCGTGGTTATTGGTGGCGATTTAGCGCATGGCCGAACGGCGCGGTCCCTGGCACTACTTCTGAGTATGTACGAGAATAATCATATTAGTTTTGTATCAACACCAGATTTACAGATTGGCTACGACATTAGAGATCATTTAGACGAGGTGGGCACGTCGTTTAATGAAACAGATGACATGTTTGGTGCATTACGCGAGGCCGACGTCGTGTACTGGACGCGTTTACAAAAAGAACGATTGCATGATCCAAATTTGCGTTCCGAATTTACTCTTGGACAGGCGGCTCTCCAGGTAATGAAAGATGATGCTATTATTATGCATCCATTGCCGCGAGTCGGTGAGATTGAGCACTCTATAGATGACGATCCTCGCGCAGTTTACTTTGATCAGGTTGAGCACGGTTTGCATGTCCGCATGGCGTTAATCGACCAGGGTCTCTCGATATTCGAATAGCTACATTGGCTTGTTGTCGAGCGAATACCAGAGATACCAGCAGGCAATACTCTCGTAGGGATGCCACTTGTTGCGTTCGGCGATTTCAGTAATTTCGGCAGGTGAAGGTAAATGATCAAGTTCGTAAAGTGTTCGAATACCGTTGCGGATACCCAAATCGCCAGTGGCTAAAACGTCGGTGCGTCCCATGCAGAACATTAAAAACATATGGACGGTCCATTCGCCAATGCCCTTAACGTCTGTTAACTTTTTTATAATTGCTTCGTTCGTTAATTCGTCGATATCCGCAAAGTCAATTTTTTTGTCGATAATATGTTGTGCCAAGTCCTGAATATATTTTGCCTTGGCATTGCTGAGGCCCGCTGTTCGTAATTCGTCTATTGATTTCTCGAGGATAGCTTGCGGCTCTGGAAATGCTCCGTCAAAGAGGTCGCGGAAACGCTTTTTAATACTAGCTGCAGCTTTAACGCTGAGCTGTTGCCCAATTATGGAATCACCAAGTGCCCTGTAGTAATCGCGGTGTGGCTCAATGCGGCACAGGCCAGCTCGTGTAATAACAGGCGCAAGTATGGGATCGTGCGCGGCCAAATAAGCGGCTGCTTCTTGTTTTGTTTGGGCGGTCATCTCTACTTTAGACATCTTCTTATTGTACACGGCACTCTGTAAGACGAAAAATACGGCTATTTGCAGAAGCCAATTTCTGGTAGACTTTCAGTAAATATAAAGGATAAGCGTCATGCCCAATAAAAAACCAGCTGCTATGGGGTCTGAGCAGCCATCAGAAAACCCTGGTGATACGCCGGAACTTAAGCCAGCGACCCTTGATGAGTTTATGAAAGAGCAAAGTGAACCTGCGGCCTCAAAAGCTAATGGAGCAGAATCTACCGACGAAAAACCATCCGTCGAAGAAACCGAGCCTGCTGTTAAAACAACTTCCGACGAGCCAGCAGAAGGTACCAAAGATGTTCCTTTGTTGGAGAGCGGCGAAGATACAGACGAAAGCGACAAGGAAGCATTTAAGACTCCCGAAGAAATAGCTGCCGAAGACGAACATAGCCCCGAATCTTCTGAAACAGATGAGGCTAGTGAAGTCGAAGAGCCTCAGCAGCCTCAATTCCGCCCAGTTGTATCAAATCACATGGGCAAAGGCGCTCGTTTTAAGGCCTGGTGCAAGCGCCACAAGGTTTGGGTAACAATCCTATCGCTCATTGTTGTTATTGGTGTGCTTGCTGCTGTGCCTTGGACTCGCTACAAGCTCGGTGGCCTATTCCTTAAGCAAACAATCTCAATTGAAGTTATGGACAACCAAACCCATAAGGCTGTCACGAGTGCTACCGTTAAGGCAAAGAATGTGACCACAAAGACCAATAACAAGGGTATGGCTGATCTTAAAGTACCAATTGGCACAACGCAGGTGACTATCGAAAAGACCTACTACAAAACCGCTAAAGTGACCACTGTCGCACCGATATTGAAGCCAAAAGATCGCGTTATGGTTGATCTGCAGGCTACAGGCCGCCAAGTTCCTGTGGTTGTACTTAACAGTATTACCGGTAAGCCAATTGAGAATGCCGTTGTCATGGCAGCCAATACCGAAGGTAAAACCGACAAAGATGGTCGCTTAACACTTGTATTACCAACCACAAAGCCGAGTATTATGGCTATGGTGCACGCCGATGGTTACAGCGAAGTTGAGGCAACAGTTCAAGTAACTACCCAGACGCTTGTCGCTAACACTGTTCGCTTAACGCCAAACGGTAGTACCTATTTCCTTTCCAACCAGTCTGGAAAGCTTGATGTCGTAAAGACAAATCTGGATGGCACAAATCGTAAAGTTGTTGCTGCAGGTACAGGCAAAGAAGACACGCGCAATACGGTTTTGCTTGCATCACGCGACTGGAAATATCTAGCACTTTTGTCTAAGCGCGATGGCGGCGAGTACGCCAAACTGTTCCTGATTAACACCTCTACCGACCAAATGACGACTATCGACGAAGGCTCGGCTGGCTTTGGAGCTATCGGTTGGAGCGGACATAACTTCATCTATAGTGTTACCCGAAAAGGGCAGATCTACGATAATAATCATGTAGCCCAGAAAGCTTACAACGCTGAAACCAGTAAGATAACTATTCTTGACCAATCCCAGGGTGAGGGTGATGCAACAAACAACGCTTACCAAAACTTTAACTATACATATATCACCGACAAGGGACTCGTGTACGCGGTTACATGGAGCACGTATAATGGCTACGACAAATTAGCTGGCAAAACTAACTCAATTCGTTTGACAAGCTTTGACGGTAAAACTAAGAAGGACCTCAAGACGTTTGATGCCAAGGCTGTGAGCAGCTTACAGGCTGCACCTTATGAACCCCAAGGTATTTACTTTGCCGCTTATGAACCCGCAACATCAAAATACTCTTTTTATGAATACGAAGATGGCGCAGTAACAGCTGCAAATACAACAATTGATGCCTTTAACAGCGGCAGCTACCCAACATATCTCTACTCTCCTTCAGGAAATAAGACTTTGTGGTCAGAGTTCCGGGATGGCAAGCGTACGATTCTCGTTGGTGACCACGACGGTAAGAATGGTTCACAGATTCTTAAGGACAGTGACTACGAAGTATACGGCTGGTACACAGAGCAATATGTTCTCGTAAGTAAGAACTCAAGCGAGCTGTACATTATGTCTGTAAACGGCGGCACACCGCATAAGATTTCTAACTACTACAAACCAGACGTTAAGTTCTATGGCTATGGCTACGGTTACGGCGGGCTCTAGCATAACTACGGGGTGACTTGCTAAACTAAAGCTATATGGCATTCAAGCATTCTACGTACACCAGCGGCAGTTCTGCCGCTGAGCCAACCTCGGCACCGCAACTACCCGATGATCTTGCTACGCAGTTAGCGGTACACACCAAAGATGGTGGGGCGCTCGCGGAACGCAAAGCTTCCAAAAAAGCGGATGAGTCGAAAAAACAAACCAAAACGCCCGATACCGATGCGATTATTGAGGACGCAAAAACCGACGAAGTCGTTGATGAAATTCTTAAAGAAGAAAGCGACACTGTTCTCGAGGATGCGGAACCTGAGCAAATAGAGCCGGAAGAACCAAAAAAACGTGGTTTTTGGCGCCGTAAATGGCTTCGTAACACAGTGTTATTTTTGCTTATTGCGGGCATCGCAGCCGCATTTGGTATACCGACGTCGCGCTACTATGTTCTTAACAAGGCCGGGGTGCGCAGTCGCATGTCCGTAAGGGTTATGGATCAGGGTACGCAGTTGCCCCTCAAGAACGTACACGTGCATCTGGATAACCAGGAGGCAACAACCGACAGTAAGGGTGTTGCTCAAATTTCCGGTATTAAGCTTGGGCCGCACAAATTAGCCATTGAGCGTGTGGCTTTTTCATCTGTTAAACAAGACGTTACGATTGGATGGGGTAGTAACCCGTTGGGCGACTTTACGCTTGATCCAACTGGCGTGAAGTATATTATTAAGCCCGCCGATTATGTAACTGGCAAGCCCATTACCAATGCTCAGGCGGCTAGTGGTGATGCTGCGGCTAATGCAGATAGTAAAGGTGTTATTACGCTAACGGTGGCAAGCGCCGATAGCACAACTATGGCAGTTGACGTTTCCGCTGACGGCTATAGGGCTGAGCGTATTACCGTTAACACGCTATCAACAACGCCAACCTCGGTTACCCTTGTTCCGGCTACTAAGTCTGTCTATGTAAGCAAACAGGCTGGCGTATATAACGTTATGACATCGTACGTAGACGGATTGGGTGCGGCCGTTTTACTAAAAGGCACGGGCAGCGAAACAAGCAATATGAGCCTCGCTGTTGATAATGCTGGTAAGCGTGCGGCTTTTGTCTCAACACGTGACGGTAAACGCAACGCCGACGGCGATCTTTTGAGCGCTCTCACACTTATTAATACCGATGATGGCACTGCAAATATTGTGGATCATGCTGAGCATATCCAGCTGGTAGATTGGATCGGAACTACTATTATTTTCCAAGAGACTACGAGTGTTTCGGGTAGCGGCAAATACCATATTGTCGGCTATGATTACTCCACAAATAAACGCTATGAACTGGGCAACGCATCACAGTTTAACAGCGTGGTGAGTATGAAGGGTATGATCTACTATGCGGTTTCTAGCAGCGATCCTTCAGCTGATGCTGTTCTGTACAAAGTACGACCCGATGGCAGTGGTCGCCAGACGGTACTCGATAGCGAAGTCTGGTCGATGTTCCATGCTTCCTATGACACCCTCTATCTTCAGGCGCCAGATGGCTGGTACAGTCTCACCGACGGCAACAGCGCGTCTAAAATTTCTACCCCTCCAAGTTATCCAAACTACGCATACGTCGAAAGCGGCAAAGGCAAGAGCGCTTGGGTTGATGCAAGCGTAGCTCAAAGCGTGCTGTACGTTCATGATGAATCGACCGGCAAAGATACCAAGCTAACGGCTCAAAGCGGCTTATCCTATCCTGTACGTTGGCTCAGCGACACAGTATTGGAGTATCGAGTAGCTACAAATGGCGTGGCGAGCAACTACGTCATCTCGATTAATGGCGGCACACCAAAGAAAATCGCTGACGTGACCAGCACCTACGCGTATAATAATTAGCAATGACACCAGACGTACGGAGATGCGAGGACGCGGTGTGGGCGTATTACGAAGCGCATGGTCGCAATGAGCTACCATGGCGCATTCTTGATGCTAATGGACAGATCGATCCCTATCATGTCATGGTTTCGGAGATTATGTTACAACAGACACAAGTTGGTCGCGTTATACCTAAGTACGAGCAGTTTTTGGCGCGATTTCCCGACGTGCAGAGTTTGGCGAGTGCGCCATTGGCAGATGTGCTTACGATGTGGAGCGGCCTTGGCTACAACCGTCGAGCTAAGTTTTTATGGCAAGCGGCACAGATGATTGTAGCTGAGTATAATGGTGTTTTTCCAAGAACGGCCCCCGAATTAGTTAAGTTGCCCGGCATTGGCGTAAATACTGCCGGTGCAATTGTGGCGTATGCATTTGATCGACCAGTAACGTTTATCGAAACCAACGTCAGAACCGTGCTAATTCATCATTTTTTTGCTGATGAAGCAGATGTCGCAGACAAGCAATTACTACCAATTTTGCAGCAGATTATGGATGACATTGTATCCGATGCAATTGAAGGTCGGTCGGCGCGCACTTGGCATTGGGCGCTCATGGATTACGGCACGTACCTTAAGCAAACTGTCGGCAACATGAGTCGTCAAAGCAAAACATATGCTAAACAATCTGCATTTCATGGATCTAAGCGGCAGGTTCGCGGCCAAATTCTTAAAATACTCAGCACAACAGGGAAGCAGAGTGTACAAATGCTTCAAACAAAAATTGCTGATGAGCGTCTCGAAAGTGTTCTGGAAGATCTTGTCCGCGAAGAATTTATAAGTCTCAAAGACGAGCATTACCATTTAGGCTCGGCATGATACAATTTGAGTAAGATATGGAACAAACAACACCCCAACCAACACGGCCAGTCATGGACGTCGCCCGTCCAAGGCCCGTAGCGCCAGCAGCAGTACGTCCTGCTGCTGCGTCGGTATCAGCTAAGCCGACCACAACACAGCTACCCGAGCCAACTGCCGTATCCGCAGAGCCTGTGCCGGCACCAAAACCGGCAGAACACCCGGTCGAAGAGCCGGCAAAGCCTGTGCAAACTCCTCAAGCATTAGCTGTCCACAAGGCACCAGCCGACGAAGGCGAAGAAAAACCTGCCGAACAGACAGTAGAATTACCACCACAAGATGACGCAGCCGAGGCCGAAGAGCAGGCGCATCAGGAATCGACAGTTTCTACTGGTCCTCATGCACCAGTTGGTGTTATTGTAGTGACCGTACTAGCGATGATTTTGCTTTGTGCGCTCGCAACAATGATTTATTTTGACACGCAAAAATAACGAGGCAGTCTATGCAGGTTTTTCACTCACTACATGATCCCGAACTTATTAGTTGCCTAAAAATGGGCGGTGTTGGTGTATTGCCTACCGATACGCTGTACGGCATCGTGGCACGTGTTGCCAATCCTGGCGCCGTCGAACGTCTATACTCCTTAAAACACCGCGAAAAGAAGCCTGGCACGACAATTGCTGCCAGCGTAGATCAGCTTGCTGATCTTGGGCTAGACGCTGCTTTACTCGATAGAATTCGTGATTATTGGCCAGCACCATTGAGCATTGTTTTGCCATTAGGCGACGAACTGCAACACTTACACCAAGGTGTGGGCGAAAGCCCATTTCGGGTAGTCGCCGACGAGAACTTGCGTTCACTACTCGAACAAACAGGACCACTCGTTACCAGTAGTGCAAATCAGCCTGGGGAGCCACCAGCGCAAACATTACACGAAGCACAAGCATACTTTGGCGACCATATTGATTTTTATGTTGATGGTGGTGATATCGGTGATCGTCCTCCGTCAACAATTGCTCGTTTAACTGATACTGGCCTCGAAATATTAAGACAGGGTGCCGCCCAGATAAAATAATAGGAATATCCCATGACATTTGATGAATACCAAACACAAGCATTAACAACTGCCGTCCACCATGCAAATCCAGAAATGGACAAAACTATTTTTGCTATGGGCGTTGCTGGTGAAGCCGGCGAAGTTATCGAAAAATGGAAGAAGATTGTTGCTTACCGCGAAGGTAAAATAACAGATGAAGACCTCCGGGAACTAAGCAAAGAACTCGGTGACGTTATCTGGTATATTGCCGTATTTGCACATGAACTTGGCTTGTCGTTTGGCGATATTGCGCAGCAAAATGCCGATAAACTGGCTAGCCGTAAAGCGCGTAATGTTATCAAGGGACAGGGCGACAACCGATAGCAACAGCGACCGTACATATTGCAACAGATTGAAATTTAGTCAAAATTATGATTACATAGTGGGTGATTTGAAACTATGGAACAACCATTGCGACGTAACCAGTTTGATATGAATGAAGGCCTTGCCGGTAACGCCGGTAGGTTGCCTGGTCATGGTGAAGTGCCCCGCAAAGCAGGACACATTCTGTTGCACGAGTCACCTCACGGTGGTGAGATATCGCTTGAAGCAAGCGGTGAACAGCCCGTAGACCCTACTCATCAGGTAGCTCGTACAGAGGTACCAGCTTGGTACAATGTGAAATTTAATGCACTCGACCAGGTAGTTGAGCAGCAATATGGTCAAGCATTCCAACAGGAACAGAAGCCCGAACAAGTTGGCGACCAAGGCGCTAGCGCTGCGCTAGCCGGAGTCCGCCAGGCTGCCGCTCAGCCACTCGTGGCAACACCTGTTGATCCACAAAAGCCAGCACACGCTGCCCCTGTTGCTCCAGTGCCACATATTGACCAGACACCACTAACTGCGAGCAATCCTATTTATAACGCGATGGCACACCCAATTCAGGCTCAACAGCCAAAGCCAATCGATCAACCGCAAACGCAGCCAACGCCAGCCCTTCCGGTAGATGTGCCTCAGCAGCCAATTTCTCAGCAACCAGATCCCCAAGTACAGGCAGAGCAACCTACACTACAGTATGCGCAACCGCAGCCAGTATTTGAGCAGCAGGTATCTCCTGCCACGCCATATCAGAACACGCACGCTACATATGCTCCTATAGAACTTGCAGAACCTAGCCATCAGCAAATCTCCCAGACACCAATGGGCGGTCAACCAGCGATTCCGTCTATTCCACAGCCAACCGCTTCAATGAATGGTGCGGTGAACCCATCTTTTGCACAGCCAATGCAGCCAGCGCTTCCAACCGCTCCGCAATATTCCGAACCTCGATTGCCAGAAGGAACACCAAAGCGAATAGACCCGCAACATCTTTTGCCAGCGGCACGTAAACACGCTTCACGTTACCTGCAAAACCCATGGGTTTGGCTCGCTATCGGGTTGCTAATGATTTTATATTTCGTTCGTTCTATCTAGTTATTTAACGAACTGGGTGCGTAACCATTCATCAAGGCTGTTGCCGCCACCGCCGGCCATGCCAACAACCATATCACCTTGTGCAAGGTGGTTTTTGATTGTCTGCGCTAGTTGTTCGTTACGCTCACGCGGTTCTGCGATTGCTGGATTGCTAAGATGTGTAATGAGCTCCTCGGGCGTCAAGATAGGCTGATTTGGATCTTCGCGCGCTAAATAACTGGGGATCCAATAGACCTTTTCGGCGCCATCGAAACAATCTTGATAGACATCCATCATAAAGTGCTGTCGGCGATTGGTTAGAGGTTCGTACACAACGACAAGCTTCTGGCTGTGTGCTTGTGCATATTCGAGTGCCGCACTCATGGCTCCCCGGATTTTCTCAGGTGTATGCGCATAATCGGTAAATAAGTTTGGCGCAATCATTTCCATGCGACGTTGCAAGCCAGGGAAGCGGTCCATATGTTTTTGGAGTTGAGCGACAGATATTTTAGTAGCTCGATGCACAGTCTGAATAGCCAACCAAGCATCAAGGCGGTTGTACTTGCCAAGCAAGGCCAACTCCTCGATATGTGGGTTGCTAGTTTGCTCAATATGCAAATGATCGTCCCCGACACTTTCACCACTGTCTAAGCTTAGATATTCGTAATCTTCTTGCCATAGAACCGTGTGCTTGCTTTGAGAAATGAATTCTACGAACGCCTGCTGGTAGTCCTCGCGGGTAGGGAATATTTCATGGTGATCCCATGTAACGCCTGTAATGAGGCTGTACTGTGGCTGAAATGCCAAGAAGTTGCGGTCGAACTCATCGCATTCATAAGCAAAGAATTCAGAACCCTCAACATATTGGCCCATGTCCCCGAAGCTAATCTTGGCACCTACAGAGTAGCTCAATGGAATACCTAACTCCTTAAAGAGCCATATAACCATAGCTGTAGTGGTGGTTTTGCCATGCGTACCAGCAATGGCGATCATCTTGAGCTTTTTATCTTCGATAATTCTGTTGAGTAGCTCGTCGCGTTTGCTCATATGAATAACTTGCTCACGGCAGAATTCTAGCTCAGGCGCGTTTGGGTTCTCAATAACGATAGCAGAGGAGTACACGAACCAATCAATTGGCTGTTCGCTATGTATTTTGGCGATTCCATCACGCTCTTGACCGATGTGAATATCGGTAATGCCGTGTTTTTTAAGATATTCGATATATTGGGAATCTTGTTTGTCGGAGCCGGATACTGTGTAGCCTGCTTGCTTAGCGATTAATGCAAGTGGTCCAATGGCCGTGCCACCGATTCCAGAGAAGTAGATATGCATGTACACAGTGTAGCACGCCTAAACTGTGGTACACTGTAAAAAGCTTTAGGTAATTGACAATACATGAATAAAAAATACTGGCACTTTATTTGGACAACGTATGTGCGACCGGTTAGAATTTGGTACCTTATCGCACTTGCCATTATTAGCGGTGTTATCTGTGTTATGGCGCTCCGAAACAACAACCAACAAATGGGTCGTTTGCGCGAAGCAGTTTACACAGCAGACAAGAACAATACCGATGTTGTTGCCGCACTACAGAAACTGCAAGTGTATGTGAATTCACACATGAATACGAGCTTAGCGGCTGGTAATACTTCTGTATATCCACCAATCCAGCTCAAGTACACGTACCAACGCCTACAAGATGCTGAGCAAGAAAAGGCTGCTACATCTAATACAACTTTGTACTCACAGGCTCAACAATATTGTGAGCAGCAAGACTCTACCGACTTCTCGGGTCGTAACCGCATACCATGTATCGAAGAATATGTATCTAGCCACGGCGGTGCAACTGCAAAAAAAGTGCCAGACAGCATGTATAAATTTGACTTCGCGTCACCTACTTGGTCGCCCGACTTCGCAGGTTGGATGCTCGCTTTGACCGTACTCTTCACATTCTTGTTGATTGTGCGCCTAGCACTAGGTCTTATCCTCAAACGCCTCGCCTCGTAAAAGAAAGGCCTCACCGCTAGACGTCCTGAGCTCGCTAAAAGCGTGCTTATATAGCACACTTTTACCTTCGTGCGGATTGTCTCTCGGTGAGGCCTTCCTTTTACAATTAAGCGCGAACGGACGATTCTTTTTTGCTCTCCCAAACTATGTACCGGGCGTGTTGTGTGCGAATAGTGCCAAGGCTTGTGTGCATGAAAATAGCCCCGGATGACCGAGGCTATTTTGCTAACTAACGTGAGAACTATTGGTTCTTGTTGGTAGTTGTAGTGCTGGTTGTACCGGTTGTAGCGTTGCTACTAGTGCCGGTTGAGCTTGATGTTGCGGCGTTCTGTGCGCTGCCAGAGTCGCTACTGCTCTGCGACGAAGTGTTAGTTGAAGTGCTACACTTCTGGCCACTTGGGTTTTGCTTGACCCATTCGTTAATGGTCTTAACAACTTGGCCATCATCCTTGAGGTTTTCCCAGAAGGTAACTTGTTCGCGGTTTATCACCATTTGGTCATATGGACCGTGCAGCTCACATCCAAGCTTTACAAGTGTAAAGTTGTTAGATGACGTGTCGGTTGTAGCCTTGGTGGCGTCAGATTTGCTGCTTGTTGAGTTAAGGTAGAACACGTTCTGCAGGCTGAAGTACTTGCTGTTCATAGCGGTAACTTTACCAAAGTAAACCTGACCGTTATTTAGGAAAACTGCCTGATATTTGTTGTCTACAATGTACTTACCTTCATTTGGATTGCTGCTTCGGAAGAGCAAAACGAGTGACAAAGCGAGTACTGTGATCGAAAATAATAAAATTACATTTGCGACACGTAGCCAGCCTGGCACACGAGTCCAGCTAAAGCTCTTTTTAAAATTACCGCCATTGCCATTATCGTGATGCTGAGGTGCAGCTGGTGCATGCTGTTGAGGAGCTTGTACTCCAGGGGTAGTAGCCGCGCGACCTTGCTGTTGGCTCTGACCGTTACGGTTCATAAAATCCATTTCGTTCTCCCGCCCATTTTATGAGTGATTATGATTCCAAGTGTAATACATAAGCGGCATGACATGCAACTACCCCCGTGGAAAAACTGTTGACAAAAGAAAAATGCGCGCGTTATGGTAGGGGTACCATTACTAATCCATAAGAGAGGGAAAATCTAGAAATGGCATACAAGCACACAAACTCCAAGGGCGTAACATACTACCTCAACTCAAAGAAGGTTGTCCTCCGCGGTGGCAAAGAACAGACTATCTACTACTTCAGCAAGGACGAGCGTCCTGAAGGCACCGACTTGCCAGCAGGTTACTCTGTGAACGAAAACCCACGCAACGGTTTCTTGACTGTCAAGCGCGACAAATAGTACTTTTGTCCAAAAACACCTTGGTGCGTAACTGTTCCCGAGGTGTTTTTATGTTTTCTCCCTCTCATCTCTCGTAGAATCTGCTATAGTGAAATCTATGCAAGAACCAATTCTTAAAGTTAAAAACCTGCAAAAGTCCTACAACGACAAAAAAGTCGTTGATGGCATTAGCTTTGAGGTTAAGAAGGGTGAAATCTTCGGTATCCTCGGCCCTAACGGCGCTGGTAAAACAACCACGCTAGAAATGATTGAGGCTTTGCGGCCTATTGACGGCGGTGAAGTAACCATCGACGGCGTCGATGTTGCTAAGAACCCTTACGACATTCGCGCAATGATCGGTGTTCAGCCTCAGAGCCCAGCATTTCAAGATAAAACCAAACTTACTGAACTAATCGAAATGTTTGCCTCGGCATACGGCGAAAAGGTTAACCCCAAAGAATTCCTAGACGATGTACAGCTTGGCGAAAAAGCTGATAGTTTTGTCGAGAACCTTAGCGGCGGCCAGAAGCAACGCTTTAGTATTGCTGCGGCACTTGTTCACAACCCTAAAGTTTTCTTTATGGATGAACCGACGACCGGTCTTGACCCACAGGCTCGCCGTCACCTCTGGGACCTCGTTAAAGAAGTTCGTGACCGCGGTATTAGCGTTATTCTTACGACACACTACATGGATGAGGCCGAAATTCTCTGTGACCGCATTGCTGTTATGGACAACGGTAAAATCATCTCTCTTGATACGCCACACAACCTGATTACCCAACTCCTTGGTCGTGGCTTTAAGAAAGAGCAGAAGGTCGAACAAGCGAACCTCGAAGACGTATTTATTGATCTAACCGGCAAGGAACTCCGAGGTTAATATGCAACGCAAACTCTACACAGTTAACACCTTTGTTAAAATTAACACTCGTCGCTTCTTCCGCGATAAAACAGCAATCTTCTTTACAGTACTTTTCCCACTAATCTTCCTGTTTGTCTTCGGCGGTATCTTTGGTAAGGACAGTGGTACATCGTTTAAGGTTGCTATTATCAACCACTCCGACTCAACATTTTCAAAGCAATTTGTTGATAAAACAAAGAACGTTAAATTGTTCGAAGTTAACAAAGACGTTAAGACTCTCGATCAAGCCAACGAAAAAATGTCACGCAGCCAACTTGATGCGACTATCATTTTGCCCAAGAACTTCGGTGATATGAAGCAAGGCGCAAAGTATCCATCAGGTAATGCTGAGGTTATTTACACGCAAAACAACCAACAGGCTGGTACTGCATTGGCTTCAGTTCTCGAGGCACAGTTTAAAGACATTAATGGCAAACTCGTGCACACTGAGACGCCATTTACAGTGAGCGCAAAACAAACCAACACCCACAGTTTGTCGTCATTTGACTACACCTTTGCTGGTCTTTTGGGCTTCTCTATTATGGGTATCGGTATCTTTGGCCCAATTAACGTATTCCCAGAACTCAAGAAGCAGGGTATCTTGCGCCGCTTGCACACAACTCCACTGCGTGTTTGGCAGTATTTCTTGGCAACCATGGTTTCTCAGCTGGTTATCGGTTTACTGACCATGGTTATCCAGTTTGCAGTAGCAATTGGTGTTTTCCACCTCAAGCTCGTCGGTGACGTTTTCTCGCTGGCAATCTTCTTATCGCTCGGTATTGTTATGATCCTTGGTATCGGTTTGGCGATTGGTGGTTGGGCTAAAAACGAGCGTCAAGCAGCGCCATTGGCCAACATTGTGGTCTTCCCAATGATGTTCCTGAGCGGTACGTTCTTCCCACGTTTCCTAATGCCAGAATGGCTACAGAACATAACCAACTTCATTCCATTATCACCAGTTATCGATGGCGTTCGCCTGATTGCCACCGAAGGTAAGACCTTGATTGACGTTGCACCGCAGCTCGGCTTGGTTGCCTTATGGGGTGTGATTGTTTACGCTATTGCATTTCGCGTTTTCCGTTGGGAATAACCTCAGACAAAGCGTTATTATAAGTGCTACAATGTAGTCGAAGGATTGGTTCAAAACCACCCTCGCCGAAAAGTGTTTCGGCACACATTAGCAGAAACAGCAAAGAGTCACAGACATGTGGCTCTTTTTTGCTCAAAATATGGGGTATAGTGTAGAGGTATATATGACAGTAGCACAAATTCGAACACTTGCCGAAGAGTACGCCCGGCAGTTTAATCCAGATTCTGTGGCGCCGTTTCCACATCAGAACATAGAGGAGTCATTTGACGACCTTGAGATCTATTTTGCTGAGCTAGAAGACGACGAAGTTTCTGGCGCGACCCTCTACAAAGAGGAGAAGTTCATCATTCTTATTAATATCAAGAACCACCCGATTCGTCAGCATTTCACGTTGGGACATGAACTGGCTCATTACTTCTTACATAAAGATATTTTGCGCCGTGAAAAGGGCATCATGGATGGCGAGGATGTGCTCGACGGCAACGTGTTATTCCGTCTGGATAACGCTACCACCCAAAAGATCGAGACAGAGGCAAACGCTTTTGCTGCTAGTCTTTTAATGCCTTCAAACCTGGTATACAAAGCCTGGGCAGCGACAAGCAGCATTCAAAAGACGGCTAAGATTTTTAAAGTTTCGCCCGTTGCGATGAGCATTCGTTTGGCTGAGCTAGGATTGGTGAGCGGATAGCCTATGGCCGACAAAAAGCTGCACCCAATTGAGTCAACCCGCCTGTATCAGTCGCTACCAGAGCTCACCAACCGTCGCATTATCGCCCCGGTTGCTGGAGCCCCGGCATCGCGACCAATGGATATTAACGAAGAAATTGCTCGTGCCGAAAAACTCAAGAATGACGACGTTGAGCAGGATATAGCTCTTAAGCGCAATACCTGGTATCGCCTCTTTCAATTCTTAAGCATCGAAACGGCCTTGGTGTTTATTTTGGCATTTTTCCAGGGCATTAACTGGCCATGGCATTTTCACCTGGAAGACTGGAGCTTTAAGCTGGTCGTTACTGCTACTATCGGCCAAATTACTGCAATGCTCTATGTTGCAGTCCGCTATCTATTCCCCAGCTCTACTCGCAAAGGCTAATTTGCTACCAAATTTATAGCAAATGTGGCATAATATTACTAATTATTGCTATGAATATTTTTGACGAACTACCACGACCATTTTTTGTGCTGGCACCAATGGA
>CAZZHV010000003.1:52780-55423 GCA_964654135.1 uncultured Candidatus Saccharibacteria bacterium
CTATGAATATTTTTGACGAACTACCACGACCATTTTTTGTGCTGGCACCAATGGACGATGTCACTGACACCGTTTTTCGCCAGGTTATTGCTGATACTGCAAAGCCAGATCTCTTTTTTACAGAATTCGTAAACGTGGATGGCTTGCAGAGTCCTGGTCGCGAGCGTTTGCTCAAAAAGATCAAACTCGCCCAAACCGATCGTCCGTGTATCGTGCAAATATGGGGTAAAACACCCGAAAATTACTACAAAACGGCCAAAGAACTCACCGAAATGGGTTTTGCCGGTATCGACATTAATATGGGCTGTCCAGACAAGACTATTGTTAAGAACGGCTGCTGCAGCGCATTAATCGAAAATCGTCCACTAGCACTCGAAATTATCCAAGCTACGCGCGAAGGTGCTGCCGGCAAACTGCCAGTTAGCGTCAAGACTCGTCTTGGTTTTAAGCAGGTTGACCTTACTTGGCACGAATTGCTCCTTAAACAAGACTTGCCAATGCTTACACTGCACGGCCGTACACAGCGTGAAATGAGTGCCGTTCCAGCTCACTGGGATCTTATTGGGGAAGTCCGCAAGATGCGCGACGAACTCGCTCCTAACACTATTCTTGTGGGCAACGGTGACGTTATGAACCGTGCACAGGGCATGGAACTCGCCGAAAAGTACAACCTTGACGGCATTATGATCGGTCGCGGTATTTTCCAGGATCCGTATGCGTTTGCTCAAGAAAGCCCTTGGCTCAATTTTGACAAGAACGCACGCATGGATCTCTTTGCTAAACACATTCGTCTGTTCCAAGAGACATGGCCAAATGGCGAGCGTAAAATTGCACCACTTAATAAGTTCTGCAAGATTTATATCAACCACTTCGACGGGGCAAAAGAGCTTCGCGAACACCTTATGAATGCTACCTCGACTGAAGAACTACTGAACATATTGCAGTCTACCCACCAAGTCTAGCGTATAATAGGTTTTATGATTAAAGCCGAACACCTTAGCAAACGGTACCGTAAGAAGGTAGCCGTTGATGATATATCGTTCAATGTAGAAACAGGTAAAGTAACCGGATTTTTGGGACCAAACGGAGCAGGTAAGTCTACGACTATGCGCTTGATGCTCGGCCTTGATAACGGTAGCGGGTCCACTACCTTTGACGACAAGAAACTCCACGAATATACTCGTCCATCTCAGGCGGTTGGTATTTTGCTGGAAGCAAAGGCCTTTCATCCTACACGCACTGCACACAATCACCTGAGTGTATTGGCTGCTGCGGGTGGTATCCCAAAAGCACGTGTCGATGAAGTACTCGATATAGTTGGTCTAAGTGAGGTTGCCAAAAAGCGTCCAGGTAAATTCAGCCTTGGTATGAGCCAGCGTCTCGGTATTGCCGCAGCAATCTTAGGCGAACCAAAGTATCTCATGCTCGATGAGCCAGCTAACGGCCTCGACCCCGAAGGTATTGCGTGGCTCCGCCAGTTTATCAAAGACTATGCAGCCAAAGGCAATGCGGTCTTTGTATCGAGCCACTTGCTGAGCGAAATGTCGCAAATGGCCGACAACATTGTTGTTATCGGTAAGGGCAAACTTATCGCAAGCACCTCAATTGATCAGCTTATCAACGGTAGTTCTCACTCTGGCGTATTCGTACGCGCTAACAATATTACGTCACTCAAAGGCCTGCTCGACAAAGCCAACCTCAAGTATATTGATAGTAACGGCGGCCTGAGCGTGCAGGGCACCAAAACCGATGACATCGGTAAAATTGCTTACAGCGGCGGCATTACTATCTTGGAGCTAGCTAACCATGCTGCTTCACTTGAAGATGCCTTCCTAGAATTGACTGCAGGCGCACAAGAGTACCAATCGCAGACTGGCAAGAAAGGGGACCAATAATGATTCCGGCAATCCGATCTGAGTTTCGTAAACTCTTTACCATTCGATCAACATATATTGTAAGCATTTTGGCGATGCTTATCGCAGGTTTCTTCTCGTTTTACGTAGAAGGCTTGCGCGGTGCAGACAACATGATGCAGCCAGGAAAGCTCCAGAACGAAATTCTGAGTTCTGTAAGCGTGCTGGCAATCTTTGGATCAATCGTTGCGACATTGCTCATTACACACGAATATCGCTACAACACCATCATGTATACGCTCACAAGCTCCAACAGCCGCACCAAGGTGCTGTGGGCTAAGTTTGTGGCCGTGACTGGCTATTCGCTGTCCTTTACCGTTATCGGCCTAGCTTTTGCGGTTGGTTGTATGTACCTTGGTCTCGGAATTAAAGACATTACGCTTATTCCACAGCATGTTGCTTGGGGCGATCTTATCTGGCGCACCCTCTTCTATGCTTGGTCGTATGGTATCGCTGGCTTAGTGCTTGGCCTGCTTATGCGACAGGTAGTTGGCGCTATCGTGGCTATCTTCTTGTTCCCGAGTACTATTGAGCCGCTTTTGGGTTTGCTCCTTAAAGAAAACTCTAAATATTTGCCATTTACAGCTCTTAACAACGTAGTTGGTACGAGTAACGGCACGGTGACGCCTAATGCCTTAAGCTTTGGTAAATCCGCTGCAGTTTTCGGCATCTACCTATTCGTAGGCTGGATTGTGGCCTGGATATTGCTCGAAAAACGCGACGCCAACTA
>CAZZHV010000004.1:0-18609 GCA_964654135.1 uncultured Candidatus Saccharibacteria bacterium
CACCATTCCTGCCCAGCACAGCGATAACCTATTAGAAGTTATCGCCACTAAGTAGCGTCCGCACTCGGCAGAGAACGCACATTACTACTCCTAGCCGAAGCGCTTGAGTGCTCGCTCGTGAGCTTTGACAGCTTCTTCTTCGCGGTTATGATGCGGCGCTTCTGTGGTTAAAGAAGCGAGCAACTCCGATGTTATCTGAGAAACTTTTTCTATAGCTCGGTTGAAAGCATCTTCGTTGGCTTTAGAAGGAGCATTGTAACCAGAGACCTTTCGGACATATTGCAGCGCAGCAGCCTGAATTTCTTGGTCCGTGGCTGGTGGGTCGAAATTAAATAGCGTCTTAATATTACGGCACATGGTTTCCCTTTCTCTATTGTCTCTAGTGTACCGCGTCTAGTTTACTAGGGATAACTAGTTGTAGTGTTACTCGTTAGAAACCAGTTTTTGAGGCGCTAACAACACGATCGTTTAAGTAGGTGACTGTTACAATTTTATCGCCCTGGGAGTATGTACAAACTTCCTGCTTGCCGACAGTTTGAGCAACAGCATTTACTATCACAGCACAGTGCTCACCGAGGTTGTTTGCCTGGCCGCTTATTGAAGTCTTGGTGTCACCAACATTAATGTCGGCTGCAAGGTCAGCGATTGAATCATCACTAGATGGTGTTGTGGTTCCGCCACCGCTATTGGATCCGCCGCCAGTACTGCTACCGCCGCTCGAGCTCCCGTTTCCGCCATTGTTGCTGGTACCGCTATTAGTATCGCTGCTCGCATTACCGTTTGAGCTGCTTGAGCCATCGTCCGAACCAGTCGATGTAGATGATTCTGGCATCGCAGTCTGCGCGGACACATTAGTGTAAAATGCTGTGCCTAATTTTGGTCGGGAATATGGCCACCAACTGTAGTGCTGTGCAAGCAATAAGTATAAGAGGACTAGAATAATCGCTACAAGAAGATAAAGAACGTGTCTTTCTTCTCGTATAATGCCACGCTTTTTCTCACGAGTGACTGCACTTTTTACTACTTTTTCTTGTTTGGTTGCCATTTCCCCACCCTCCAAATAAGTACGTTAAATAATTAACCAGTGTATCGGATTGCTTAAAAAATTACAACGAAATATCTTACGAGTTAAGAGTGTTAGGCCCATCAATCAATACAATTATTAAATGTCTTCGCGCATTTCGCGTAATGCGTCTTTGGTTTGGTCGGCTATGACTTTTTTGGAGCGTTTATTATTGTGGCGGGCTCGTATGTCTTTTTTAGCTTTGAGTTCACTCAATTCGCTCTTCATTTTTAGATAACTTGCATAGTGAGCGGTACTAAGAACACCCGAATGCAATGCTTCTTGCACAGCACAACCGGCTTCATCGGTATGACTACAGGAGGCGTACTTACATCTTCTAGCTAGGGTTGCAATGTCGTCAAAGTTTTCGTCGAGGTCGCCCTCGTCACCCCATAGTTGTAGCTCACGAATGCCTGGTGTATCAATAAGCAGACCGCCGTTAGGTAACATAAATAACTCACGATGAACCGTGGTGTGCTTACCTGTGGAATCAGATGCGCGAACAGCCTGTGTGTGCTGCGCTTCTCGGCCGAGGAGCCTATTGGTAATAGTTGACTTACCCACACCGGATGAACCCAGAAGAATGGCAGTCTCTCCAGGATGAATGTTAGACAGAATCTCATCGATACCAGTGCCAGCTGTAGCGGTCGCAATAATGATAGATAGGTTAAATTCCTCTAGTTGCTGCGTATATGAAGAAATCGCTTCGGTCTTATCGGCTTTATTAAGCACAATAACAGGTCGGATGGCATGAATGGAAAGCTGATACAAGAACCTGCGTAAGCGTTCCACGCTAAAATCATCGTCGAGGGCCAGCAAAACAAAAGCGACATCTATATTAGCGGCAATAATCTGTTTGGTCGTTCGTTTGCCGGCGGTCTTGCGGGCAATATCATTGCGTCGAGGCAATACTTGTTCTATAACAGCGGGACCGTTATCCAGAAGTCTTACGCCAACCCAGTCACCCACTTTTGGAACATTATCGCGATTTGTATAGTGCGCAAGCTTGCCCGAAAGTTCGGCAGTCTGGATATCTGGAAGTGCTATTTTTAGCGACGTACCAAAATCGGCCACCACACGTGCCGGGTGAAGACTCTGTGCGTTCAACTCCGCCCATGTTTCAGAAAGCTTTGTTGTCCAGCCAAATTTTGTAAGTTGGTTCATTATCTTAATAGTACAGCATCTGCGAGCTAAAGGGATGTTTAGTTGCGGTATTTGGCGGAGCCAATGGTGACCCTTACTTTACAGTAGGGGTCATTTTTGAGGTCGATCGTTAACTTGGCTGGTTGGCTCATGTCACCAAGAGCAATCTGCTGTTCTATACCGCTCGCGACATTGTAGAGTGTTTGGCCATCGCTGCTATTGTAAGATATTGCTACCTTCATACGTGCCGGAGCCACACAAGAACCAGTCTCCTGCTCGCTAACAAGTCGGAACGTCACCAGCAGCTTGGTGTGCTTGGTTGTCGGTAGTGTTGCCTGGGCAGTATCACCATCCTCCATGCCCGTATTGTGTCGCAGCTCAATCTTATTAGTAACATCTTGATTGCTAACATGACGAAAAGCCCAAGCGTTAACGACAGGCGGCACGCCAAAGGCCAACAACGCCGCAAATACACCGACAACGATAAAACGTGGCCTGTTCTTAATGGCTACTGCTCGTTTTTCTTTTGTAGTCAACGTGTGCGATACTCGGCCATCTTTTTTCTGTGACACAAGCGCAATAACAATTGCTGTAATGCTGGCGCCAAGCTCAAGGATGGCAATAATAAAGCTCCAAATCTGAGCGACATTGCTGCCCTCTTGTCCCATTGATCCTAGTTTGCCGGCAAGGTGGAGGAGCAGATAAACTGCCGCGCCAACGCAAAGGCCCAAAAAGAGTGCTACTTTGAGTTCGGTGCGGAACAGGCGCTTTTGGCCAGTTTGCTTTTCGGGGTGATGAGCTGTGGGGTGTTCTTGAGAAGATTCCACGACATTCTCCTTAATTGGTTTTGCAGGATTCGCTATCGATAGTATTAAGATCTGGCTTGAGTGACTTCGCGAGGCTACTATCTGTCTGTAAGTTAGCCGTAAAGGCCGCATTCCACTGAGTACTTACGAAATCTTTGAGCAACGAAGCGGTTTTTTTACAAAGCTCAGGATTTTTCTTGGAAATACCAATGCCGTACTTCTCGTATGCGCCTGGAATTGTTAAGTCTGGTAGGTATTTGAGCGTATTGTCGGAATGTGCGTATCCCTGCAAAATAACAGCGTCACTCGTAACGGCAGCCACATTATTGGTACTGCTTTTCATATCAGCAATACACTGGGCAAGTGTGTCGCGATAGGTAATAACCAACGGTACACTCTTTTTGAACTCTTCGAGCTTAAGGGCTGTAGTTGATCCAGTAGTAACACATACCGTTCTGTCTTCGAGATCGTTAACAGATTGAATGGTGGTGTTATCGCTATTAACCATTACGCCCTGGTCGGTGCGGATATAAGGGCCGGCAAAGATCACGCCATTTTGGATATGAGCATCAGTTATCGAGTAGGTACTTACAACCATATCGACAAAACCTTCTTTGAGTTGCTGATCGCGCGAGCTTACGGTAATAGGCACAAAGTTGGCGTGCTTGCCCATGCTGTTAACTATGTAGTTTGCTACATCAATATCAAAGCCACTTCGCTGGCCGTCGTTGAGCTCGCTAAAACCCGGGCTATCTGTTATTTGAACACCGACATTAAGCGAAGACTTATCTTTATTATTGTCAGTATGCTTTTCTTTGTTAGGATGCCCGAATAATAGGTATGACCCTAACATCACTAGCGCGAATGCGCTAATGGCAGCAATTATGCTGATGCTTTTCTTATTTGCAGTTGGACTCTCTGGACTCGACATGGCAGCTACTCCCAAAAGTTGTTAGGCTCATAATAACCGCTCGTAGCAAATGCCGCAACCTTAAGAGGTATCCAAGGTAGTGGTACGCTAAAGAACTGCGTGGTACGCTAGTGATATGAAATCAGAATATCTAACTGTGGCGCTCGAAGCTGTTGAGGCGGCAGAGCACGTTATTCTTCATTACCTTGAACATGGTGCAAAGAGCCATATAAAAGCTGACCTCTCGCCGGTTACGATTGCCGACAAAGAAGCCGAGGAAATCATTAAGACAACTATTAGACAGCGCTTTCCGGACCATACTTTCTATGGAGAAGAAGGTGAAAAAGTTGATCTCAAAAACCATCAAGGCTATACCTGGATCATCGACCCTATCGATGGCACTAAGAGTTTTATGCGCCGAATCCCATTATTTGCAACGCAGCTTGCTCTGCTGAAAGATGGCGAATTCATATTGGGTGTATCGAACGCGCCGATCCTTAAGGAGCGTATGTATGCCGAGAAGGGCCAGGGTTGCTATCTGAACGGTGAGCGTGTCCATGTTGGCAGCACAGCTCAGCTAACAGATGCCTATGCAAGCTTTGGTGGACTCAAACATTTCGCCAAAAGTAACACACTTGATGGGATTGTCACGCTCAGCCAAACAGCGCAATGGCCACGAGGTATCGGTGATTTCTGGAGTTATCACTTGCTAGCTCAGGGCAAAATCGATGTTATGGTAGAAGCCAGCACAAAATTGTGGGATATTGCAGCACTGAAGGTCATTGTCGAGGAAGCTGGCGGACGTTTTACGCAAATAGATGGACAGCCGATCACAGCCGCTAGCACTACGGCTGTTGCGACCAATGGCCTACTGCACGAAGCCGTGCTGTCGTTATTTACAAGTCATGTCTAACAAGCAATTGTGCTATCCTTAGCGCATGTCATTACGCAAAAAGCAAACAACTTTTTTCTGTTTTTCGCCACCAGTTATGATAGCTACCTGCATCATTGAGGTCTCGTTGCTCTTATACACACTATTTCGATATAAAATGAACACTGTTGTGCGCTTGGGCATAGCTACGCTTGGGCTACTAGCGCTCTTCCAGCTAAGTGAATTTACCGTCTGCGGCGCAACGCACTGGTCGGCTGCCTTATGGTCTCGCATAGGCTACATTGCCATTACGCTGTTACCGCCTGTCGGTATTCACCTCATTCGTACCTTATCGGGCCGTGGTTCTCCTTGGATCGTTCGCTTCGCATACCTTACGGGAATTGCATTTGCGGTAATTTTTGGCTTACACCCATCGGCATTTCAAGATCATATATGCGCCGGCAACTATGCAATTTTCCAACTAGCACCTAAGCTTGGTGGCATCTACTTTGGCTACTATTACACTTGGCTCATATTTGGCATTTGCCAAGCACTCCTTTTTGCCGCAACTGCTAAAATCTACACTCGCAAAGCACTGCTTTACCAGGTCTTTGGGTGGCTCAGCTTTTTATTGCCGACGGGCATCGTAAACGCCATGAACCCACAAACTATCGTAGGCATCCCGAGCGTTATGTGCGGCTTCGCAGTAATTTATGCCATCGTGCTAACCTTTGGCATCTTGCCGATGGCTGCAATGGCGACCAAAAACAAATAAGCCCTCGTATATCCAATTAAACAAGAATAAGCTACAATAACAGAAGAATGAATGCTGATTTCTCGGCGGCCAAAAACTCTGTACGCACCTACGATTTTATTATTGTTTCTAATCGATTACCTGTAAGCGTTACAAAACAAAATGGCGAGCTAGTGTTTACGCCAAGCTCTGGCGGATTAGCAACAGCAATGTCTTCTCTTGACGCTAAAAATGCAGACAGCCGTCTATGGATTGGCTGGCCAGGCATTGCCAGCGACGACCTAACGGCATCCGAAAAAAGCACAATTACCCGTAAACTACGTGCCGACAATTGTGTGCCAGTATTTCTTAGCCGTGACCAAATAAAAAACTTCTACGAAGGCTACGCCAATGATACGCTGTGGCCGTTGTTTCACTATTTTCAGTCTGTAGCCCAATTTGATACCCACTATTGGACGGCGTACCAGGCGGTCAACAAACTCTATGCCAAAGCTGTCAGTCGCGTTGCTGGCCCTCAGGCGACCATCTGGGTGCATGACTACCACCTCATGCTTCTGCCCTTACTCATTCGCAAATCCATTCCTCAAAGTTCTATTTGTTTCTTCCTGCACATTCCGTTCCCTTCATACGAAATATTTCGCCTGCTCCCAGAGCGTCAAGCCATTCTAGAAGGATTACTTGGTGCTGACTTAATCGGTTTTCACACGTACGACTATGCGCGTTATTTTATGAGCAGCGTGCTCCGTACATTAGGTTACGAAAATCATAATGGCGAGATCCCACTCGATGGTCACGTAGTTCATGTTGATGCCTTTCCTATTGGTATCGACTACCAGAAATTTACGAGTGCGCTTGTCGATCCGACCGTCAAAGATGAGATTACTGTACTACGCAATCACTATAAGAATCAGCAGATTATTTTATCCGTCGATCGCCTCGATTACAGTAAAGGCATTTCACAACGCTTACGTGCTTTTGAAGATTTCTTGCAGCAAAACCCAAAGTATCATAAAAAAGTAAGCCTTATTATTATCGCTGTTCCGTCACGTACCGAGGTGCAAGCATATAAGGATCTGCGAAGCGCTATCGAGCAATCGGTGAGTCGCATTAACGGCAGCTACGGTACCGTCGATTGGACACCAATCTCGTATCAGTTCAAAAACCTACCCTTTGAGCAAGTCGTAGCGCTCTTTGCGGCAGCAGATATCGCGCTCGTAACTCCTATGCGCGACGGTATGAACTTAGTCGCCAAGGAATACGTTGCCAGTAAACAGTATGCCCGCGGTGTCCTTATATTGAGCGAGCTTACAGGGGCAGCCGACGAACTGCAAGAAGCGATAAGTGTTAGTCCGAACGACTCGCAAGCATTAATTGCCGCTATAAAAACCGCTCTCACTATGCCTAAGGGTGAGCAAGAAAGACGGATGCGCAGCATGCAGCAACGCATTTCACAGTACACATTGCAGCGCTGGGCAAAGGATATGATCGAGCAGTTAACGTACACCAAGCAACTACAGGCCGGTCGCACGAACAAACTACTATCCAGCCAAGACCATGCCAAAATAGTAGCCAGCGCCAAACGTGCTGCACATCGTATGATTTTCCTGGACTACGATGGAACCCTCATGCCGTTCGTTGACTCTCCCGATGCCGCCTCATCAAAGCCAACTACTCGACTTATGCGTCTTCTTACCGATCTTTCGACATTACCAAATACCGATCTCTGCATTGTCAGCGGGCGCTCACGTGAGGCGCTCCAATCATGGTTTAAAAAGCTGCCCATAACCCTTGTCGCCGAGCATGGTGCATGGGTCCGACAACATGGAGAGTGGGCTCAAGGTCTTTTCTCGTTTCAGCAGTATAAAAAGGTTTTGCTGCCAATTCTGGAACACTTTGCGGAACGAACACCAGGCGCCATTATTGAAGAAAAGAATTTTGCGTTAGTCTGGCACTACCGCAATGTAACACCCGAGCTCGCCTATGCGCGTAACGCTAGCCTCCGTCATGAACTTGCCCTCGTGTTGGCCGACACTGACATTGGCGTCTTTTCGGGCTCTAAGATACTAGAAATTAAACCGCGCGAGATCCAAAAAGGTGCCGCCGTTGGTGAATTGCTAGCTAATAATAAACCGGACTTTATATTGTGTGCCGGTGACGATTACACCGACGAAGACATGTTTACGAGCGTGCCCGAAGAAGCCATTACGATTAAGATCGGTCAAAAAGAAACCGCAGCTCGCTTCCAATCTGCTTCAATCAAAGAACTGCGCAAACTTCTTGAGGACATTGCCAAACAATGAAATTGCATCTTGCATTTATCTCTAAAATAGAGTAACTTATTAATAGAGTTAATTAACACGTCGAGGTACTATGAAAAAACAAGGACTATTTCTGAGCGCAATGATTCTCTTCTTAATTATTGGAGATCTTCAAATTCCATACTATTTAGCAAATAAAGACGCCCTAAAGACCGTTTATGAGTCCGTTCCTGGATGGTATCCAATTTACGCCGTACTCGGCTTAATGAGCAATGTCGCAATTATTATTGGCATGTGGCGCATGAAAAAGTGGGCAGCATACCTATTGGTGGCTTATTTCGCCTCTAAGTTGCTCGTAGACTTTATGTACATCTTGCCGGAAAAACAAACACTAGTATTTGCTACCACGGTTATCGGAGCCGGCCTATGGTTCTGGGCTATACGACGTAAGTGGAATTCATTTAGCTAGAACTATGTCCCTGCAGCACTCTTATCAGTTTGAGGCTATAGGCACAGCATGGTCAGTTGAGACAGTTCAAGCGTTATCTAGGGCCGAGATTGATTACATTCACAAGCTCATCGACGAGTTCGACAGCACCTACTCGCGGTTTAGATCTGACTCGCTAGTGTCTCGTGCTCGATTAAGCGCGCCTGGTACATTTGAATTTCCGGATAGCATAGCTACCTTATACGATACCTATGCAAAACTAGAGTCCATAACGGATGGTGCAGTAAATCCCCTTGTTGGTCAATCGCTTGAGCGCCTAGGGTATGACGCAGCATATTCATTACGGCCTACAGGGTCAAAACCGACCAGTCCAGATTCGTTCACTAAAACTATTGGTCGCAACGACGCTTCGCTTGCCTATAGCAAATCTGCCCTGCTCGATATCGGAGCAATTGGCAAAGGATACCTTGTCGACCAAGTTGCAGCCTATCTAGCCAAACACCATGATCAATATGTTGTCGATGCCGGTGGCGACTTAGCAGTTGCAACACAAAAACCCTACATCGTAGGGTTAGAATGTCCCCAAGACCTCGACCGCGTCATGGGCACCGTGTCACTTCAACACGGAAGCATCTGTGGATCGGCACCTAACCGCCGAAAATGGGGAGAAGGATTGCATCATATTATAGATGCCAGAACTGGCAAGCCTATAGAGAGCGACATTGTGGCGACCTGGGCTATCGCCGACACAACAATGCTGGCAGATGCTCTGGCGACAGCGCTCTTTTTTGCCTCAGCGGACAATTTACAGCAGCAATTTGGCGACTTTCGCTATGCTATAATGAGGGCTAATTCACATATCGAACACAACATTACAGACATTGGCGACGTGTACTAAGTACCCGAAAAAACCAGCCATTATTACAATAAAGTAAACGGAACAGAACAACTATGAGCAAGTACATAAACGGTGAATACACAGCTGAAGGCCTATATGGCGGCAAGAAAAGCATCATCGTTAAGCTAGAACTGGACAACGACACCATCAAAGACGTGACAGTAACTCCAAATACTCCAAACATTCGTATGTCATTCAACCTTCAAAAGAAATTTGCAGCAGCCGTGCCAGAGGTTGTAGTCGGCAAGCCAATCGACGAAGTTCATCTCGACAAGCTCGCTGGCTCAAGTCTCACTACAAAAGGTTTTAACGACGCACTTGATAAGATCAAGTCGGAAGCAACCAACTAGCATGAAAGTTCACCCTATTACTACCCGAGAGCTTTGGTCTGCCCAAGCTGCACTAAGTGTCGCTATCGTTCTCCAGATAGTAGTATGGTATATAAATCGCGACCTCACCTATGGCCCACACAACTTTATTGTTGCCACAGAAATTGCGCTGGCGCTCAGCATTGGTCTAACGGCCAAACAACGTCATAGACAGGTTAAAGTCCTCTACCGCTTCCTTTCTACTGGGTTGTTAGCACTTATTTCATTGGCAAATATTGCGTCTTTCCTTCTGGTAGCTCGACTGCTCATTGGTAATAGCGAAGGGTTATCTGGACGTGGTCTACTCTCTGCTGCGCTCGCTATATTCCTAACGAACATCATCGTATTTGCATTATGGTATTGGGAAATTGACAGTCCTGGGCTTACCGGTAGAAAATGGTCAAAAAACGATCAGGACTTTCAGTTTACGCAACAAGATCTTGAAAAAGATTTTCCCGACTGGCAGCCCGGCTTTATCGACTACCTTTATCTATCAGTAACCAATGCGATCAATTTTGCCCCAGCCGATGTTAGGCCGGTTACCCACCAAGCTAAAATACTCATGGGCGTACAGGCACTGGTGTCGGTCTTTACACTCGCGCTAGTACTGGCACGATCTATCAGTATTTTAGGCTAAATTGCTGTATAGTTGAGCTATGCATGACTCTTCTACTGGCTTAGCTAAGCCCAATATTCAACGACTTCTAGATTTACAAAAAATGCTGCTTTCATTTAGCCAAATTGAGCGTATGGTCTATAAGCCATCCGGACTTGAGGTTGCCGAAAGTGACATAGAGCACAGTTATTCGCTGGCAATGCTGTCGTGGTTCCTGTCGCCGCATTTCCCTAATCTTGATGCCGGTAAGCTCATACAACTATGCTTAGCGCATGATGTACTCGAGACATACTGTGGTGATACATTCTCATTCGACGACGAGGCCATTATCGGTCAAAAGGATCGTGAAGCCGTAGCCATAGCAAGCCTCAAAAAAGACTGGCAAGATTTTCCAGCTCTTCATGCAGCTATTGACGAATACGAGGCCAGCGAAACCCACGAAGCAAAATTCATCCAAGCCCTCGATAAACTCCAGCCAGCCATTATGGATTACCTTAACGAAGGCCGTCCATGGCACAAGTTTGGCATAACTTTCGAGAAGTTCCTGAGCGTCAAAGAAGCTAAAATGGCCATATCACCAGAGGTCAATGAATATTACCAGCAGCTCAAAGGTATTCTAGCCAATAATCCTCAGCTTTTTCCTATTGCTAAATAGTATTTAGGCAAGCCTGTACTCTCGCTGATCTACTATGATTGTTTGTGTATATCGCGTAGGGCTTCACTGATTTCGCGAAGACCACCCAACTCACTTGCGACAGGACACATAATTGCCAGTGCACCTTCGTCAAAATCTTTGAGAAAGTCAGGGTTATCTGCGTAGTCGTGCTTCATAGCAAGCCACATGAGTGCGGTTTCTATGAATGGCTTGCGCTCAGCCCGCAAGTGTTCCGTAAATGGTTCGCTAAGCTCCAGGGAACCATCCTTAACATGTAAAGGATTTGGGAAATAAGCACCCTTGAGCGTAAGTGGACCAACGTATCCCATTGGCAATTTGCGTGTAAAACGTTCTATAACACCTTGGTCAACAAGGTCGTCGAGCAGCTTGTCGGGATCATCATAGCCAGGAACTTTATCGGCAGTCAAAAGTGCTACCGCCTGCATGACAGACAGAATACCCTCCTGAAGGATTGCCTTTGGCGTATGTTTTGTAGTTGGATTATGTTCAGCGCCCTCCGGCCTAAAGAGATTTTTCGAATAGTCCTTGTAGCGCTCAGATGCACCTCGGGCTGTACGACGGCCAAGCACATCATCATACTTTTCTGCGATCTCGGCAGCCTCCAGGTCAACAACATGACCGACTTGCTCCATGGCAACCGCTGTGGCTCTCACAAGCTTTTCGGCGAATTCCTTACCGTAAGCACCCACTGGCATCACGATACTAGAAGGTACGCTTATAAAGTCTGGCGCATTGGTATCAACATGCGTATAAACAAACTCTGTAAAATGTCCTGATACGCGATCAAACCTAGTTTCTTTTTTATCGTGGCCGAGCTTTTGGCTGTTCTTGGTGACCTCTCGATTTCGATACGTCCATAACTCAAGCATATGGGCTTCGGTGCCCTTGGCGATGTGTTCTTTGTATGTTTGCTCATATTGAGCATGAGCTTGAGGGTCAAGATTTAGCCGTTCGCCATAAATAATATGTGAGCGCACCGTATCATGAAGTTGCTTATAACCCCATATTGGGCCGCCAGTACGTTCGGCATAGACAGGGCCCCACTTCTGTTGCTCCACGGCAGTGCCGTTCACGACATGCCGCTGCTCGAAAGCCTCAAAAAGTGCATCGTTCTCTTCGTGTGTTTGCGGAAAAACCGCATCTCCTTCATCGAAAATACCAGGAGGCAATAGTGCAAATTCGGGCCGATACGATACGCTGTAGACTTCGTGGTGCTCTGCGCTCTCTTTAACTTCAGGATCTGTCAGGAGATTAGCCTTAATGCGGGACGCCGCTAGCTTGGTAAATGGATCTAGTGCCTCACGAAGCTTCTGGAAATCTGGTATGTTCTCAGTAACACTTGCCTCATAATCGTCTTGCACTGGCTCAGCAGCCGTATCTGGCGCTTCAACCGTGCCGTACTGTTCGTCCTCGGATAAAAACGAATCAGCTTCCATAAGCAAAGGCGGCTCTTCATCGTAGTCAAACGGGCATTTTGCGGTCTCGCTCATAATTTACATATTATACTATATTTACTACTTTTTATCAATATTCACGTAATTTTTCGCCTCTGTTACCGAAATACGATTTGACATAATAATACGTGTGCATTACATTTAACCATATGGTTGAACAAACATTACAACTAGATGACATTTTTCATTCACTTGCCGATCCCATCCGGAGGGATATACTGCGCCGCGTCATGGAATGCGAGCTATCAGTTGGTGAGTTGGTCGAGAAGTATCAGGTTAGTTTTGCAGCCATATCCAAACATATCAAAGTGCTCGAAAAGGCGAACTTGGTACACAAGCGCAAGGAGGGCAAAAAGTATATGGTCGCACTACGACCGGAAACGCTCGAGGAAGTAGACAAGTACTTGGAGCAATACCGCACAATGTGGGAAAGTCGTTATAACAAGCTAGATTCATTACTCAAGGAGGGTTAAAAACCATGGGCGCAACTAAAGTTACAAAAGATCTCGAGAACAAAGCACTTATTATTGAGCGCACCTTTGAAGCGCCAAAAGAAAAGCTCTGGCGTGCATACGCCGACAAAGACTGGTTCGTAAAATGGTGGGGTCCAGAAGGCTGGGAAACAACCGTTAAGGAATTTGACTTCCGCAATGGCGGACGCAATCACTACGGCATGAAATGTGTCGATGAAAACCAAGGCGAATGGTTTGGTCAAGAGTCATGGGGTCTCATGGAATACGAAGATATTGATGAGCCACGCACCATCACGTATCGCGATTTCTTCTCCGACGCCGATGGCGGCAAAAATGCCGAGCTCCCTGCCCTCAAGATGATCATCGAGCTCATCGAACACGATGGCAAGACTACTGTTGCAACTCGTTGCGAAGGCGGATCCGCTGAAGAAATTGAGAAACTCCTCGCCATGGGTATGGTCGAAGGTTACTCAAGCAGCTGTGAGCGCCTCGAACGCCTCGTTGCCGAGCAATAGTAACTACTATTTACAAAAAGAGACCGACTCACTGCCGGTCTCTTTTATTTTCACTGCTTTTTACGATATTCCACTACTGTGAAATGCCCTAGAAAGTAGTGCTTGCGGTGGCGTGGTGTCTGAAGAATAATCTTCATGTTTTTCACCACGCCACCGAGGCTGCTATGTGTTATGCAGCCTTATGCACCTCTCAGCCGCTGCAGCGTCCCCAGTGCGGGGAGTTTGCATCGTTGTCGTACTTGTACATGTAGGCGTCACAGAACTCCAGGCCGTTGTACGGGCCACCATCGAACGTAATCGTGTGCTTGTCCGATGACAGCGTGACATAGGACGACTGTCCCTTGTACTGTGCGATCACCTCGGGAAGCAGCGGCTGGTTCTTGCCGGTGTCGAGATTGGTCGCCTTGGGGACGCCCCAGTATGCAGAGGAAGGATTCCCCGGGCCGAAAGCGATCGTGCCGTTCACCTTGCAGTTGACCAGCGTACCGGCGTCGTAATCGTCGGTGCACTTGCTCCAGGGTACGTTGTACTTCCCCGTGGCATCGGGCTTGATCGTGATGGTCACCGCACCCAGGAAGACGTCAGCCTTCCAGGAACCGACGAGCGACTTGAAGTTGCCCCAGGCGGCCTCGTTGGACTTGGTCTCCTTGGGCTTGGCACTCGCCTTCGGCTTCTCAGTCTTGGACGGCTTGGGAGCAGCCCCAGAACGAGTTACCGTTGCCGTCGGGTCGTGCATCTTGATGCTGTCGAATTCCTTCGGCAGCGATTCGAGCACGGCGGCCGACGTGGTGTAGAGCAAGCTCTGCAGTGTCGCGGGAATCACCTTCAGATCGCTCAACAGTTCAGCAAGCGCACCCTTGAGGTTGATCTTGCTGAACAGTGTGCTCAGGCAGTCGTGCGCGACACCAGACGCAGTGTTCACCGAGTTGTCGGAGAACGGCTGTTCGTCGAGGTCGTGCGAAGCGCCGGCCACGCAGTCTGCGTAGTCGTAGCTCTGCGAGACCCACGAACTCGCGGCATTGAGCTTGGTCTTGTCGACCATTCCGGTCTTGATGATGGACTCGAGAGAATCCTTCACCGCCTTCTTGGCCGGAGCGGCCTCGGGCTGGAAGAGCGACAGAACTGCCAGACCCATGTCGAACGACAGCGCATCGCTATCGAGCTTCATGGTGGTCTTTGCAGACTGCTGCATCTCCGGCGTCACCGTCACCGAGCTGATCCCCGCTCCGGAGATGTAGGCACGGTTCTGGCCGGTCCAGTAGAGGCTGCGGATCATGTCAGGCAGGTTCGCGCCGTTGTCCCAGACGTCCTGCATGGTGAGCGTGACGCCCTCGGGCAGTTCGTCGGTGAGCATCGGGAACGCGTACCCATTGCTGAGCTTCACCGTGGCGTTGTCGCCCGCGGACTGTGTGCATCCCTTCAGCTTGTCGAGCGTACTGCTCGTAGAGACCTGGACCTGCTTGCTGGTCGGGTCACACTTGAGGTTCGGCGGCGTACCCGTGATGTCATCGACGAGCGCACCAACGAGCGCCTGTGTCACCTGAGCGATCCAGTCTGCGACCGTCATGACGTTGGTCACGGTCGACTGGATGTTCTTGCCGGCGGCCTCGATCGTCTTCTGCAGCGGGTCCAGCACGATTGCGCTGAACCATGAGAAGTGCGGAGCTCGCGCCGTCACCGTGTTGGTGGCGGGGTCGGCCTTGGCGTTCAGGATCGGGACCCAGGACTGCAAGTGCTCGTCGTAGACCACCATGCCCACCTGCCGGGAGTTGAGTCCCTTGGGAATGAGCTTGGGGTCGTACTTGAGTGTCACCGTGATCGTGTCAGACGGGACGTCTTCGACGAGCTTGGTGCCCTTGTAGAAGCTGACGTCCGTGGGAGTACTGATGGCCTTGAGCGCCAGCCGCGGACTTTCGTCGATGCTGCTGGCGTACTTCTTGTCCGGCTTGGCATCAACCGAAACGTCACCGAGATCGGCGGCGTCAATGTTGTCCAGCAGAACCGAACCGTCCTTGCTCGTGTAGTCCGGGTTCTCCGGGTACTCGACCGAGACGGGCTGGTTGTGGCCCTTCTGGTACCACTGGTAACCCAGGGTGCCTGCAACTCCGAGACCGGCTCCGAGGAGCGCGATCACCAGAATGAAGATGAGGAAGGGTCCACAGCCACTGCTCTGGGTATTACGGTTGTTGCCACTGCTGTTGCGACCGCCGTTCTGGGCGCTGCGTCGCTGGTCGGCACGTGACATGGTCATTCACCTGCTTCCGTACTAGAAATGAGAGGTACCACAAAGAAGCCTGTTGCTCCGATGTCATAATATTTTACAATATTATTGCCATTTAGTAAATCAGATGCTAAAGAATATTAATTAGCGGACAATTTGCTGTAGCGCCCAGGTGTTACCGTCGGGGTCAGCAAAATACACAAAGTGACCCCACGGCATTTCGTGCACCTCGCTCGCATCAACGCCCCGTGAAACTAACATTTCACGAACAGCACGAACATCCTTAACCACCATTTGCAAGTTCTTCTGCGTTCCTGGTTCCATATCGGTAATGCCCTCGCCAATAACGATCGAGCAGGCCGAACCCGGAGGCGTTAGCTGTACAAAACGAAGCCCTGGCTTAACAGCATGATCGTGGTCGGCGTTGAACCCAACTTTATTGGTATAGAAGTCTTTTGCGACATCGGTATTACTTACGGGTACTGGTACTAATTCGAGTTTCATTTCCATGATATGCTCCTTTGATTTGTTGATACGTCTATTTAACCAACAGCGTTCACGAAAGTTTTGTACAAAAACGACAATCTATAGTTTGTGTATTTCGTCGACATCGGACGGCTTTTTGTGCATGATTTTCTTGAGTGACTTAGAAAGATGCGCCTGGTCCGTAAAGCCTGCCTCCATGGCAACATCAATAGGTTTTTTGCCCGTCTGCAATTGCCGGACCGCTTCCTGCGCACGACGTATTTGCTCGAGTGACTTTTGCGTTAAGCCAGTGACATGTGAGAAGTGGCGTTGCTTGGCCCGGTCGGAAAGTGCTTTTGGGTCACCGTGTAAAATGGACGCCACGACATCATCCATTTTAAGAATGCCTGCGCGTGCCATAGCGTCTACCAACATTTCTGCGGTTTCGAAAGTTGGAATTTCAAATAGCTTACCCGCCAAGGAAAAATGATCTTGGTCGGGACAGTCCAACATTTCGACAAGATTAAGCATCTTCTTACCAGGATATTCAGGCAGATAGGCGCCAGCTGCAAACGAAACAACAACCGAGCTCGTGCCCGCAGTATAAGGAACGTTCACCGACTCTGTTGCCTGGCCCGTAAGCATAACGCCTCGTGTGCTATTCGACTGAATAAGCACAATAATATCCCATGAGCCATCAGGAGTGGCCAAGTACGTGCCGTCTTCAATATTCCGAGTAGACCAAACACGATCAATAAAGGGGTTATCAGAATAACGGCTTTGGTGAACCTGCGACATATCACCAGTATACATACAGACTACGTGCCACGTTCGTTGCTATTTATATACTTTTATTTTATAGTAAACATACCACCGCGTCCGATCCTTTCGACTCAGAAGGAGCATCCTAGTGACTGGTAGCACCGATGCAATCAGAATGCAGGCAGAGGAAGAGCTGGCAACGATGTTTCGCCTGCCAAGGTTTCGCGTACGTGCATACTCGTCATACGGCGGAGACACCGTTCTCTACGTCATCGAGACCCCCTACGCCATGTGGCCTTGTCGTCCCTTCGGATGGCTGCGAACAGCGCCATACAGGCCCAGCAGGCTGACAGCGTTCGGCAACTGCGTCTTGGCTATGGTCAACACCCTGGAAGGAGTCAAGGCACAGACTGGCAACAGCTACACCCTACAGGTATTCATCGAAGGGGAGCAGCTTCGAAACAATCCTCCTGTGCCTCGGCTGCACTACGTGACCTACGGCCTGCCGGCTAACGTTACTACAGCCATCCAAGAGGCTGCCATCACACACGACAGTCTCGGCAAGCGTATCGACGCTTTCGTCGACGCCATGGCCAGCACACACTGAAAAACTGCACGGTGCTTCGGCCCTCGGTCTTATTCATTCATTTGAATACAAAGATCGGGGGCTTTAGCATATCGCAGCATGGAAGAGTAACGACGCTTACGTTACAATAGAGCATATGATGGATACCTCTTTTGAGTCTGTTCGTAGCCTACCGGTTTACGAACGACGACAAGAAATCTTAGACTCAGTTGATAACAATCAGGTGACGATTATCACTGCGGAGACCGGAGCTGGTAAAAGTACCCAGGTACCACAATTTTTAGCCGAGCACGGCTACCAGAAAATTATCGTAACGCAGCCGCGTATTTTGGCAGCGCGCAATCTGAGCCACCGCGTTCGCGAGGAGTACTCGTGGCGCTTAGGTCGTGATGCCACCGATCTTGTTGGCTATCGTACCGCCCATGAACGCGACGACAATCCAGCAAACGTCATTATGTACTGTACTGATGGTTTGCAATTGGTGCGTGAGCTCACTGGCAGCGGTACGCTCGATAGACAAGTGCTCATTCTTGATGAGATCCATGAATGGAACGAGAACATGGAAGTGCTCATTGCTTGGGCTAAGAAGCGTTGCCAAGAAGACCCGCATTTTAAAGTCGTACTCATGAGCGCCACCATCGAAACTGACAGGTTGGCTGCTTACTTTGGCAAAATAGCGCCTATTACGATTGCCGGACGAACCTATAACGTCGAAAAACGATATAGCAAGGATTTGGTTCAGGAAATTATTCGCCAACTCGAAACACGCACCAGTAACATGTTGGTTTTTCTGCCTGGCAAAGCCGAGATTGAAGCCGTTGCGGAAGCAATCGCTGATTCTGCCAAAAGTGTACCGGTTATTCCACTCCATAGTCAGCTAACCGTGGAGGCACAGCAGCGAGCCTTTGCCAGCTATCCCCAAGGTAAAGTTGTGCTAGCTACCAATGTTGCTCAAACGAGCATTACCATTGACGACATTGACACCGTAATCGATTCAGGTTTGGAGCGTCGAGCCGAAGTACGCAATGGTGTCGAAGGCCTGTTTATTAGTGAAGTATCGCAAGCCGACTGCATGCAGCGAGCTGGCCGCGCTGGACGCACCAAAGAAGGTTTGTATGTATTGTCTCAGCTTGGTCAATTGCCCTGTTCGCCGCTCGAAGAACGCCCGCCGTATGGTGTCCCCGAAATTATGCGCAAGCACATCGACCGTCTGGTTTTGCGCCTTGCAAACATTGGCATAGACATTGAAGATCTAGAATTCTATCACTCACCGAGTCGGCGAACCATTAAACTGGCTAAGAGCACGCTCAAAAGTCTTGGCG
>CAZZHV010000004.1:18709-51219 GCA_964654135.1 uncultured Candidatus Saccharibacteria bacterium
TCACCGAGTCGGCGAACCATTAAACTGGCTAAGAGCACGCTCAAAAGTCTTGGCGCCATGACCAACGACGGCAACGTTACAGAAATTGGGCGTAAGATGGAGCGCTTCCCTGTCGAATCAAGCTACGCGCGTATGCTCGTCGAGTCAGAAAAGCTCGACGCGAGCATTCAGGCAAAACTTGCCAGTATTATCGCTATCCAGGAAGTTGGCGGCATCGTTAAAGGCAGCACTCGTTTCTCGGGCTGGAGGCATTATACGAGCCAAACAAGTTCTGATCTTTTAGCTCATTACGAGGTATATCTCGCCCTACCGAACATCGACGAAGCAGACTACGAAGAGCTCGGCATTATCGAAAAAAATGCCACTAAGGCGTTCGAGGTAAACGAAACGCTTAATCATGATTTAGGCCTTGGGCCTTTAGCTCCAATGCCGCTGGAGCCAAGTGACATCGAGCCTTTGCTTATGTGTATTGTTGCCGGTCAATTACACCAGATATGGTTTGTTGAGCCTACTGGCGAAGTTACACACGTTGCAACCAAACAAAAACGCGAGCTATCCAGCAGTTCCGTTGTGCGCCGCACCGGTCTCATTACCGGCACACCATTTGATCTACAGGTGCCAACCGAAACTGGCAAACTCGAAACGCTGCAATTGGTAAATGACGCCACAACAGTTAATCCGATATGGCTCGAAACGTTGGCGTCCGAATCATATACCGTTCGGCAAGGCAAAAAGTACTTCGACCCTCGACAGGGCGTGCTGTTTACCCGCATGATTGTGTCATTTAATCGCCAGACGTTTGATGTGCCCGGCGCGCCAGTATTAGAATCGACACCCGAGAACCAAAAACTATTCACCATGCAGTATGCGCTCTGGTTGCGTGATCGTCTCGAAGAAGAGCGACGAACATTGCAGCGACACAATCCACGCCTGCCTGATGTTTCACTACGTCAAATTCAGGACCAAGTCCGTCGTGTAGCACCTGGAATTGTTTCGACAGTTGGATTATCCAAAAAACAACATGGCGAACTGCTTAAACTAGGTCACCTCGAAGCATACCTTGGTCGACGATATATGAGCACATTGCGCCAGCCTTCTAACCGTGGGCAAGACTATCACCATCGCCGCCATCACGGCTGGGTGCCGCGCCACAAACGCAAACGCCGCGACCGCGACTTTTAGCTATCATTTTGCTGTGCGCGCAATGCAATTTTGCGGGTCTCATCACGCGGAAGCCACCGAGCATTTCGATCGGCGATAACACTCATGCGATGTAAGCCCTGGTCGAGCAGCCACTCAGCATGCGACTGCCCTTGCACAGCGGTATTAACAGCCATAGCAATAAAGACCACTGATGATCGGATATTCATGTAATCGCTAGCCATCTGGCGCAATTCTTGATCGGGCTTAAGCTGTGGGCTAATATGTGCGTCGTAGCCTGCAATATAGTCGTGCGTAAGCTGCATTGGCTTGCCGAATCGGTGATGCCAATCGGTAAGAGGGCGTCCAAGGTCAATTGCGGGTGGACCAACATATCCGTCAATATCGATAGCAATCGGCACACCCTGACTATCACACATAATGTTTTCGTCATGCACATCTTCTTGGACTACAACTTCGGGCGTACCTTTTTGAGCTGAAGCCGCAAACAAGCCACGCCTACGTACTTCTGCCTCATCAAGATACTGTATATATGCTTCAATCTGGGCCGGCGACATTTCGGCTCGTCCAAGCTGAAATGCCTTACCTCGTGTTAGAAAACCCTGGAGATATTCGGCAACCCGACCCGACGGAGCAATTTGCTCAAGGATGTTAATTTCTTCGCAATTGCTCGTATCAACATGTAGGCTGGCATTATGTAAGCTAGCGATAGCCTGGCCATGCTCAAATGGCGTTGCGCCTTTTACTGGCAAGTAGCGTGAGATCGTCAAGATGAAGCCGCCCATACGCTGAGCATCGTAAATAACCCGCGGCTCTTCCAGGTATTCCACGACTTGCGCACCATGCCTGCGGAGGTTTTGCAGTAAGTCTACGCGTTTGCGGGTGTCCTCGAGTGTCGCGTCCAGATCGGTGCTATGCGTTAGCCGTAATGCAACCTCTTCGGTATGAGCATTGCCGCTATCACTAACTGCTACCCAAGATGGCGGTCCATAACTGGCCATCGTAAGATCTCCGTTAATGCCAGATTCATCTGCGCAGTTAGCAAAATGGCGCTGTATGTCTACAGTTGTTATTTCAGGTGCTAGCGATTCACTATAAGACATGTGCATTAATAACTCCGTTAACTATGTAAGTATAGATGAGTGCATGTCACGTACAAACCCAGATATCAAAAGACGCCAGCTGTTACACAGGCGTCTTTTTACTAAGTTTGGCCGATTTAAGTGTACTTGATAATGGCAAGTACTAAGAATATTGCTGACAGAATCGTGAAAGCCACAACTTCGATCTTAACGACATCCTTATGTTGGCCAACCGGGTTAGCCTTTGGCTTCGCTGCAACCTTTGCAGTTTTAAGCGCAGGCTTCGCCGCAGTCGAGACTGTTTTCTTTATTGGCTTTTTTGTAGATGCCATAACTGGACCTACTTAGTTACCGAAATAGTCTTGCTTTGTTCTGCAGATGGAGCGTTGACAATCAGGCGACCGTTAGCATCCTTGGCAATCTTGTAGCCAGTACCGTTGGTTGCACAGGTAGTACTACACTGAGGATCCTTTGGAAGTGAAACCAAGTATTTACCGTTGGTAGTCAAAGCGGACAAGTCGACAAGACCAGTACATGATGCCGAACCAGTAGCACAAATTTCGGTTGCAGTTGTGGTGATACCAGATGGCAATGTACCGTTGTTGTCGAGCGAGTACTGGTAAACACCATTAATGATCGTGTTTACGTCAGCTGAGCGCTGTGAGTTACGTGTGTCGCCAAGGTTCTTGCCTGGGTTAATTGCGATAATAACGATACCTGCCAAAATAGCGATGATCGCAACAACCAGCAAGACTTCAAGCAAAGTGAAGCCAGATTGCGCCTGCTTTTTAAGGTTTTTAAACATAGGTTTTATCCTTTCATATTTTATAAACATATCTCAAGTTTCTTTCCATGAAGAAACGCTAATGGTTGATGCCCCAATTGTTACATTGGCGGTAACCTTTCTGACAACGCTACTCACGGTGCCCGTTGTCGTAACGGTACGCGTACTGGCACCGGTACTGCTGACGGTGTACGAGCAACCGCCCGCTCCAAGCGTCAGCGTACCGGTACCCGTATACGAAGTGCTGTCGTGTATTACTTGCAAGGCTTCTTCGGTGCACGCGTGAGCGAGCTGCCGCGCCTGAATAGATTGCTGTGTGATAAGTGTTGAACGTTGCGCGTCGCTTCCAGTCAAAAGCAGTGTTAGGGCAATCGCCATCGCAGCCGCGCCTACGATGATCACAGTCAATAATGCAATATAGCCATCTTCTCGAACTATCAACATCATGGCCGGACTCCTACAGACGTGGTAAATGTTCGGGAATAATCATACTCTGAACGATTGGACGCATTAACTCGGCTGAGCGTAAAGCTAACTTGGACTATACCCGTCGTACCGCTACGGCTCAGATTCTTTACGGTAAAAGAAGTTATCTGTATGTCGTCACTCGTCAAAGTTGCAGCTGCACCAGTTCCTTCTTTTACTTGCATAGCTCCACTTGCCACGTTAAAGACCGTTGGACTCAGACTGCCTACTGGCACAACAAGTGTTAGTGATGAGCCGCTTGTACCAATGGTTGGCGCAGAAATGCTCGTGGCGTTGTGTACGGTCTCGGCTATGTAGTCCATAACGTACGTGCCCTGGCTGTCAACTTCCATAACTGTCTGGTTCTTAACACGTGCCTCTGCGGCAGCCCCAAAAAAATACGTAACTGCGCTCAGCAGAATACCTATCATTGCCACATAGAGCAGTAGTTCAATAAGCGTATAGCCAGCTTGTTGGCGTAGTCTTTTCTTCATATTAGTTCGGTCCAAAGACGACCGCCTCCTGTGCTGTGTTAGAACTCGCCCCAAGTGCAATATCATAGGTCGAACTATACGCTGTACCGGCAAGGATTATAGAGCCAGTCATGTCGACAGATTTTAGCAACGCCGGGGCGGTTAATGTTGCAATGTTTATTACTTGGAACTCTCCGCTTGCATAACTCGTAGCAACATCCACGTAGTTATGGGTAGGGTCCATACTGAGGTCGTTAATAGTACCACTAAGTGTTAGCGTGCCGGAGAGCGTAGGAACAAGTGCTGATGTGGCGTTCACTGTGTACAGTGCAGTACCTTGGCTGATCGTAATTGTTGAGCCACTGCCGGCAATTGACGTCGCGTCCGTAGTGCCGGTTAGGTTGAGCGCAGTACCCAATGCCAGCGTCGGCGAGTTAGCCAAGTTTATAACTAATAATTCTTGTGTATCCGATGCCGTAGCAACGTAAGCCGTCGTACCGTTCACATACACGTCGTTCATATTTACGTTGAGGCCATAGCCAGCTACACGCGTCGGGCTGGAGGGTGTGGCCACATTAACAATCACAAACTCATCTGTACCGCTATTTGCGGCGCGTGCTAAATAGGCTAAAGTTCCGACCACATACACGCTGCGACCGCCACCTGCAGTTCCGGCGGCGTTATATGTTCCGGACAGCGTAGGTGCCGACGGCGTCGTGACATTCACAATTTGTAATTCTGTTGTAGTAGAACTGTTGCTCACATACGCGTAGTTACCGTTGACTGTAATATTGGTAGGCGTACCGGCAAGCGTTAGTGTTCCCACGACAGTTGGAGCAGTTGGGGTAGCGATGTTAACAATAAAAAAGTTAGGGCCGGTACTGCTGTTGCGTACAAAATAGGCATACGAGCCGGCAGTTGCCACCTTGTAGCCTGCGATAGTACCAGTAACGTCAACGCCGCTATATTGAGTAGCTGCGCTCCAATATTTGGGCAATGTTGCCGCCCAGTTGGTAAGTTGCGTAACAACACTTGCCTGGCCGGTATTTGAGCCCGACCATGAGACATTGCTGGTAATCAGCTTGCGATTGGTGCCGTTTGAGGCAATCGTAACCGAACGGTTGTATATATCGTTTGCATCGGAGCTGCCAGAAAGTGTCCAAGTATTACCACTTTGCACCAAGCCATACGTGCCATCCGTTAGGTTGGCATAACCTGCGTTACGAATATTACGGATTGCCTCTGTGCCCTCTTCTGCAAGATAATCGGCACGTACACGATCACCGCTATCAACTGTAGATGAACGACCGTACACCAGCGCACCAATAATCGCGGTCGAAAGCATGCCAAACACGGTCACGGCTAATAACACCTCAACAACCGAGAAGCCAGCTTCTGTAGTCCGACTAGTACGAAACCATACCCTTAGCATTGACTGCAATCGTCCTTGTATCATTAGTTGAACTACTAAGCGAAACCGTCCCGGCAGCATCCGGAGCTCCGCTCAACTTACTAAAAATCATTTCGGAATCGCCTGAAATACTAACTGAGCCTGGTAACGAAACTGTTTCATCGTATGATGTATCGCGAGTGCTATATGTTGAGCCTTTAAAAATTGTTACGCCCGAAGACAAAAACTCAATGCCCCAAGTACTGTCATTTTTGGCACCTCGAGCATATGTTTCGGCTCGGCGAATAGCTCCGGCAATGTTCTGTGCCGTCAGGTCCAGGTCGTTACGACGAACAAATGTCTCGTAAACAGGCAGCGATAAGCCAATCAGCATCGTCATAATCGCAACGCTCAAGAGCAGTTCGACCAATGTAAATCCATGCTGGCTCATTTGTTAAGTCCTCCGACAAGACTATAGATTGGCAGAATAACAGATACGGCAACCACCATAACACCGCCCGCAACAGCCACCAGCATAATAGGCTCAATAATAGTCTCAAGATTCTGCGTCGTCAGATCGGCTTTCTCTTCATACGTATGCCCAACCGTCTTTAGCACATCGGGCAACGAGCCGGAACGCTCACCCGCAATAACCATTTGTTGTACCGAAAGTGGTAGCAAGCGATCACTATGCTGATAGCTAACAAAACTTGCCTTAAATGTGTATCCGTCGGCGACTCGCTGTGCAAGATACTCGTAAAAATGTTCGTAGGCAGGAGTAGTACTGGCCTGCGCCAAGAGGTGCAGCGCTTGTGTAACGGACAGTCCCGCTTCCATAAGCGTGCCTAATAAATAACCAAACTGTGCAATCTCCGTCTCTCGAATGAGCCTGCCGATGCCAGGTATTTTGAGCAATAAGCTGCGGCCGATGTGTCTGGTCGCGGGCGCTCCAAACAACACGTATCCAATAAGTAAGATTGCAAAAATTGTAAGTGGCACGGCCACGATGCCGTGGGCCTTCAAAAAAGTGCCGAAGTTAATAAGTATCTGTGATATTGCGGGCAATTTTACCTGCAGCTGTGCAAACGTTTCTGCTAAACGTGGCAATAAAAACCAGGCAACAGCAAGGCCAATAATAATTGTGAGTGTGATCACAAATGCTGGATAGATAAATGCAGATCGTACTTTGGCGGCAAAAATATGCCGCTTCTCTTCTTGTTTAGCCGCAAGTTCTAGGTTCTCTACTAGGTGCCCAGATGCCTCTCCCAGACGAATCAGCGCTAGGGTTTGGCTGTTTGCGATGCCGGAACGCTCTAATGTATCTGCTAAATTATAACCAGCTTCAATATCCTGCATCATGGTGCCAATAGCGTTTTTAAATGCTTTGCTTTTTATACTGGCCTGCAATGATTCCAATGCTTCGCCAATTGGCACTGCAGACTTTAGTAGCAGCGACAAGTTCTCCGTAAAATACTCACGCTCCTTAAATGGCAAATGGAGCGGTGCCTTTTTGCGAGTGTCTTTTGGATGTGCAGCTTTATCCATTACGACTATTTCCCTGCCTTGGGCGGTACAACTCGCACCACTTCGTTTACAGTGGTTATACCCAGCTTAACCTTGTCTATGCCATCGTCAAACATTGGCTTACTACCTTGTTTTCGAGCTAGAGCCTCAATCTGCAAGTTGCCTGGCGACGTCAACATTAGCTCCTGCATTTCTGGAGTTACTTCTATAATTTCGAACAAAGCAACACGCCCTTTATAGCCGCTCTCACCACAAGCAGAACAGCCCTTACCGGCATAAACCGTATCGTTCTTAGCAAAGTATTCTTCCCATTTAATACCAGGTAGTTTTACGGACTTAACTGCCTCTTCGACAGACAAACTGTAGCGACATTGGGAGCAAATACGACGTGCCAGACGCTGGGCAATTACAATTTCCAGTGTAGAAGATAGCAGGAATGGCTCGATTCCCATGTCGAGTAAGCGAGGAATGGCCGTTGAGGCATCGTTGGCATGGAATGAAGATAAAAGAAGATGGCCGGTAAGCGCAGCATTGACTGATATTTCAGCAGTCTCTTGATCACGGATTTCGCCCACTAGAATAACATCCGGGTCCTGACGTACAATTGCGCGCAGACCTTTTGCGAAGGTGATATTACCGTTCTCCTGGACTTGTATCTGGTTGGTGCCCGCCATTTTATATTCAACGGGGTCTTCAATAGTCGTGATGTTAACATCGGGCTTATTGAGCAACTTAAGCAACGAGTACAGCGTCGTCGTCTTACCCGAACCCGTTGGGCCAACCGTTAGAATCATACCGAAAGGCTTGGCGATGGTGCGCTCAATAACTTCGCTATGTTTCCCATCGAACCCAACATCGCTATAGCTAAAGCCAGCTACATACGACCCGAGTACGCGCATTACTACTTTCTCACCTTCGACGGTCGGAACCAGCGAAACGCGCAAATCTACCTGCAAGCCGTCGCCATGTCGTTGCATCGAACCATCCTGGGCGGTCATATGTTCGTCAATACGCATACCACTCTCAACCTTTATGCGGTTAAGCACATTGTCGTAGTAAGCTACCGGCACAATACCAGCCTCACGAAGCGTGCCGTCAACTCTGAATCGTACAGTCACGCTATCACCTCGCGGTTCAAAGTGAATATCGCTGGCCTTAAAGCTTAGGGCATCCTTAATAATTTCGTCGACTATTTCTGGTGCCACACGTGAGCTATTTTCAATAATTTTTGAGAAACGAGTCGCCAAAGGCTGCTCATATAATTCGAACGCGCTGTCAATGTATTCCGGCAAAGTATAGGCCAAGCGCACCTTGCGACCTTTGAACGCAGCAGTTATCTTAGGTGGGTCAATTTTTTCGGGTTGGTCGGTAGCAATTTGCACAGAATCGTCCGCTTCACTATATACAACTACACGTTGTTCTCTTGCAACGTCCTCGGGAATAAGCTGCACGCGGTTTTTAGCAGGAATATTAGTCGAGAAATCAGCAAACGGAAGCTTATAGGCTTCGGCTAATGCCTGCCCGAGAAGCGTCTGAGTTAATACATCTTGTTTTATAAGATGGTCAAGAAACTCTCGGCTATTCTGAGCGTTTTTCTCAGCCGCCGCGCTATCTTCTTCGGAAATATAACTTTCCTTAAGAAGAATTGCTTTAAGTTTAGTAATATCCGGATACATTCCCACCATCCGTTCTTGAACTATGCGTTCTTTACCTCATCGACAATCACCGCGAGCGGCGTGTCGGCCTTGATGAAATATTTAGCAGCGCCAGCCTCAAGAACACGCGATTCGTCTTCGCGTTGGCTCAGATTAGACAGAACAAAAACAGTTGGGCGGTTTGGCATGTCTTTCATGCCCTGCAATACCTGAAAACCGTCCATGACAGGCATCATCATGTCGAGCAGCACAACATCAAAGCCACCTTTTAGTATAAGATCCAGGCCTTCTTTGCCGTTAGTAGCAACTGTCGGCTTCAGACCTTCGTGCTGTAGTTTAAGGTCAAGCGCATGCGCAAGAGGGCGTTCGTCTTCAACAATCAATACATGTTTCGTGGCCATTACTTATTTCCCCTTGATTTCATACTTACTATATACAACATTTATTAAATACTCATTTACTTCTTTTGTCAGTGATTATCGGTGCTACGACATAAAACGTCGTGCCTACGCTTTCCGTAGAAGTAAACCAAACTCGGCCGCCCATTTTTTCGACAACTTCCTTAACGATGTAGAGGCCCAGGCCCGTACCCTCAACGTCAAGCTTGCGGACATTATCGGCACGGAATAGCTTGCCAAAGATCTTTGATTGCTGATCTTGTGGGATGCCGTACCCATTGTCTTGCACGCTAAAGAACCAGTGCGGATCAGTGCCCTTTAAGTTTGCGGTATGCAAGTCTGTAGGAGTAGCCAGGCGCAACGTCACGTCTACAGTACCCTTCTCGGAGGTATATTTGACGGCATTGCTTAGCAGATTCTGAATAACCATACGGAGTTGTTTCGGATCGGCGATAACCTGCGGAATTTTTTGAATATGTTCTCCAACTTTTACGCCGCGTTTTTCGACCTGTCCTTGCATTTCTTTTTCGAGGTCACGAATGAGCTCTTGAACGTTGTTAGGGGCAGGCTCGTTAGTGAGCTTGCCGACTTCCAAACGAGATACGTTAAGCAAGGAGTTCACAAGTTCGGACATACGCTGACTGCCTTCAGATATTTCGTTGATATACTCGTGTTGGTCTTTGCCGAGCTTGCCCGCGTCACCGCTTAGTAACATTTCACTATACCAATTGATCGCAGATAACGGCGTACGCAGCTGGTGGCTTGCCAGTGAAACGAATTCGTTCTTAGCCTTATCCAGTTCGTGTTCCTTTGAGGTGTCACGGAATACAACAATAGCGCCAACTGTTTGACCCATTGCGTCATGAATTGGCGCAGCAGAGTCAGAAACAGGTACACGCTTGCCGTCTTTGCGGACAAGAATCATACCCAAAGGCATATTTGCTATATGCCCATTAAGCGCCTTGCGAATGAACATGTCGTTTGTCTTGCCTGTTTTCTCGAGTTCAAAGTGCAGTATCTCATTATATGGCCTACCGATAGCTTCATTGGCTGAAGTAGCACTGATTTGTTGGGCTGCTGGGTTGAAGATAGTGATAATGCCGTGAGCATCAATTGCAAAAACACCATCGCCAATACTCTCCAGAATAGCCTTACTTTTTTGGTCATTTGCTACGGCACGATTACGCTCCTCACGCAAATCGTGTGTAATCTCGTCTGCCAGGTTGAGCGCTTCGCGACGTCCTCGGGCTTGCATCCAAAAGATAACGATCAGCAACAACGAGAAGGCCTGACCGCCGATAAGAATCGCCCTTGGCAAACTTGTCTGGGTATTACCAAACCACGTTGGTGCGCTTACTTGCAGCGTCCAGGTTCGGTCAGCAACGCGGAGTGGAACATCGTAGACAAAGCCAGGTTCATCACCTTTGGGTAATGGAACATCGTACACTACCGTACCATCATATGTATCAGTTATCTTAATAGAGAGGCCCTCGCTGAGCTTGGCATCACCAAATGTATCAGCAAAGAAATTGTGATAATTAAATGCGGCATTTACGAATCCGATTGTCTTGTTTGGACCACTCTCGTAAGCAACAGGTACTGTTATGAAGAAGCCCGTGCCACTGGTTGAGCCCGAAAACTTGACTGTGCCCGAAGCAGTTGGTTGCTGTCGAGACTCAGCCTTCTTGAAGGCTGCAAGGCGGCTCGGGTTTGAGCCCAAGTCTGTGCCGCCCATATTTTGCGAGTTCGCAATGTATGTAACGATATAGTGCGTTGAGTCTTTTGATAGCTGCGTTATTGCAAATTTAGGATTACCACCTGGGCGCAAACTCGTGTCTGTCTGACGTTCTTTTGTAAATTGAGGTAGGTCTGCAGTGTTCACTTTGCTAATAAAATACAGTGCGAGCAGTCCTGGATAGTGCTTGGCTACATTGGTCGTATTATAGTACGTTTCAAATTCCCCCTGGCCAACACTATTGCTGGATAAGAAAAGACCTTGGAAACCATATAATGCGTTAGTATATGCCGTAAAGCGATCATTGAGTGTATCGTCTAGTGCATGAGCATCGAGCATAAAAGTGTTCGACGCCCCGGCTTCATTTCGCGCAATTGCCTGTGTCCACATACCATAGGTTGCTATCTGGACCGTAACAAGTACCGCCACGACCAACCAGCCGATTCGCGTAATGTTTAGCAGGACGTTTTTACCACTCTGTCGATAAATAACAGTCAAGAACAATACGACACCAGCTATTACGAATGCCACTGCTAAGTTAAAGGCCATTACAAAACTGTCATTTATCGAATATAACGTATCGCGGGCATACAGCTGACCAAAAATATTAAACAATGCCAGCAGTACGAGCACTGTCGCCGCAATATACTCAAGTGGACGCACCCACTTAGCCTTGCGATTAGCAACCAAGCCAACAATTCCCATTGCGATAAAGCAAACAGCTGCAGAATCAGCCACATTCACATGTGAGCCATATGCAGTCATGCGGCCGCCATATAACAGATAGTCAACGTGCAATGGCAGTAGCGCAGCAATGCCCAATAGCAGTGCACCGAGGCCCGCCCACCTAAGAACCTTAACTGTGCCAGCCCAGTACGTAGCAGTTGCAAAGCCCGTTACTATCAGCGCGGCGGCAGATAACGGATTGATAGGACGTAACGATGACATCCATTGTGTAAGAAGTTCATTATTCGTTTGCCAACCAATAAGAGCAGTAATACCTATGAGCGCAATAACAATACCCGCAAGTAGTGTTGGAAGTGGTCGTGTCTGTTTTTGATGACCCGAGAGTAACCAGCGCTTTGCCTTACTTTTGCTGTTAAAAAAATGAATCCGGCCACTGTTACCCGTAATACGCGCCAAATAAGTAATAAATGCCAGTAGCGTACCGCTTCCGTAAACGGCTGACTTATCAAAGGTGATGGTCTTCATCATAGACCGCAAATCTTGCCTCGAAGCACGCGTAGTCTCGGTAAGTTTCATGCCTGAAACATCGGTAAATATGAGTACTGGCTTACCTTCATCCTTGAGAGAGAGTGCCAGTTTCTCGATAGCGCTACCCAGCGATCGCGACGATCCAATAGTTTGCTTACCTCTGATAGTGATGACGATAATTCCTTCGTCATCAACCGTAATAGTATTTTGACCGTGAGTATTCGCGGACTGCAGCATTACTTTTTATGCTAATCTTCAGCCAAGCTATCGTCAATCTCGTAATGTTCGTGTAATATTTTATACTCTGTTAAAAAAATATTAACTATATGAGGCGAGATTTCTGTTCTAGAAGTTCTCGCTCGCTACGCGGCCAAGCGCAATAAGATGCTTCTCGCGATAGCGCTCAAAACTCTTTTTGTGTAATCCATTGCGATGGATAAATTGGCTCATGCGCTCACTACCTATAAGGTGTGGCAACATGACATATGTGGCACCAAGCTTATACAAATCAGCGGCTTCGTTATGATCATCGGCATGGCAAATAATAACAGCATCTTTGCTGCGCTGCCGCACATAGTGTACGAGAACTTTATTAATATCAATATCAGGAATCGCGCTCACTACCAGCTTAGCCTTGTGCATATGCAGCTCCGACAAAAGCTCCATATCGGTAGCATCGCCATAGAGCGACTCAATATTAAGTCTATCAAGAAGCTCAATGACGTCTGGGTTATAGTCGACAACAATATATGGCTTTTTCATACCACGGAATGTCTTAACAAATTCATGGCCACCTTTTTTATAGCCAAATAAAATGAGTGGATACACTTTGGCGCGATATTCGTGTTCACGTGTTTCGTCGCGTTCAAATATCCTGAGCAAGCCTTCGAGTTTCTTGTAGAGTACATTGTCGTATTGCATTAGATAGGTCGATGTTGCAATTGTAATCAGGGCAACAAGCGTAATAACAGCGTCAAGCTTAGCCCCTACAAGGCCGGCAGAATGTGCGAGCACGACTAAAATAATTGAGAACTCGCTAATCTGCGAGAGGTTGACTGCCACTTTAAAGCTCGTACGCTTTGTGTACCGCAAGGCACCGAGTGCACTCATAACAATTACTGGTTTTAGGAAAATAACTATCGCCGAGAAAACCAACGCTGGCACCAGTGCCGAGCCCAAGTTAGCTACGCTGAGACCTTCGCCAAGCACAATAAAGAACAATACGATAAAGAAGTCACGAAGCGGCTTAAGACGTGAGCCTATCTCTGCCGTGTATGGCAAATGAGCCAGCATTACACCGGCAAAAAGCGCCCCAACCTCGATAGAAAAACCCGCGCGGCTTACAAGCGTTGCTACGCCGAAGCCCCAAGCTAATGCGAACAAAAAGAGTAGTTCTTGTGATCCGGCAATATATTTTGTGAGTTTTGGTAAAACTTTGAGACTAATAATACTAAAGCCGATAATAAGCGCCGTACCTTTGGCGAACAAGCTGCCGATCTCGCCCATTCCCATTGAACCGCCACCACTTGCCGCGACAAACAACAGCGCAATAGTTGCTACAAAGTCATCGAGCAGAATAGTACCAATTGCTATTTGACCGTGCAGGCGAGTAAGCTCTTTTTTGTCACTCAGAACTTTGGCAATAATAATTGTACTGCTAAAGAATAGCGATAGCCCAATAAGAAGCGCCTCTGTTTTAGTAAAACCAAATAGCGTTGCTACGCCGAATCCGGCCGTCAACATAACCACCAAAATAGCCATAGCTGTCGGCACAACAATTCTGCCAAGACGTTTAATGACTGCTGCGTTCAATTCCAGACCAATAATAAATAGCAGCAGTGCAATGCCAATATCACTAAATGTATCAAAGGCAGCACGGTCGTGAATAACGTTAAGGACTGACGGGCCGACGATAATACCCGTAATGATGTGACCAATAATAAGAGGCTGGCGCAGCACACGCATAATAAGCGCCACGACTGTTGCCAGGACTATTACCATGCTCAATTGTAGAAACGCGTCGCCGTGCATTACGAGCGACCACTAAAAAACAGATTAGCCATAAGCATCATTATACGTGACTGTATGCTCTCGGCAAATTAGCCACGATGTTGATACGCAACAATCCACTCACCAAGCTGTGCGCGGTCTACCAAAACACAAGCATTGCTCTGGGCCAGCTGCTTGGCGGCACCAGTAAAAATACTATTACTAATTACCATGGCCCGCGTACATTTGTAATGAGTTAGAGCAGTTACCGCTTGGCGTACAGATTCCGCTTTGGTCTTACCGCGATTTCGCTTAACCTGAATTCCCCAGCGTTCACCGTCACGATCGGCAATAACATCAATGCCTAAGTCGTACTTTTCGGTTAGGGTCACGTGCGTAAAGCCTTGGTTCTTTAAAAGCTCAGCTACATATTTTTCAAACACAAAACCATCCATAACATCGACGCCAGAAAGCTGAATTGCCTTCAGTTGTCGCTGCTTGCGAAAAGCCTGATAAAACACAAAAGCCGCTCCGCAACCAATCAACAAGATAACAATAGCCGCAATATAGGCGACGCTATCGCTTGATACTTTGGACCCCAATGCCGCTACGCCAAAAATAACCAGCACAATAAGCGTAAATGTTACTTCCTGTGGTGCGGCTTGGCGCTTACGACGTGGATAGTACGGCTTCTTTGTATGTTGTTTGGGACGATATTGTTGGCGCGATTTCTGTTTTGGATACCGGTAAGGTTGGCTCATAATGCTTTGATTGTATCAGACTCTGCGTGTAACGAGCGTTTGGATCATAGTACAGGCTTAACGGACATATTCTAAGAACTGAGAAATGCATGTGCATACATGCGCTTTTTTGTGCTTAGAATTGGGCTATCGGTGCGGATACGGTGTGAGGTCCTTTTGGGACGAATTTCACACACGTATCCGCGACCGGCTAGGCGTATAGCCTAGACTGATAGCTCATGTACGTTGGATTGCGGATGGGTTTGGCTGCTGGCCGAACGGGATTACTCCACGATCATGCCCAGCAGCTGATGCAGCTCCTTGAGGTTGACGCCACCGTTGGTTGCCCGAAGGATACCCTCGATGTCGCCCGTCTCAACAAGACCTCGCGCGAGTTCACTGCCGGAACGACAGAGGCTGTCGAGCGCCGCGGCGATCGAAGGCACACTGAGCGCGGGCAGATCCACCGGCGGCGGAGGAGGCAGGAGCTCGACCTTGGGAGGCTGGATGAGCGCCCTGATCTCGGGTCCGTGCTTGCGAACGAACGCGGTGAGGCGTTTTTCGTTGACACGCACGACCTTTTCGAGACCTTCAGCCACCTTCGGGCTGTAGCCAGTACCCTGGATCAGCACGGACCACAGACCGTACGTGTTGCCCTGGGCGTAGCCGAGGTTGTCCTTGAGGTCGTCGTGAGCGACAAGGCCCGAGCCGACGATGAACAGCGCCTGACGAACAGTGCCAGACAGGTCCATCACTTCGGTGACGTTGTACCCGCCCAGGTGAAGCAGCAGACGCAGTCGCGCCATCTGTTCACCACCAGCGAAGTCGTCACCACGCCACCACTTGAACACGGTGGTCGTACCGATCTTGCCGTTCTGGCAGAACTCTGCGACGTACCCCATCGTCTGGAGCTGGTCAACGGAGTTTGCCATCAAGTGCTGAAAGCACTCAACGGTCGTGCCGGTGAAGCGCACCGTAGTGGCTTTCGTGGATTTCGTGCTTTTCACTGCTTTCCTCCCTTCCGGGGATCAGAGCTGGCGGGGCTGGAGCTGTGCGGCACGGCTTCGCTTGCCGGCATTGAGCCTGCGGACGAAGAGGTTCTCCAGGTGCGTGGGAACCTGCTGGCCGCCCCTGAGTTCCCTCTCGATGAAGGTCCAGTCGATGCTGGCCAGCTTGCGCCTGAGCGATGCCGGGATCTCCAGGAGCAGCGTGTTACGGCTGTTCCAGAAGTCCTCGTGGTGAGCGAGCAGCAGCGCCAGTGCGCGCAGAAGATGCCGACGTGTGTGCTGCGGCCGCGAGCCCTCTCCCTCGAAGGGGAAGCACTCGTTGGCGAAGCGGAAGAACGTCTCGACGTTCCTGACGAACGTCTTCTGTCCGTACTCGACGGCCAGGATGCTGATGTCGTCGATCGTCTCCGGAACGGGCTTTTCGGCGCAGCCGTGGACGGCGGTAGCCATCTCCAGCACCATCTTGAGGGTGATCAGGTCGTTCGGTCCCTTGTTCTGGTCATCTTGTACGCGACCGAACAGCGGGAACTTCTTGGCCTTGGCCAGCTCCGTGGCGGTCCGGGGCTTGTCGGGGTCGACGAGCGCCCAGATGGCCATTGCGGCGGGGCTGGAGACGAGGTAGTTGCGCATCCTGACCTGCGGCCCGACCTGGGTGTGGCCGTGGTTGAACTGGTCGAAGATCTTGCGCTCCAGCTGGTCGTCGGTGTCGATGTAGACGACGACCTTGAGCCTGCGCAGCTGGTGTCCGAGGCCGTCTTGCTTGGCCTTGAGGGCCGCGGCGATGCGCTGGAGACCATCGAGCAGGGCCAGCGGACCAGTGAGCTGGAAGCTGCGGGCTCCGTTGAGCTCACCGGCAGTGACCTTGACGTTGGCGCTGCGGAGGCAGAGCGTGATCGGGTCGGGGATGCCCTGGTTGGAGGTCATCGCCTTGATCAGCTCCGCCTGCTTGGTACGGGTACCGAGCAGCACGTCGCGCTGGTAGTTCGGCACGAACACGGACTCGTACTGCGAGGGCTCGAAGTAGCCCGTCAGCACAGTCATGGTCTTGCCGTACAGCGTTTCCTTGCCCTCGACAGCACCCGTCACCGTGGCGGTGGAGATGCTGAGCCGACCGTAGGTCTCATCGGTGAGAAATGGCAGGCCGGACATGTGCGTGGAGCTCGTCATTCGACGAACACCACCTTTCTGTTTCCGCAAGGCTGCGTTTACCCCGGAAGTGGGGTGCAATCCTTGTTAATGAGCAAACTATATTTTACCCATTATAATTACATGTTGTCAATTTTATATTAATTCTGAATTAATTTATATCATCGTTGTAAAAAAGTGTTGTGCTTATGAGTGCGTGATGTTACCCTCCAACTAGTAGTGATGGAATGTGGGCGGGTTTACGGCGTTATTGGCTGAGATGTAGTTCTTATGAAATAAAAAGGGAGATGACCATGTCAAAAACATCGGAAATCGTTGATGCATATTTCCAAAATGCGCGCAGATCTACCTACAGCAAAGGCGAAGTCATTCTAGATGCAGAACAGCGCTCGGATGTATATTACATTGAAAGTGGATTCGTAAAAGTCTACGCAATCAATGGTCAGGGCGAACTCTATACGCACATCATATATAAAAGTGGCGAGCTATTCCCTGTTATATGGGCCTTTAACGACAGTATTCAAAATGTGTTTTATGAAGCAATTACACCAACAGTAGTTCGACATACATCAAAAGAAAAGTTCCTGGCATTTGCCAATGAAAGCGTAGAAGCTGCGTACGCTCTTGTTGTACAAGTGAGTCAACAATTTTTTGTTTACACTAGTCGAGTCGATAATCTTGAATATCGCTCAGCCCGGGAGCGTGTTGTTTATCGTCTACTTTTTATGGCATACAGATTTGGTGTTAAGCGACCAGATGGCGTTCATATAGAGCTGCCTCTCACTCATGAGCTAATCGCTAGCACCATTAATCTTGTGCGCGAAAGTGTTAGTCGTGAACTAGAAAAATTAGAGAAAAAACAGCTCATCAACTGCCGTAATCGCTATGTGCTTATTTATGATGTGCAAAAACTCAACCAAGAATTAAGTGACCCACTTGATCTAGACGTCTGGAAGACGAGCTACTGATACGATATATACCAGGGTATTGGGGTAATCTGCATGGTTTGTTCGGGCGTTAGCACTGGCGTATCTTTTTTGTAGAAATTTTTCCAGCCGAAATGTGTATTGTCTGGTGGATTCGCAGTAATCGCCGACCATGTACTTCGTTTAACCGACTGTGCGCCTTGGCCATCCATTTGTATTGTATATGCCAGTTCTGGATGGGTTACGGTCAGCGCCGGTCGGTTGGGTATCATTGAGTTTCTAAATTGGTGCAGCAGAAAAAGCTTCTGTGGCAGCTGATCCTTAGCTGTTATATTTGCGAGCCAACCAGAGGTCTGATTAATTTCGTCGACACTCACGGATCCTATCTGAACAAGTGGCTTCTGGTTTGGACCAAGGCGCCATTCCGGGTCCAAAGCCAGGCCCACATTCGGTTGTTTTAATAAGCCTTCGTATTGCTTAGCTTGAGAAAGAAAATCATCACGGCCGGGCTGTAAATCAAGCACAACGTAAACGCCCGCTTCACGAGCAGCGTCTATCCATGGTTGTAGCTTACCTGCGTCCAGTTCGTTAGAATAATCGCCGTCTCCGGTTGGCGTACTCGAGGCAATCGTAGCAATAATCTCAAAGGTTGGCACAATTGGTTGCTTCGATAACGCCTGGTATTGTGCGGCAAGATCTTTGACGCGTGTAATTGAGGCAGCGACAGACTGCTCACCAAGTGCTCCCATGCTCGGTGCATCAGGAGTACCGTATAGAGCAACAAGGCGGTGTTCCGGTAGCAAGTGAGTTCCGCCGCCGGGAAATGTCCAAGTTGGCTGCGCAACAACAGGCGGCTGTTTGTGCTGCGTATGTGTCTGCGGCTTAGCAACAGGATGGCTTACTGGCTTTCGCTGCGCGTCATGAATCAGGCGAACAAGGATAAAAATACAAAGAATAAGGCACACGACAACAGCTGTCGGCCAGACAAAACGATATCGATTTGCCCATTTCATTATTCCATCATAACAAGTGACAGGTCACTATCCTAGCGTAGCGCTACATGCTTCGCAATAACCTTGAATTTCGAGCATGTGGCTCTTGGGCTGAAAAGCATAGCGCTTTGCAATTGTTGCAAGCATATCTTCGATTTGTGCCTCTTCTTTAATAGGGATGACCTTGCCACATTTGAGGCAGCTGATATGGTGATGGTGATGTGCAAAAATGTCACTCAACTCAACTTTATATTTCCAGCCAATGTAGATGCGCTGAACGATGCCAAGTTGCTCAAATAAGCCAATAACACGGTAAAGACTAGCACGATCTATGACGTCCCTAAGGCTGTCCACCAAATCATGCATAGACTGCGGTTCTTTCTCCCAAAGCGCCTCACATACGGCAATACGCGCTGCGGTTACACTATAGCCGTTATCTTTCAATAACTTCTTAAGTAAGGCATGATCGTGGTCATTCATAGCGCCATTGTAACAGTTTTATTCAAAAATTGCGATAAAATTGCAATTAATTGCGACCGTCTTTATAGTACTACATATGAAATTAAGAAAAATTGCACAGCTCAGCGCACTTATCTTTGTGGTCGGAATTAGCATTGTCTATGCCGTTCACCGCAATGCCAAGCCAGTGGCATCCAACAAAATATCCGTAGTAGCCAGCTTTTATCCACTGTATGATTTTGCTCAAAAAGTGGGCGGCTCCCACGTAGATGTCGCTAACATTACACCTGCAGGCGCCGAACCACACGATTACGAGCCTGCCCCACGTGACCTCGTACGTGCCAATCAAGCCAAAGTCTTTATATATGACGGTGGTACGCTCGAACCTTGGGTCAATAAGTTTCTCGGCGACTATCGTAACGTGCCCGTTAAGGCGAGTGATCATGTTGCGTTGCACACGGCGACACTCGATGGCCAATCAGACGTCAAAGACCCACACTTTTGGCTCGATCCTGTTCTTGCGCAAACGATTGTTAAGAACATTGAGCGTGGCCTTATTCAGGCTGACCCCAATCATCGCAACGACTATACAAAAAATGCGAATGCCTATATTAGCCAGCTGCAACGGCTCGACCATGATTTTAAAGCTGGGCTTAGTAGTTGCCAGCAGCACCAAATCATTAGCTCACACGAAGCCTTTGGCTATTTAGCAGCCCGTTATACCTTTAGTGTTACTGCAATTGCCGGCATTAGCCCCGACGAAGAGCCGAGCGCTGGTAAACTTGCAGAAATCGCCAATTTGGCTAAGCGCGAACATATCAAATACATCTTTTTCGAAAGCTTGGTGAGCCCTCGCTTAGCTGATACTATAGCTCAAGAATCAGGTGCCAAAACACTCGTCTTTGACCCCTTAGAAGGATTAACACAAGATGCACAAAAACAAGGAAAAAACTATGTCTCGGTCCAACGCGAAAACCTCGCAAACCTCCGCACTGCGCTCGCATGCAACTAATGAACTGTTGCTCGATATCGATAATGTCCGTGTCGAACTTGGCAATCAAGCAGCAATCGATCAGATATCATTCTGTATTCATAGCGGCGAATTTATTGGCCTAATCGGGCCGAACGGCGCCGGCAAAACTACCCTACTTCGTACAATGCTGGGCCTACAAATTCCGACCAGCGGCACCATAAAGCGCCTTCACAATACAGTTGTCGGATATGTGCCGCAACGAGGAAACCTCTATAACGGACAAATACCCATTAGCGTGCTAGAGGTCGTTGCGCTGGGTTCACGTGGCTCTATAGACAATGCCAAACAAGCTCTCGAAGCGGTCTCAATGCTCGATGTGAGCCACAAACTCTTTACCGACCTCTCCGGTGGGCAGCAACAGCGCGTTGCTATCGCCAAAGCCCTGGCCAGCAATCCGAGTATGCTATTGCTCGACGAGCCAACAACCGGTATCGACGAAGCATCACAACATGAATTTTATGAAATTCTACACACACTCCAGAAACGTGGACTCACGATAATCATCGTTTCACACGATATTGATGCAGTCCTCAATCTTGTAACGCGTGTTATTTGCCTTAACCAAACCATCCTCTATGATGGCGCGCCTGAGCATTTTGAGTCAGACGAATATTTACCATCACTTTACAAAGCGCAGCACCGCCTGCTGCATCACCACCACGGAGAACAACATGCCTGATATCCTACAATACAGTTTTATGGTTCGGGCTCTAATTGCCGGCCTTATTATCGCCGTCACAATGCCGGTTATGGGAACTTTCTTGGTGGCTCGGCGCTATTCACTTATTGCTGATAGCTTAGCGCATGTGAGTTTGGCTGGCGTTGGCGCTGGTCTATTATTGGGCGGAACGCCCATAGTGGCAGCGATTCCGGTAACCATCGTTGGCGCGCTCCTATTAGAGTGGCTTCGTCAACATCGTCGCCTCAGTGGTGAAATTAGCCTAGCCATCCTTATGAGCGGTGGCTTGGCTCTAGCTGTCGTGCTCGCCAATCTCGCCCAAGGATCAAGCGTCGACTTTACAAGTTATCTGTTTGGAAGCATTACCACAACGACGCCCAGCGATCTTATAACAATCGGAATAGCAGCGCTCATTGTGCTTCTTATTATTATCTGTAATTACCGCGCACTGCAGCACATTGCCTTCGATGAAGATAGTGCCAAAATTGCCGGCTACCGTGTGCCGCTACTCAACTACACACTTGCTGCTTTGACCGCCATTATGGTCGTTCTCAGTTTGCGTATTGTCGGTGGTCTGCTTATAAGCGCGTTGCTCGTTTTGCCGGTTATTACTGCGAGCCTGTATGCTCGTAGCTTTATAACAACTATTTTACTGAGCATTTTACTCGGCATTATCGCAATCATTGGCGGCTTAACACTTGCATTCTATGCCAGCATTGCCGCAGGTGGCGCTATTGTATTAAGCGCCATCGTCCTACTTATTGCCTCTATGATTCTTACAAGTGACTAGTTATTGGCGTTTGTAGTCTTTGTGCCCTGGCTGATCAGCTTCTGTACGTATGCCTGTATATCTGAATAGTCGTCGATACCTGCAGCAGGAATCAATGTTGATTGGCCGTACCTGTTGGTATAGCTCTGTAGCAAGTTCACGTCGGTGCCATTGCTAAGACTTGCGGAGGCAATGTCCGAGCTTGGGACCTTCTTGATAAGTTCGTAGAAACGCTTAGCTTCAGCTAGCTTCATATCTGTCTGAACATTGTTACCAAAGGAGTCAAACAATTGGCCCACCTTGATTGGGTTTGCCAACGTTCCCGAGCTCGAAGCCTTGTCCTTAATGGCAATCAAAATCTTGCGCTGGTTCTCGGTACGCGTAAAGTCACTGCGGCCATAACCGTAGGATCCATACGAGTCGCCTCGAGCACGAGCTAAGTTAAGTGCCGCCTGTCCATCGAGGGTATGTACGCCATTGCTCAACCGAACGAGTGGTAGTCTCGTGCTCAAGTCCTTACTAGGGTCATAAAGACCACGAGGGTCGGAGCTATCAATAGTCACATCAATACCGCCCACTGCATTTACTGCGTCGCGCAATGCAGTGTAATTAACGAGTGCGTAATAGTTACTCTGAATGCCAAAGTTCTGGTAAACAACCTTTTCGAGCAGTCCCATACCGCCATCAGCATAGCCACTTTCGCTAAAATTGTCGCTCTCGCCATCTTGGAACGTTTCGTTAATTTTACCGTAGCCATGGTCCGGAATACTTACATATAAGTCGCGAGGAATACTCATAATAAACGCTGTGTTATCTTTGGTATTCATACTAAGGACCATAATGGAGTCAGTTAAATTAGCACCGTTGTGACCTGGGTCATCCGCCGAATTACCGGCCAACAAAATATTGACACGGCCTTCGTCTTCACCCTTGAGTTTCGTGTGCTGAAACAAGCCAAACAAATTGCCCCAGCCAAATATTTTGGCGCTGTTAGAAACAAATTTCCAGCCGACCCAACCACCAGCAATCAATAAGATAACAAGTAGAGTAATGGCGGTCTTTTTGGCGATTTTCTTCCAGTTACGTTTTGGTTTCTGCTCCTCTGTGGGAGCCTGCGGATCAAATTGAGGACGACCACCAGTTGCACTTCGGTAGTAGCTATTTGGCAACGCTTTATTAAGCATATTTTCCTGTTGCTGTCCGGTAGAAATTTGAGGTCGTTTTTGCTTTGATCGAAACATGAAGTTTTGTTGTCCTAATAACTACTGCGATTATATCACGGCGCATTTTAAGACAAGCTGAAAGTTTACTTATAAATTATTTGTTAAATTCTATATTGCGCGTGTGCCACGGTAATCCTTATAATATAAGCAGTATGGATCTCTCCGAAGTAAACAAAGTCCTAAGTGAAGGGTCAAACAAACTTACGTCAGTTCACGCAATTGTAGTTCTCGCTATCGTCTTTCTTTGTGCCTATCTGCTGAGCCATTTAGTGGCCAAGCTTGTTATAAGCGTTGCTAAGTCTATCGCTCTCCGCTCCGATACCACATCCGACGAAGAACGGTCTATACAATTACGACGCATCGAAACCTATTTAAGTGTTATGATCGCCTCAGCCAGAGGCGTTATTTTTGCCATAGCATTATATGTTGCCCTACGTTTCTTGCTACCAAATCGTGGCGCTCTCGTTAGCACCATTGGTATTGGTACTTTCTTTGTAGTATTTGCAAACGCCACCATCGCTCCACTACTACGCGACGTCACTTCTGGTGTTACCATGATTGTCGAACGCTGGTTCTCGGTTGGTGATTTCATCCGTGTTGAACCATTTGCCGAAGTTGGCGGCGTCGTAGAACGAGTTACACTTCGTTCCACTAAACTTCGCAATATTAACGGTGAAATTATCTGGCTGCACAATCAGTACATCCAAGGTGTCAAAATTACGCCGCGTGGGATCCGTACAATGGCAGTCGATATCTTTGTGCGCAATCACAAAGCTGGTCTCAAACTCGTCGAAGACATATCCAGAACCTTGCCGACCTCACCGACTATGCTCGCAAGTCCACTCGTAGTTGCTAGCGAGGAAGAACTCGCCAAAGATCTCTGGCGCATTACTATCATGGGACAAACCGCGCCTGGCCGCGAGTGGCTCATAGAGAAATTCGTCGTCGAAGCCCTCAAAGACGCTGACCACGGCAAAAAAGAGCGCACTATCGTGTATGGTCCAATGGTACGATTTGCCGACAAGACAGCAGAGAAACGCTTTAAGCGTGCCGTTCGCGTTAATCGCTCTAAGGCCTAATTTTTCATCATTCCGCTATCGTGCTAGGCTAAGAGTATGAAATCTGAAGCCCACGCGCATTTTCGCAACAAAAAAACCGCCCCTCGCTATCTTCCCGACTTTTCAGCCGATAGCGTGCTAGACATTGATTTTATCAAGTTACAAAGCCTTGGCGTTAAACACGTTTTATTTGACCTAGACCTAACTATTCGCCGTCCTAAGGCACCAGAAATCGAAGCCGAGATTATTACCTATCTTGTCGACTTGCGCGATCGCGGCATTATCCAAAGTCTTAATCTTGCCACCAACAATATGAGTCGAAATCTCGACCAATTTAGCAAACCACTTGGTGCCCGTGTCTTTCAGCCATTCTATAAGTATGGCGTCTTGCGCCGCAAGCCAAGCAAACGCTATTTTGCACACATCGTTGAGGCGCTCGGCGTGCAACCACACGAAATTGCCATGATCGGTGACAAGGTTATGTTCGACGTTAAGGGTGGCAACCAAGCAGGCATGCTCACAGTACTCGTTAAGCCCCATGGAGATGACCTCTTTCACGACAAGTTGCTATTCATTCGCCCACGCGAAAAACGACGCCTTAACGCCGCTCGCAAACTAGCTGCCAAAATCCAATCCAAATAGTTTAGCACGTTTTACCTTCGTGCGGATTGTCTTGCATGAGGCCGTCTTTTGCTGCTGAAAGCTATTTCTTTTTGGGGACTTTGCCGCCTGCTTTGCGGGCTTCGGATAAACCAATTGCTACTGCCTGTTTCTTGCTCGTAACCTTCTTGCCGCTACCCGACTTTAGCTTGCCTTCTTTCATTTCATGCATTGTCTTGTGGACTTTTTCCTGAGCCTTTTCACCATACTTAGGCATTGTAAACTTCCCTCGTTAACTGTTCTTCATGCATCTTCTGTAGCATCGCAATCAGTGCTTCACAGAATGCAGGTAAATCATCTGGCTTGCGACTTGTAATCAAGCTATCATCAATTACAACCTCCTGGTCGATCCATTCGCCGCCAGCGTTGCGTACGTCATCCTGGATTGTGTAATAACTTGTGAGCTTCCGATCCTTAACACGATCAGCAGACACAAGCACCCAAGGCGCATGACAAATTACGGCAAGTGGTTTCCCCTGATCCATAAAGTGCCTGACCCAAGCACGGGCTGTCTCGTTCATGCGTAGCGTGTCGGCATTTAATGCACCACCTGGCAATACCAGGGCATCATAGTCGTCGCCATCAGCTTCATCAAGTGTCAAATCAGCCTGAAACAAATCTCCAAGCTCTGCATGCTGCATCGCCTGTAAATCTTTTGAACTAGCACCAATAACGGTTACTTCGACAGCTGCATTCTTGAGCTCTTTAAGTGGTTCCGTAAATTCCGCCTGCTCAAAGTGATTATCCACAAGGATAGCCACTTTCTTCTCGGCAATATCAGTCTTCATGTGGTTCCTCCTTACTGGCTAATGGTTCAGGTTTTATACGCCATTGGCCTTGGCAATCTTTCGAAAAATGTCGCTTAATCTTTCCCCAGGCCATACGATGTGCCAATTCTTCTGCCGATAAAGCGTCAATATCTTCGTAAGAGTGCTCGTATCGATTCCATGTTGTGTTATAAGTCTCGCGGTACATTTCTTGGGCTTCTACCGGCATGGTACGCTGCAAAGCTTCAGGCAAATCAGTGCGATGTTCATAAAACATCTCGCCTCCTTTGCTTCTCTAAGTTCACCTGAAACGATGCGTCGGTCCGATTTTTGTTCATTACTTGTCGACCCGCTCGTTTCAGGGAACATCTTGATTGTACGTATACAAGCTTTAACACGCGGTGAAGTTTTCTTGGCAATCTTTGTGAAGAATTAAACAATTACCGGTCTAATACGGTACAATAGATACGTGGATCATTTCACAGATACTCCCCTGAAGCAGCTCATAGATAAAGCCAAGCTACGGCACTACCCTAAGGGACAGATCATTCTGTACGAAGGTGATATTCCGTCTGATTTCTATATTCTTAAAGATGGCATTGTCAAAGTTTACGATATCGACGATCAGGGCAACGAGAAAATCCTTCACCTGATCAAGACACCTTCTATGTTCCCTATGGTCTACTTCATGGGCGGTAACGACCAAAACCGTTCATTCTACACCACTGTTACTGACAGTGAAATCTACGTATTACCACAGAGCGTCGTCGACGAGCATATTCAGGCAGACAGTGGCCTTGCCATCCATATCATGCAAAGTTTTGCACAGGAAGTGCACGAAGTACTCGTCCGTCTTAGTAGCCTCGAAAAAACCACCACACGCGACAAGCTCTGCGCGGCGCTTAAATTTCTGGCTGTTCATCACTCAGAAGAACGCAAAACTGGTTGGCGTCGGGTAACATTCCCAATTAGCCATCAGATTTTAGCTGATATGATAGGCGTTACTCGCGAAAGCACCACCATGGTTATGAAAGAATTCCAAGAAAACAAGGTTATTCGAAATCCTAAGCTCACAGTGCTCGAGATCAACTTCAAAAAACTCATCGAACTCTAAGCAATTTTTTAAGTTATACACAGCCCGCATATCTGTTGGGCTGTGATTTTTAGCACAGAATAGTCAGCCCGCTTGACACAGGTGTATAATATACACATAAGTCAAAGCGCTGGTAGGGAAAGCCCTTACGTGCTTTTTTATTTTTGCTAAAAATAGGGTAATTAACATGTCCGTCGAAATCTCAACTTATACTAATCAAGATCCTGATGAAATCGGGGATATTTTAGCGGAGTATGGTTTAAGCCTTGATAACCTCGCCGCAGCAGACACGCTGGACACATCAGAGCCCGAAGCTGCCATCGAAGATCCGGATGACGTCACCGACTTCTTAGCAGAATGCGGTATTGAGTGGGGTAAAATCGTGGTCATGGACTTTGCTACGCTTGATGAGCCAGATGAACCCAAGATTACCGAAACTCAAAGCGCCGCTATCACTAATGCGAGCGTCCAAGCACGCTCACCAGAAAACGGACAGCCGTATCAGCCTAACAGCGCAATTCCAGTAATCGACGGCGAGGCAATCTTCCAGGCCTTGCAGACTGCGGCCGTTCCAGAAGTACGTAACCTGGGTCTATCCCACGAAGCTGCCGCAACACTTAGCGGTGGCATCACCGAAGAATCACAAGTAGGTGTCGCCCGTCGCCTAATCCGCGAAGTCCTGCGCGAGAATGCCGACCGCAGTGACCTACACCTCAACGAAGATGTTATTTTCCAGGCTTGTCTCGGTGCTAGTGAGGCACTTCAAAACGCCCTTCGCCACGGTGGTGGCGCACGTCGCGTTATTCTTGGCTCCACGCCATACGGCAACATTTTTATCGGCGTCGAAAATGAGATGCTCGACAACATACCGCAGGAAAATGCAATCGGCAAGGCTGCACTTGGCCTCAACATAAAACGTGCCGAAGAACTTACCGACGATCTCCACATGCGTGGCCTATTCCTTATGGCAGTCAACACTGTAAACGGCCTTAATGAAGAAGATTGTGCTGGCTTACGCGCACAACGCACAATTAGCGCAGGTCTTAGCTCGCTCCCTCTACACGCGCTTGACACCCTTGCAAACTATGAGCCCATAGAAACGACCCATCAAACGAGCGAATTGCGCCGTACCATTGCGTGGGGCGTGTACGGCTATGATACCGAGGCAGCCCGTCTTGCCGACGAAGTATCCATTTAACTGACTTCTCCTTTTAGCCAAAAAAGTGCATACTGACAATTATGAATACCCCACTTCCCCCTGGTGCGCTTGTTATTTTTGGCATTACAGGCGATCTTGCACAGCGCAAACTACTACCCGCACTGTATCATCTGGCCATGTACAAAATGCTACCCGATACGTTCCGTATTGTCGGAGTTACACGTCGCGATATTAGTATTGATAGCGTGCTCGACAAACTAGCTGCCTTCGTTCCGAATGCCGATCCCGAAGTTGTTAATTGGCTAGCTCAGCGTCTCCGTATTTTTCAAATGGATCTGCTGAGCACTGCTGATTACAAAAAGCTACGAGTACACCTAGATGACCTAGAGAGAGAAGTTGGTGTCTGCATGCAGCGACTCTTTTATTTAGCAATTCCTGCACAAACCTATGCTCCTGTCATCGAACAACTCGGCCTCGGTGAGCTCAACAAAACCTGTCCTCATGGCACCGGCGAAAGTCGTCTACTTATCGAAAAACCTTTTGGCTACGATCTCACTTCTGCCCAAGAACTCATTACTCAATTAACTGATGTATTCTCCGAAAAACAGACATACCGCATCGACCATTATGTTGCCAAAGAAACAGCTCAAAATATCATGACCTTTCGAGCACACAATGCCATATTCCGGGCACTCTGGAATAACAAGCATGTCACCCAAATAACAATCACCGCTTCCGAGAAACTCGATATAGAAGGCCGCATAGCTTTTTACGAACAGACCGGCGCTTTGCGCGATCTCATACAAAGCCACCTTCTACAGCTTCTAGCATTAGTTACCATGGAAGATGGCGGCGCGGGCAACTCCGAGCAGCTACACGCCAATAAACTAGCCTTGCTGCAAGCTATCGAACCAATTGCACCAGATATGGTTGCCACCAACGCCGTTCGCGGCCAATACGAAGGCTATCGAACAGAGGTAAATAACAACCATTCGAACACCGAAACGTTCGCATCCATTGCGTTAGCAATAAACAATGATCGTTGGCGAGGTGTGCCTGTTATTTTGCAAACTGGCAAGGCACTCGACGAAAAAGCCATCGAGATTACTTTGACGTTCAGTGACAATGCGCACAGCGAGCACGACAATATTCTGTCTCTAAACATCCAGCCCAACGAAGGTGTGGGGCTCAATCTTCGTGCCAAAAAACCCGGTTTTGCTCACGAGATGCAACCGGTCAACATGGAATTTCGATACAAACATGCTTTTGGCGAAACAACTCGTCAGCCTGATGCCTACGAGCGTGTATTAGCTGATGCCATTAAAGGCGACCGACTATTATTCACGACTGGCGAAGAAGTTATCGCATCCTGGAAAGTTATCCAGAATGTGCTGCACGAATGGTCTAAAGATGACAATGACTTACACAGTTACCAAAAAGGCTCTGCTGGACCAGAAGCTAGACTTCGACTTTTTGCTGCTCAATAACAGCGTCACAAATAGCGCGTTCTTCGGCAGTTGGTGGGTGTTTGGCACTCCATTCAGCCATTAGCTGTAAAATAGGCACAAGGTCACGACCTTTAGGCGTGAGACAGTATTCGATACGTGGTGGAACTTCGGCGTAGCTTTCTTTGTGGACAATGCCGGCTTTTTCGAGCTCAACCAGGCGGGCAGAAAGAGTTCGTGGATTAACGCCGCCTACTTCTTTTTGTAATTCGCAAAAGCGTTGCACACCATGAAATAGGCCATACAAAATCTGTGGCGTCCATTTGGCGCCAATGATAGAGGCGGCGGCAGCAATGCAGCCCTTCTTTTCTTCGGATATAACTTTATCTTCCAAGCTCATGTTCAAACTTTTCGTCTTTACAAATACCATTATACACTACTATACTTTGTATAGTAAGGTTTTTAAACAGAAGGAGCTACCCTACATGCTAAAGATTAAAGTTATTCTTGGCTCAACACGCCCTGGCCGTTTTGGCATTCAACCTGCTGAATGGATCACCAAACTTGGTGCTACATACGGTGAACAGGCTACATTTGAGCTCGTCGACCTCAAGGAAGTTGATCTTCCTATGCTCGACACCCCAGTGCCACCATCCATGGTGCCAAGCAATCAAAATAGCCACCAAGAGGCATGGGCAAAAATTATTGGCGAAGCCGACGGTTTCGTATTTGTAACCTCAGAATATAATCATTCATTCCCAGCAAGCCTCAAAAATGCTATCGACTTCGTTGCACACGAATGGGCTCACAAGCCCCTAGCATTCGTAAGTTACGGTGCTGACGCCGGTGGTATGCGCGCCATCGAACACCTCCGTGATGTAGCTGGCTGGCTCAAAATGTATGACCTTTCGTACTTCGTATCGTTTCCAAACTACTTTGCCGGTCTTAACGACAAGGGCGAATTCCAGTTTACCGCCGAACACGAACAAAAGGCACATTCTATGCTCAAGGAACTTGTTTTCTGGGCAGAACAGATGAAAGAAAGCCGCGCAAAACTCGCGTAAGCACCTTTTATCCACCAAAAACCCGCCAAGGAAACTTGACGGGTTTTATTTTAGGGTCTATACTATTTAGTATCTAAAGTAATAGGAGTATTCGTGCAGACAAAAGATCAACTACTTCAGGAAATCACGAACAACATGAGTAGCATTAGGCGACTTATGGTTACCTGCATGGTTCGCCTGGATGGAGAAGAACAGTTACCACCTTCACAAGGTGAACTACTCTTCATTGTAAGCCACGAGGGGCCTATCTCGTCAACCGAATTGGCCAAAACCATGCAGCTTACACCTGGCGCTATCACGCAACTCGTAGAGAGCCTCGAACGTGCTGGTCTTGTCGAACGCAAGCCCTCGCCCGCCGACCGCCGTGTAACACTAATAAACATTAGTGATGCAGGACGCGAACGCATGTCTATTCTGATGGAGCGCAAAATAAGCATCTTCCAAGAGGTCTACAAAGGCCTTTCTATCGAAGAAATCCGCATTATGAATGGCGTCCAAAAGAAAATGATCGAGCACCTCAAAAAGCTCGCAGCGCACGAAGAAGGAAAGGATTAACCTAAATGGTGGCAAAAATGTTATCAAAGTTTAAAAAAGAGCCTGAGTCTCTTGAAGGTGAGCGCACCCACAGCGAAATTATGGCTGTAATGGGCGCCCTCATGACAGCGATGCTCCTGGCGGCATTGGACCAGACAATTGTCGGTACCGCCTTGCCGACCATCGCCAACGATCTTCATGGCCTCAGCGAGCTATCCTGGGTTGTTACAGCATACTTGCTGACCAGCGCAGCGGTAACGCCGCTCTACGGTAAAATTAGCGATCTGTATGGCCGCAAAAAGATTTTTATGGTAGCTATTGTTATCTTCCTGATCGGTTCAGCTCTGGCTGGTGCCAGTCAGAATATGACACAGCTCATCTTCTTCCGTGGCCTTCAAGGTCTCGGTGGTGGTGGTCTTATGGCCCTATCGCTCGCTATCGTCGGTGACATTATCCCGCCGGCTCAACGTGGACGATACCAAGGTTACTTCGGTGCCGTATTTGGTATCTCCAGCGTAATTGGTCCACTCCTTGGCGGTTTGTTTACCGACCACCTCAACTGGCGCTGGATCTTCTATATCAACGTACCTATCGGTATATTTGCCATGGCTATGATCTGGGCACGTCTGCATTTGCCAGTCCGCAAGACTGAACATCGCGTCGACTTCTTTGGCGCCGGCCTATTAACCACGAGCGCCGTCACTCTGTTATTGGCAACCGTTTGGGGCGGCAGCAAATACGCCTGGGCTTCGACTCAAATCTTTAGTCTGATCGCCGGCGGTATTGTTTCGGCAATCGCCTTTATCCTCTGGGAACGCAAAGCAAAAGAACCAATCATTCCTATGCGCCTGTTTAAGAACGATATCTTTACGGTATCAACCATTCTTTCACTACTTGCAGGTATGGTTATGTTCGCAGCCTTCATTTACCTCCCAGAATACCAACAGCTGGTTCATGGCTACTCAGCAACCAAGTCTGGTTTAATGATGTTGCCGCTGATCTTCGGTCTTATTGGTTCGATGACCATTTCTGGTCGTCTTATTTCCAAGACTGGTCACTACCGCATGTTCCCAATTGTGGGTACAGCTATTACAGCAGTTGGCCTGTGGCTCTTTAGCCACGTATCTATCGGCACCAGCCAGTGGCTGCTCTCGGTCTGGATGCTTACCCTTGGTATTGGTATCGGCTTGTTTATGCAAGTTATGACACTTGCCATCCAGAACTCTGTCGACCGCAAGGATATGGGTACCGCGACTTCCGTTGCAACCTTCTTCCGCAGCATGGGTAGCTCGTTTGGTACTGCAATCTTTGGTGCGATTTTGACCGTTCGTCTTAACCACCACTTGCACGAATTGTTGCCAGGCAGCCCAATTACTGCCGAGAACATGCAAGCTAGCAAAGAGCAATTAGCTCAGCTGCCACCAAATGTAACTCACGGTATCCTCGAAGCGTTTGTGCGTTCATTCCACGACGTCTTTATCTGGGCCATTCCGTTTGCGGTCCTAACCTTTATCGTTGCGCTCTTCTTGCGTGAAACACCGCTCAAGACCTCAACCAAAGATATGGCCGAAGGCGAAGGCCTCGAACTCAAGCACGCCGAATAAGTTGCTTACAGTTCATAAAAATACCCTCGCACCTAGCGGGGGTATTTTATTTGCGGTGTTGGCGGACGCGGCGTGGGCGGATAACTTTGGCAATAATATCTTCGTGTTCAATCCAGCCAAAAGTGCGACTGTCCGTACTTTCTAACGTATTGTCACCAAGTACGTACACACCCTTGTTAGGGTCTACCTGCGATACGCGTTTGATCTTTTCGCGGCCATCATGGTCAATAATCACGACGTCACCAGGATGCACATACCCAAACCGGCCAGTTGCAATCACA
>CAZZHV010000005.1:0-44575 GCA_964654135.1 uncultured Candidatus Saccharibacteria bacterium
TTTGTTGTATTGTTTGCTGTACTTTTGGGGTCAAAAAGTAGTACCATTACAGTAGTAAGCATAGCCGTAATACATTTGCTAAGTCTAGCTAAATCTGTTATAGTTTACATTAACGAAAGCCGTTCTCTCTTATGATAATGAATATTCTGCAGCCGAAACCTACTGCCCCCGTTGAGGGCTGTTTGCTGTTGCTGCAGGTTCCGCGTACTAACGAGAAGAAGGCATTGGCCGCCGAACAGATGCTCGCCAGCCTTCACGGTCTCCTGACACTGCCAACCACCAGCGCTTGGCAAGAGGCAACTCGCGAGCGTATTAGTTTCGAGATTGCTGTTGTTAATAAACGCATTGGTTTCTATGTATGGGTGCCTAAATATCTCAAAGACTTTGTTGCCGAACAGATTTACGCGCAGTATCCAACGGTACAAATTTCAGAAGTCGAGGACTATTCTGCACCAACACAAACGCACGAAACTATTTTGACGACCGACATGCAGCTCAACGGTAATGATGTTTTGCCGATCAAGATGTTCCAGAGCTTCGATGTTGACCCATTGGCGGCTATTACGGCCACACTCGCCAAGTTTGAAGATGACGAACAAGCATGGGTCCAGCTCATTATGCGCCCGGCCTCTAGCCAGTGGCAGAAAAAGAGCGAATCATACCTTAAGGGAATTAAGAGTAGCAAGACCAAGACGACCGGTATGTTGCAAGCACTTTGGGCTCCGCCAGAAGCTACAACTACAGCTAAGCAACTGACTGAATACGAACAGACGCAGGTGAGCGGCGCACAAGAAAAGAGCCAAAAGCTGGCCTTTGAGGCGGTGTTACGAGTGGTGTACCGCGGTAATGCGTCAGACACTCAAGCTCGCTTGCGCATGCAATCTATCATCGCTGGTTACAAGCAGTTCAATACCACATACCTTAACGGTTTCGAGCAAGGCAAGCTCATTAATACTGAAGTTATTCCTGAAACGTTTGTTGACCGCGAATTTGGCAAAACTCGTTATACGCTCAATATTGAAGAAGTAGCTACGCTGTACCACTTGCCACACACCAACGTGGAGACGCCATTTATTTTGTGGGCATCAAGTCAGACTGCTGAACCGCCAGCCAACTTGCCAATTGCCACTCCTGGCCGTACCGACATTAGCCCGATTGCCATGACACATTTCCGTGGTCACGATACGGCCTTTGGTTTGCCGCGTTCCGATCGTGGTCGTCACTTGTACATCATTGGTCAGACTGGTGTGGGTAAGTCTGGTCTTTTGGAGCTTTTAACTATCTCGGACGTTTATAGTCCATTTGGCTTCGCAATTATTGATCCGCACGGCGACTACGCCCAAAATATTCTGACGCGCATTCCGCCAGAACGTGCCAACGATGTTATTTACTTTAACGCTGCTGACACTGATTACCCGATCGCCTTTAACCCTATGGAAGTGTACGATCCTAAGCTCAAGAACCACACCTGTTCTGAACTTATTGGTGTACTTAAGCGCATGTTCGAATCTTGGGGTCCACGTTTGGAATACATTTTGCGTTATACCATTTTGGCCCTTTTGGATTTCCCAAATGCGACCATGCTCGACATTACACGAATGCTTACCGACAAAGCATTCCGCAAACACGTACTTTCTTTTGTAACTGACCCAGTGGTTCTTAACTTCTGGAACATTGAGTTTGCAAGTTGGAACGATAAGTTTGCCGCCGAAGCCGTTGCTCCAGTACTTAACAAGGTCGGTGCTTTTACGGCTAACCCACTCGTTCGTAATATTATTGGTCAGCCAAAGAGTAGCTTTAACATTCGCCAGATCATGGACGAACGTAAGATTCTGATTATTAACCTGAGTCGCGGTCTTGTTGGTGAAGACAACGCGTCGTTGCTCGGTGCCTTAATTGTTACAAAAATTCAGATGGCTGCCATGTCCCGCGCCGATATATCTATCGAAGAGCGCACACCATTCTACCTATATGTAGACGAATTCCAGAACTTTGCAACAGATTCATTTGCCACGATTTTGTCTGAGGCTCGTAAATATGGCCTAAACCTAACAGTAGCCAACCAGTACACTGCGCAGATGTTGCCACAGGTGAAAGATGCTGTTTTTGGTAACGTTGGTTCGATTATTGCATTCCGTATGAGTGCCGATGACTCCAAGGTTATGATGCGTTACTTCGAACCGCAGTTTACTGACCACGACCTTGTGCACATGCACAACCGCCACTTTGTTATTAGCATGGCAATCGAGGGCGAAAAAGCCGGTGCTTTCTCAGCAGTTAGTTTAAACCTACCGCCACTCGAAAAAGACAATACAGACTTCATCGTTGCGCAAAGCCGCGAAGCATACGCACACGATTTGGCAACAGTTGAGGCTATTGTTAACGAGCAATATATTGTTAAGGGCGCTACTAGCGGTGGTGGCCAGAACCAAGGCAACCAGAATCAGCCAAAGAAAAAGGACAATAAAGAGTCCAAAGAGGCAAAGCCTGATAAGAATGAAAAAGCCGTTAAGCCAGTAAGGGCTGACAAGCCTGAGCAAGAGAAGCCTAAGGCCCCTAAGGCGGAACCAGCCAAAGCTCGTGTTTTGAGTGATGCGCAGCGAGCATCTATCATGCAAATGGTGTCACGTATTGCGATTCTGCCTTCTGCAGCGATTAAGGCTGCCCAGCAACAAGCTGCAGCTGTGCAATCTCGTCCAGCGTCCGCAAAACAGTCACCAAGGCCAACGGTGTCACCACGCATAGAGGCACCAAAGCCTAAACCAGTGCCAGTCGTCAAACCAGCGCCAGCACCAAAAAAGCCTACGCCACCTGCTGAGCCTCAAGAGATCACACTTTTCTCACGCGATACACGTATTTCTACTGAACCAACAACAATCTCACTGCATAATGCACCTTCGGCCCCAGTACAAGAACTCCAACCCCTTGAGCCAGTGTCTACACCAGCGCCTGTAGTCCCAAAACAGGCACCAAGGCCACCTGAAGGTGAGACTTCGGAAGATGCTCCCAAGAAACGTCGCCGTCGTCGCCGCCGTTCTGGCAGCTCTGGTACTGCCGCAGCTAAGCCAGCTGAATAGTAGCTAAAAACATGCTGTAAAACTGTACTCTAGCTGTGGTCTAACGGTGTTTCAAAGAGTATACTAAGAACGACTAATAGAATAATCATGCAGGAAAAACCAAAGCGGACCACGACTAAAAAACGTATCTCACTGGGTGGCGTGGCAATGTTGCTTATTGTTGCAGCATTTCTTGGCCAGCTGCTCGGTTTTATGCGCACGCGTTTGGTAAACGCCAACTTCGAATCTACGGGCTTGCACAGCACTGACGCCTACTTTGCAGCATTCAATATCCCTGACTTCTTCTTCTACACACTGTCGGCCGGTGCGTTAGGCGTGGCATTTATGCCTGTTCTTGCCGATAAGCTAGTCCGTGGCGACAAGAAGGGGATGTGGCAACTCTGCTCAAGTTTACTTAACTTGTTAAGTGTTGTTATGTTCCTCGTGGCAGTTATCATATTTGTTTTTGCCGAGCCGCTCATTGCTCATATTGTGGCTCCGGGTATGCGCTCACACCCAACACAAATGCATGACGCAGTTACTATCATGCGTTGGCTGGCGCTTAACCCGTTGCTCTTTACAATTTCTGGTATTTTGACAAGCGCGCAACAGACAATGGGACGCTTCTTCTTTTACGCAATTGCGCCTCTGTTCTACAACGCATCTATTATCGCGAGTATTTTCATTTTCCGATATACGGACGTAGGTATTATTGGGCTGGGTATTGGTGCATGTGTGGGTGGTGTACTGCAGCTGCTCGTCGTTATTCTGGGTCTTGTCGGCACTAAATTCCACTGGCGTCCAACTATTTCCTGGAGAGACAAAGAATTCCGTACTGTATTGCGCAACTTACCAGCTCGATCAATTGACCAAGGTGTCGACCAAATCCAGAGTATTGTCGAAACTAACTTTGCTCGTCGTTTGGGCGAAGGCTACATTAGCTACTACAACAACGCATATACATTGCACACAGCACCAATTTTGCTGCTGGGTACAGCTATTTCTACTGCCGCGTTCCCACGACTTAATAAACGCCTGTCGCAAGGACGTCCAGACTTATTCCGCAAAGACTTTTTGCGCATTTTGCGCATGATGATTTGGCTGACCATACCAGTAGTGGTCGTCTGTTTCTTCTGTCGTGGTTATTTGGCTCGCCTTATCTTTTCAAGAGACGCACAGCAGATTGCTCTGATCTTTGGTTTCCTGACGGTCGCCATCTTCTTCCGTACGCTATATGCTATTATTTCTCGCTGGTTTTATGCCCAAAAAGACACAAAGACACCACTATTTATATCAATCTTTACAATTGCGCTTAACATATTCTTGGTGATGATCTTAGCGCGTCCAAAGGCATATGGTGCAGCTGGTTTGGCAATGGCGCAGTCAATCGTTGCTGCCGTAGAAGTTCTTATTCTGGTAACTGTCATGCTCATCCGAGATACCAAACTGTTCGATATAACGTTCTGGGGTGGGCTTGTCCGTATTATCTCGGCATCAGGCTTTAGCGTGTTAACTGCTTATATCGCTGTATCGTTCTTCCCACTTGGGGCAGACGACCGCGGTATGGTAACACTCGGCACAAAGCTACTCTTTATTGCAGGATCGACCATAGTTGTTCATGTTACGGTATCAGGTATCTTTGGACTCGAAGAAGCCCGTCCGGTCTTTGCGGCTATCAAGCGCTTTATACTACGCCCAATACGTATCCAGTATTAGGTATAAAAAAGAGTCTCAAAAAAGTTGAGACTCTAAGCAAGTTGTTGCTGACGAACTGTTACTTCACAAGGAACATTTTGCAAGGCATTGAAATGATAAATTAAACGATATTCGCCACGTTCTTTGGCGCGAACTAGGCGTGACGTTATGGTGCTATTCTTAGGTTCAATCTCTAGCGCGAGATCTGGCTCAGGAATGCCGTCTTCGAAAATGCCAACGATGAGGCTGCTGGTTTTGCCAGGCTCAACAATTATACTGCCGACAACGTCGCCGTCATTGTGAATGTTTTTTTGTGATGTGGTGCGCATCACGGATGGAGTTTTACTCATATGTAACACCGTCCTTGTTTTGTTATTTATACGAAAAAGGTGGAATGTTTTTACGATACGAATGTGCGCAGCTTTATAGGTGGTTGTATTCAGTCTACATAGCTGTTAATCTACGTAACAATAGACTGTTTACAATATTAATAGGAACGTGCAGCTGCTAATTCTGATGATACATGTCGAATTCGGAACGTGCAACTGTAAATATGATTATGTATGAACTATTATAAAAACACCGAGCTAGCGGAGATTTATCACGTCTCTGAGAAGTCTGTACGCAACTGGATCGATGCGGCCGAGGCGGGCAAGCTTGACCTAGAACTCTTTCCACACAGTAATCGCTACTTTATTGCGAATACCACCAAAAACTTACGCGTTATTGAACAACTTGTGCAGCAACGCCAGAAGTTTAAGAATAGTCGTGGCCACAAGGTGGTTAGCCCCAAACCTGAATTCTATAAGCTTTTTACAGAGGAACAGATCTTGGATATCATGACAAATATTGATGTCCATAAGGAAGTTCCGTTGCAGTATACCTATTTTGACGGTGGTGCCAAGTACTGGAAGGACTATTCCGAAAAGCTCATCAAAGAAGATGAGCTAAACATGCTCACAGGTATTATTAAGCTCTTGGACATCAATCAAGACTACATCAGCTCAATTATTAAAGATAAGAAAGTTAATATTGTTGATCTTGGTGTGGGTGATGGTACGCCTGTGCGAAATCTTATAGATACATTGCTAGAGCATAACCAAATTAATCGCTATATGGGTGTTGATTTTAGTCACGATATGCTTGGGATCGCCGCGGAAAACATGCGGACATGGTTTGGCGAAAAGCTTATCTACGAATCTCATTTGCGCGACCTTAACTACGATCGTTTTGAAGATTTACTGCGTAAAGACAACTTCAAGCCTAACGACGAAGGGCGACAGAACATTATTTTGTGCTTAGGCGGAACGCTGACGAACTTCCGTCGACCAGACCATGCTCTGCAGGTTATTAACGGTAGCATGGGCCGCAATGATTACTTCGTGTACGGACTCAAACTCGACACTGAGTCCTCTCGTCGATTCTTTGATTTTTACGTTGAATTTGATAGCGAAAAGCTCGACACGCAGCTCAAGTTGATCATCGATCTATTCAATTTTGACAGTTCATTTTATGAAGTTGAGCAGTATTTTGACGAAGAACAATGCGCTCGATTTACGCAGATTCACCTCAAGACAGATGTTACTATTAAATTTATGGTAGGCGGCGAAAGCCGTAGCCTTACTTTGCGTAAAGGTGAGCGAATTTTATTGTGGCGCTACTGGCATCAGAAGGCTATGGACGTCATGAATCAGTTCGACCGAAACGGTTTTGATCTGTTACAAACGACTCTAACCGAAGATAAAGAGTACATGCTCGCCATCGCCAAAGTTAAAGTTGGCCACGTCGACAGTAAATAGTTAACTTTATATGAAATGTTCCGTTGGCTTTTCGGAACATGGCTTAGATGGTAACTAGGGCTCCTCTTTTTGGCCGACCTCTGTTATAATGATGTGCAAATGACTGAACAAACTATTCGAAACTTTTGTATTATTGCGCATATCGACCACGGTAAAAGTACTTTGGCCGACCGTTTGCTCGAAATGACCGGTACTGTCGAAAAGCGTGACATGAAAGCACAGCTTCTCGACCGTATGGACCTGGAACGCGAACGCGGTATTACCATTAAGCTGCAGCCAGTTCGCATGAACTACAAGGGCCACCAACTTAACCTCATCGATACACCTGGCCACGTCGACTTTTCTTACGAAGTTTCTCGAAGTCTTGAGGCATGTGAGGGCGCTATTTTAGTTGTCGATGCAACGCAGGGAATGCAGGCTCAAACTCTAGCTAACGTGTATCTAGCGATGGCCGCTGATCTTAAAATTATTCCAGTGCTTAACAAAATTGATCTTCCAGCAGCAGACGTTGAGCGTGTTACCAAAGAAGTTGTTAGTTTGCTCGGATGTGACCCGGATGAGATTTTGCATATCTCAGCCAAAACAGGACAGGGTGTTGATGCGGTGCTAGAACGTATCGTCGCGGATGTTCCAGCCCCTATCGGTAATCCCGATAAACCAACCCGCGCGCTTATTTTTGATAGCTACTACGATGATTATCGTGGCGTTATTCTATACGTTCGTGTGGTAGACGGCGAAATCAAAAAAAATGCTCCTATTGTCATGAAGGCTACGAGCGCCAAAGGCATTGCACTCGAAGTTGGTGCCCTTAGGCCCGACATGACACCTAACGAGGCGCTTAAGACTGGCGAAATCGGCTACATTGTCACAAACTTACGCAGTACCCGTGAAGCACGCGTTGGTGACACAGTTACGCTTACTGCTACTGAGAATGATATTGCGGCTTTGCCTGGTTACCAAGATGTAAAGCCATTTGTATACGCTGGTTTTTTCCCGGAAAGCAACGAGTACTACCAAGAGCTCAAAGATGCTGTTGAAAAGCTGTCTTTAAGTGACTCTGCGCTACAGTTTGAGCCGGAGAATTCGCCGGTACTGGGCTTTGGCGTGCGCATTGGCTTTTTGGGCTTACTGCACATGGATATTGTGCGCGAACGTCTGGAGCGCGAATATAATCTTGATCTCGTAGTAACTAATCCATCAACCGACTATCAGGTTACACTGACTACTGGTGAAGAAATCGATATCAAGAGCGCAGCCGATCTTCCAGATGTCGCCAAGATTACAGAAATTCGCGAGCCCTGGATTAAGGGCGAAATCGTGGTACCCCAAGATTACGTTGGCGCTGTTATTCAGCTTATTTCAGGCAAGCGCGGTCTTCAGAAAAACCTCAGTTATATTGATGAACGAACACTTGTGAGTTTTGAGGCGCCACTTGCCAATCTTTTGACCGATTTTTATGACCAGCTCAAGAGTTTAACCTCTGGTTACGGTTCATTCAACTACGAACTTTCCGATTACCGTGTCGAAGACCTTGTTCGTCTTGATTTCTACGTTGCCGGCGAGCGTATCGATGCGTTAGCACTTATGGTGCACCGTTCAGAGGCCGACCGTATGGGTCGTGAAATTGTACTCAAACTCAAAGAAGTTATCCCACGGCAGCAGTTTGCTGTTGCTTTGCAGGCGGCCATCGGCGGTCGCTTTATTGCCCGTGAAGATATTAGCGCTTTCCGCAAAGACGTAACGACCGGCCTATACGGTGGTGACGTTTCCCGTAAAAAGAAGGTCCTTGCCAAGCAGAAAAAGGGTAAGGCTCGCATGAAGCGTTTTGGCAAAATTGATATCCCGTCAGAAGCTTTTACTGTCATGCTCAAGCGTGATTAGCAGTGTTTTAGTAAAAAACACAACATATAACAGAGGTGCGTCGTGCTTGATTTTTGGCACGACGCTTTTCAATAATTGCGCTTGTCACAACTGAGCTGTTGGTACCGCATCTTGCCAGGCTGGTTGTGACTTATCATTATTTATCCAGGGAGGGCATATGCCACGACTTCCGCAACCAGGAGGCGACAAAGAGCGATGGGGCGGTATTCTCAACGAATACCTCTTGCATGAGCATGGCCTCGACGGAAAGCATGACGCCCTTGTTCATAAAACTGGTGACGAGACAATCTCAGGCAATAAAGCTTTTACCGGTGAGCTCACAAGCCAACTGCAGGATTCAATTCCTGGCATTCCTATTACGTCGCTCGATGGGGCGTGGCGCATCGTTGGAGGCGACGGATCAACGCACCTTGCTTTCTTCAAAGATATGGATGGCGACGGTGATTATGATGCTGACATTTGGTTCAAGAGCAACGCATATTTGGTCGCAACCAACGCTTTTCATTTACGACCAGGGTATGTCGACAATGGTGTCGAGAAAGGCCGAATTGTTATACTTTCAACCCTTGATGAGGCTACAGGCTTGGGTGTTAACTACATCCAATCAGCCCGTAATTATTCGGGCACAACTCAAAACGATCTCGCTTTCACTCGTTACCAATCATCTTTTAGGTGGCTCATATTTGATGAAAGCCAAAATGGCTATGCAGGTTTTGGTCTAAACGGTGGTGCCACGCCAGATGATGCGTTGGCACGTATTCATGCCAAAGACGGCGCGGCCACCGTTGCTCTTTTTGAGGGAACTAATGCAAGCGGCACGGCGCGCATAGCGCTCAAAGACATTACTACCTCGTCGGGGAGCGCTGTTACAGTTGGCGCATTTGGTGATTATATGATTTTAAGGGCTGGCTCCGTTAACTCAGCTCGCCTGTCATCCACTGGCCTCTATGTTGGTGGTAACGTTGCGCCGACAGCACATCTTGATGTCGCTGCTAGTAGCACGAGTATGGCTGCAGCCCGAATACGTCCAGGTCCAGCGCCCATTACGCCTAACGACGGGGATGTCTGGTACGACGGTGTCGATCTGTACTTTCGATACGGTACAACAAGTCAGGCGCTTGCCACTAAAGCATACATCTCTACCGGAGGTTGGGCTGCAGTGCCGGCAACAAGCACAAGTACGGGCACCGCAGGACAGCGTGCATACGATGCAAACTACATGTATGTTTGTGTTGCAGCCAATACATGGCGTCGCGCTACACTCACCACTTGGTAGCTATTTTGCCTGAAGACCACGCAGATCTTTAATAATTTCTGCGGCGTGTGTTTTGGGATCAACGCTCTCGTATTTTTTTGCAATATCACCCTTAGGGCTGATGATGTAGGTGTTCCGGAATGTGCCTTGATATTCACGGCCCATAAACTTACGAGTACCCCAAGCGCCATAAGCTTCGATAGTGGTATGGTCTGGGTCACTCAAAAGTGTAAAATTGAGCCCGTGCTTGTCAGCAAATTTTTTGTGACTCATGACAGAATCTTTGCTAACTCCAATAACTTCTGCGTTTCCGAGCTCAGCTATAGCTTCACGTTCGTCGCGAAAATTACAGGCCTCTGTCGTGCAGCCAGATGTATTGTCCTTAGGGTAGAAATAGATAACTACCCACTTGCCGGCGTAATCTTTTAGACTATGCACAATGCCGTCTTGGTCGATGAGCGAAAAATCTGGTGCTTTCATAATATCTCCATGTTAATCGAACGTATAAAAAGAATAACTTTTACAACTTTATATGATAGTAGCTTAGAGGAGATTACGCTATAGTACATACATGGAAATAGACCAAACAATCCTTGATGCTATGCAGCAGTATCAACCATCGCTTGATCGACTCAATTCTCTTAAGCAAGTCCCGCTCCTCTTCTTGGTTGGCATCTCTGGAGCTGGCAAGAATGCAGTAGGTACAGCATTGCGCGTCAATCACCCTGGCGAATACCACGAGTTTGTAACGCACACGACACGTGCACCACGAAAAAACCATGGTGTCATGGAACAGGACGATGTTGATTATCATTTTGTAGATTTGGCAAAAGCTAAAGAAATGCTCACAAATCACGATTTCATCGAAGCAAATTTCTTTAGTGGCAACATTTACGGCACAAGTATCGCCGAAATCGAAGCAGCAAAACAAGAAGGCCGAATCGCTATTGGTGACATCGACGTTAATGGCGTCGCAAATTTTGTACGCTTAGGCCTCAATGTGCGGCCTGTTTTTATATTGCCACCTAATTACGAAGTTTGGCAAAAGCGGCTCATGACTCGTTATGAGGGCCACGAAATTGACCAGCAAGACTGGCGAAATCGTATGCAGACAGCGCGTTCTGAGATCATGCACGCATTGGCTACAGACTATTTCTATTTTGTTTTAAACGACGACTTGCCAACGACCGTCAAAACTATTGACGCTGTTGCGCATGGCGATGAGCCTGATCGTCGATCAGAGTTAGCAGTTGTGGCTGCAAAAGACATTCTTAATGGTATCAATGACGCCTTGGCGTAAATAATTCTAGGGTAAAACAAGCAGACAGTATGGGGTAAAAACGAATCCTTGAGGGATTCTACTGTCTGCTCGCTTTACCGCGGGTTGATCAGGAATCACCTCTTAGGGGTCGTATGTGATGGATGGTGGTGTTGTCAGAGCTCTTCGACCTCGTTGAACGACGTGCGTGTCGGGAAGGACAGCGGCTGCCGGTCGAAGGGGATGCCCCACATCTCGTGCCGGCCGGCGTTGCCGTAGAGGTACTCGGTGAGGTTCTCGTCCGGGAGCATGTCGAGGACCTTCTTGTTCTTGCCCTGCCGGAGGATCGTGCACAGGATGTGCAGCTCGATGCCGTTCTCGACCAGGTGGCCGAGGTCGAACGTGTAGTGCGGCTTCTCCTTGGAGCGCTCACCGGTGAGTACGGTGTTGATGCTGACGACCTTGAGGAAGATCACGAAGCTGCTGCCGATACCTCGGATGAGGTTGAACGGGAAGATCAGGCGGCGGCGGGTCGGCGGCTCGTTGAAGATGTTGGGGTACTGCCGGAGCTGCTCACGCTGCGTCCTGTTCGTGATGCCGACCCAGAAGGCGGGCATGATCAGGTCGCCCTTGGCCAGAGCGTCGAAGAGGCGCTGCAGCTGCTCGACGTCCTCGGGCTTGAGGCCGTAGGTGTTGACGGTGGGCGGCTGCGCCACGCTCAGCTCAGACTCGGGCTTCGTGTTGAAGTCACCGATCTCCGGGGTGGGCTCATGGCTGCCGCCAAGCTTCTCAGACACAGCTGTGTCCTTTCGCTTCTCATGTAGCTACTGCTACCAATAGCCAATAAGGCTACTGCCACACATCACATTTTTGGATGAATAGATGAGGTGCCTACGCTCGTGCAAGCGCAAGTAGCTCATCTATTCGCTGTCTGCTTGTTAATGTAAAAACACCAGATCTCCTGGTGTACCTACATACTATATAACTTTAATCAATATAATTCAAATCTTCTCTAGCACTCTTGACGATTGAGTGCCAAGCAAACTATCATACCTATATATGACAGATCGTCAGAAGCAAATATTATGCTCAGTCGTTGAACAGTACGCCGAGGTTGCTAGCCCAGTTGGCTCGAGTCTGCTAGCCAAGGTTTTTAATGTTAGCTCAGCGACTATTCGTGCCGAGATGGCAGAGCTGGAACGCCACGGCTTTATCACCCAGCCGCATACCAGTGCCGGTCGCGTGCCGACGGATAAGGGCTATCGTTTTTACGTTAACAATCTTGCTGGCACAACCAACGACACTGCCTCCGAACGTCGTGCGGAACGTGCCTTAACCGCTCGTGTTCAAACAGGGGCGCTGCCAGAGCGCACCATCCGTAATGCAGTCGATACATTGGTAGAGTTGACACATAATCTTGGCCTTGCAACCATTGGCAACCAGCTCTATATGAGTGGGCTATCAAATCTTTTTGGCCAACCTGAGTTTATCCAAGCAGGTCAGGTACGCCAAGTGGCACAATTACTCGATAATCTTGAGCCGTGGCTGCATGAGGCTGCGCCAAATCAGCCCTTGAGCGTTTATATTGGCCAAGAAAACCCAATTGGTCGTTCTGCGGGCTGTTCACTTATTATTAGCCGCTTCCGTAGCCCATATTCCGACAAGAGCTATATAGGTGTGCTCGGTCCAACCCGCCAAAATTACAAAGATGTCATGCAACTTGTTCGTTTTGCAGGCGAATCACTAGAGGAGGTACTTTATGACTAAACAACACGATCCAGCACAAGAACCAGATATGCAGGACCAGATTCCGCAAGAGGACGTTGCGTTGCTCCAGCAGCAGGTTGCCGACCTGACTGAAGCGCTGCAACGTGAACGTGCCGATGCGATGAACTTGCGCCGTCGTCATGATGAACAGATGGCTAGTCTCAAAAATGTCGTTAAGGCGACAGTTGTCCGCGACTTATTGCCGGTTATCGACAACTTTGAGCGTGCGCTCAAACATGTTCCAGAAGATCTGAAAGATAACGATTACATCAAGGGCGTCCAGGGTGTTGTTAAGCAGTTCGAAAAGACGCTTGCTAATCTCGGTGTGCAACGCATTAAGACTGTTGGCGAACCGTTCGATCCTAAGTGGCATGAAGCCATCTCAATGGACGAAGATAGTGAAGGCACGACCGAAGTTGTAAGCGAAGAATTACAATCAGGCTACGCTATTGGCGATGAAGTTATTCGTCACGCAATGGTTCGCGTAAAAATGGCGTGAGTTCCGAAAAACCTCAGCTAGACGAATGGCTTGGTGAACTGCTGATGCCGGCTGACGGCACTGAGCTGAGTGATGAGCAGCGCCAATTTGGCGTGCCAGTCGCACAACTAGCCTTACAAGGGCTGCAGCAACTACTCCAAGAAGGTAAAGTAGATAGAGTTGAACTAAGTTTCGAAATCGTGGACCCAGACGGCGTCATGACGCCTATGGAATTCACATTCTCTGCCGAACAAGAACAGTAGCTATTCTTTAGACGGCTCTTCGGTAGGTGTGTCTTCGGGCAGGCCTACTATTTCTATGTCAGCCATCAGGAATGATGCCTGCTGGTGTTCAGTAGTACTCTCGACAGTTATCGGGCCGAGCTTAGCGGCAATTTCTTGTGCACGTGCACTGCAGGCTACGTCGGGTGTCCAATCTTCTTCGGGTTTGCTGCGTACTGGACACTGCGTATTGGCGCGCAGCAGGAGGGCTGCGCCTTGAACGCCGACCTGCACGGCTAGCATTCGCTTTTTGAGACCTCTTGCTTGTTCGTATTCGTAATTGAGCATCTCTTTAGCGGGACACATAAGTTCACAACGGTTAGCCATCGAGCCTCCTTAGGTGTATAAGCTTTAGCACTATACCATAAAAGTTTGCAATAACAGGGGTATTAGCACTCTTGACATGTGAGTGCTAATTTCCTATGCTAGGAGTATATAAACCAGCATTTTGAAGTTTTTGAAGAAAGGGTATACATCTTATGGGAAAGATTATCGGTATCGACCTCGGTACAACCAACTCTGCTATGGCTGTTATGCAGTCAGGCAAACCTGAAATTATTGCAAACTCAGAGGGCAATCGCACCACGCCATCTGTCGTGGCTATTAACAAGAACGGTGAGCGTCTTGTTGGACAGGTTGCTCGTCGCCAACAGGTGACAAACTCAAAGAACACCATTTACGAAGTTAAGCGCCTTATCGGCCGCAACTTCAACGATAAAGAAGTTCAGCGTGACCTCAAACTTATGGGTTACGAGATCGTTAAGAGCGGCAACGCTGTTAAGGTCAAAATGGGCGACAAGGACTACAGCCCCGAAGAAATCAGCGCCATGATTCTTGGCAAGCTCAAGGCTGACGCCGAAAGCTTCTTAGGCGAGCCAGTTACTGAAGCAGTTATTACCGTTCCTGCTTATTTTGATGACTCTCAGCGCCAAGCTACTAAAGACGCTGGTAAAATTGCTGGCCTCGAAGTTAAGCGTATTATCAACGAGCCAACTGCAGCAGCTTTGGCTTACGGCCTCGACAAGGGCGAAAAGAAAGACGAAAAGATCGCAGTCTACGACCTCGGTGGTGGTACATTCGACGTTTCTATTCTTGAACTCGGCGATGGCGTCTTCGAAGTAAAGGCTACCAACGGAGACACTCATCTCGGTGGTGCCGACTTTGACCGCACAATTGTTAACCACTTTGTTGATGAGTTTAAAAAAGAAAATGGCATCGACATTAGCGACGACAAGGCTGCAATGCAGCGTCTCCGTGACGAAGCCGAAAAAGCCAAGATTGAGCTTTCAAGCGCCCAGGAAGTTGACATTAACTTGCCGTTCTTGACCGCTGACGCAGATGGCCCTAAGCACTTTGAGCACAAACTCACGCGCGCTAAGCTCGAGCAGCTTGTAGCCGAGCTTATTGCCAACACTGCTGGCCCATGTGAAAAGGCCCTCAAAGACGCTGGTTTGAGCGCAAGCGACATCGACGCAGTTGTGCTCGTTGGTGGTATGACCCGTATGCCAGCCGTACAAGAAAAAGTTAAGCAGATCTTTTCTAAAGACCCAATGAAGGGCGTTAACCCAGACGAAGTTGTGGCTGTTGGTGCTGCTATCCAGGGTGGTGTGCTCCAGGGTGATGTTAAAGACGTGCTCTTGCTCGACGTAACTCCATTGTCACTCGGTATCGAGACTATGGGTGGCGTGATGACCAAGCTTATCGACCGCAACACCACTATCCCTACCTCTAAGTCTGAAACCTTCTCAACTGCAGCTGACAACCAGCCGCAAGTAGAAGTTCACGTACTCCAGGGTGAGCGTGGTATGGCTGGCGACAACAAGTCACTCGGTCGTTTCATCCTCGATGGAATCCCATCTGCCCCACGTGGCGTGCCGCAAATTGAAGTTACCTTTAACATCGATGCTAACGGTATCCTGAACGTGACTGCCAAGGACAAGGGTACTGGCAAAGAGCAGAGTATTACTATTTCTGGCTCCGGCAACCTCGACAAGACAGACGTCGAAAAGATGGCTAAAGATGCCGAAGCTCACGCTGAAGAAGACAAGAAAAAGCGCGAAGCCGTTGAAGCCCGCAACGTTCTCGACAATACTATTTATCAAGCCGAAAAGATGAAATCTGATTATGGTGATAAAATGAGTGAGGACGATAAGAAATCATTAGAGGAGGCTATCAATGGTGCTAAAGAAATTGGTGAAAGCAGCGATAAAGAAGCAATTGAAGGAGCAACCAAAAAAATAAACGACGTCTTGATGCCTATTGGCGCTAAGATGTACGAATCAGCTGATGACAAGTCAGACGCTGACGAAGAAACTCCTGCAGACGACAAAAAGTCTGACAAAAAAGACAAAGACGGCCCAATTGAGGGCGAAGTCGTCGACGAAAAATAGCTAATACAAATCGGCCTTCCTGCTCTTACGGAGTGGGTTGGCCGATTCTCGAGGAAAAACTGCAATGTTCGGAATTGGTTCAAATCGCAAAGACGTTGATGATAAGTTGCCTGTATTAGTACAGGTTGTTCAAAATAACGACACCTTCGCAATGGCCAAGAAACTCTGGACAGAGAACACTCGCGTAGTTCGCATTGAGCCAGCCACACGCAAAGAATTTTTGCGTTTTGGTTTGGTACAGGCTGGGCAAGCCGTGTGGTTTGAACGCGATCAGGGCCGTGAAGACAGCTTTGAGCTTATTCTGACCTGGCACGAGGACGGCACTCGCTTTGCTGACGTGTATGTTGTAACGCCATCCAAAGATCTTGGAAGTAGTGGTGATGCGGCATATGTTAACAAAGTGCTAGACGCTCTCCTTACCACCCCGGCAACATTACCAATTGATAAACAAGCATAACCAGGAATATGGCCAAAAGAGATTATTACGAAGTCCTAGGAATCGGCAAAGATGCCAGCGCAGACGAGATCAAGAAAGCATTTCGCCGTGCTGCTATTCAGTATCACCCCGACAAAGAAGGTGGTGACGAAGCAAAGTTTAAAGAGGTCAATGAGGCTTACGAAGTACTTAAGGATCCGTCCAAGCGCCAACGCTACGATCAATTTGGTCACGCTGGTGTAGGCGGCGCAGGTGGTGGCGGCAATCCATACGAAGGTTTTGGTGGTTTTGGCAATGGTCAAAACTTTGACTTTGGCGACCTAGGCCTAGGTGATATTTTCGAAAGCTTCTTCGGTGGCGGCGGTCAGCGCGGTGGCGCAGGGCGCCAAGCTCGTGGCCGTGATGTCGAGTCCAAAGTTGATATTAGCTTCGAGGATGCTGTTTTTGGCACCGATGTGTCAATTCACCTTAACCTTGACGATGTTTGTGAACACTGTAAAGGCACGACTGCCGAACCTGGTCACGATCTAAAGACTTGTGGCACCTGTAACGGTTCTGGTCAGGTGGTCAGCGCCGTTCGAACTATCTTTGGCAACATCCAACAGGCGAGCATCTGCCCAACTTGCAAGGGCGCCGGCAAAATTCCCGAAAAGGTTTGTACTGTTTGTCATGGTAAGGGCACGCAGCGCAAAGCCCAGGATATTTCTCTTAAAATTCCTGCTGGTATCGACGACGGCGCAACTATCCGTCTTCGTGAGCACGGCGAAGCAATCGCCAATGGCCCCAAGGGTGACTTGTATGTTAATGTGCGCGTAAAGCCACACAAGAAATTCACTCGTGAAGGTGATCTTATCCTGAGCGAAGAGCATGTAAGCATGGTTGAAGCTGCGCTTGGCACCGAAATTGACGTCGATACCGTAGATGGCATGGTGCGCATGAAGGTTCCAGCGGGCACCCAAAGCGGCACCGACTTTAAACTCGCTAACCACGGTGTACATCACCTACGTGGCACAACTCGTGGCGCCCACATTGTTACGCTTATTGTCGACACGCCAACTAAACTCACTAAGAAGCAAAAAGAACTTCTCGAAGAGTTCCAGAACACACATGGCAAGAAAGGTTTATTCGGTCTCTAGATGAAACACGTGCTTATTGTCGCAGGGATGAGTACCATTCCTGAATATATTGAGAATGCCCAAGAGCTTGACGATTATATGTCAGACACACTGCAAGGAGTTGCAGATTGTACAGTTACCTTCCTTGATGATATCGCATATACCATGGACAATGGCGAATTCAACGCCTATGATACGCGCAATAAGCGCGATCTTAAGGAATATGACGCGGTATTTATTCGTGCACGCGGTATTAAAAGCTTCATGAGTCATGCTTACTATCTTAGCCATTATTGTAAGTTCCAAGGTATACCGTGTCCTAACGATTACTCAAACTATTATTCTGGTACAAAGATCTCTCAAACTATTATTTTCCTCGAAGAAAAAGCACCATTTCTCAAGACGTTGTACACAGTTCATAACAAAGAGCTTATTCAGCTTGCTCAGAAAACATTCACGTTCCCATATATTTTAAAGGCAGTCAGCGCATCGCACGGAGATTCAAACTACCTAGTGCGAGACCAAGATCATGCAGAACAAATCATCGCAAAAGAGCCAGATGCTGACTTTATGGCGCAGGAGTTTTGTCCAAATGATCGTGATTACCGCTTGCTACTCATGGGCGATGAATATTTATTATTTGAACGACGTGGTCCCGCAGATTCTCACCTTAACAATACGTCTGCTGGCGGCGCAGCAACAGTATCGCACGACGCACTTCCGCTGCACATCATCGCAAAAGCGCAGGATGTCGCAAAGCGCCTGGGCCTCTCTATATCTGGGCCAGACATAATGCCACACCTAGAAACAGGTGAGTTCTACTTCTTAGAGATTAACTCGCAACCACAATTGCGAACTGGTGCACTCCTCGAAGAGAAGAAGGCGCTTTTGCGTAGCTTCTTTGAAAAGACAGTTGCCTAGGTTTTACACTCGTGTGCTATGTGGCACGTAGGCTGTCCCACTCATAATAAAGAGGACGTTTCGGTGCTCTGACGCATCAAAGCTCATCTTGCTGGCTTGTACATTGCTGTTGTGCCGGTCTACCACGAAGGTTCCTTCGGTGCTAATTGAGCGTGCGCATTCATCATCTATTCGCTGCTGAAGTTCGGTCTTGTAGCCGCAAATTCTGCAGCATACGAGGAATTCAAGTTTATTATCAAGGTTGATCCGCTCAAAATCCTTAGCAATTAGCGCTTCCAGCTGTTCTAGCATTTTCCGGTATATTGGCAAATGTGCTGCGGGTATGGTTTGAACATAGAAATTTGTCTCGCCGATAATGCAGTGGGTGTAGAGGTAAATTAATAGCTGCAATTGTGATACTTCTGTCGCTTCGTAGCTTGTGCCTAGCTGAAGGAAGTATGATCGATCCAGGGAGTCGTCCTCAAAAAGCATCTTATGTAACAAATATACATAATTAATTGCATAGGTTGAGAGTATGCGAACTGCTTCTGTATCAGCAAGAAGTGCTTTTTCTAGCGAGCGTAGTTCCTTCGTGCTTACAATTTCCAAAAGTTGTTCGCGAATGTCCATGCCATATACTTCCCATGCATGGCGGACACGGAACAACGCAAAATCAATACCACGAAGTTGCGGGTATCGGATGAAATAGGGTTCGCGGACAGCAGCAGCATTAATATGTGCAGCGGGTGGATTTGTAATAAGCTCCTGTAGCATCGCCTTGCTATTCTCAGAATTTAAAGGTGTGGGAATAAGTGAAGTCTGCATATTTTTAAGATGCGCAAGACATCTTGCATCACCATTCCAAGCAGCAATGCGCGTAGCAAAATGAAACTGCTTGTCCGAAGAGAGTTTGTCGAAATTATCGAGATAGTAATTTAGTACATCTTGTCGTAGTTCCATAGTTCCATATAATAGCATAGAGATGCTCCTTGGATATTGAAACATAAACGGTATTGTGTTATAATATTACAGATGACAAGCGAAAAAATAAAGAAAGTTATCGGCCGTGCAGAAATTATCTCATTTCCAGAGATAGTTGTCGCGGATGTACACGCACGCATTGATACAGGCGCCAAGACGTCATCTTTGTGGGCTTCTCGCACCGAAATTATTGATGATAACCTACATGTCACGCTGTTCGAAGGCGAGCAGGCGAAAACCTTAGTTTTTGATGAATTCGAGCGTGTAGCAGTTGCAAGCTCAAACGGACACATCCAACATCGCTTTAAAGTTCGTTTACTTGTGAAGCTTAAAGGCAAGAAGGTCAGGGCATGGTTCACCCTTGCGGATCGCTCGACCCAGGTGTACCCTGTGCTTATTGGCCGAAATATCCTGCTTGGTAAGTTTGTTGTAGATGTAAAGAAAGGCTCATCCCTGAAACGGGAGGAACAAGAACAGTCCGAAAGACTGCAGTCAAGTATTAATGAGCTGGAGGAGAACTAATGAGAATTGCAATTTTATCCCGTGGCTCTGCTAACTATACGACTAAGCGCCTCAAAGAAGAGGCTATTAAACGTGGCCACGAAGTGAAAGTTATTAGTTATTCAAAATGTTACATGGCTATCGAAAAAGGTAACCCTGTTGTGTACTACAAGGGTAATCCGCTCGAAGGCTTCGACGCTATTATTCCTCGTATTGCACAGAGCTACACCAAGTATGGTTGTGCTGTTGTGCGTCAGTTCGAAATGCGTGATGTCTACACGACTGCTAAGTCAATTGCTATCGATCGTTCACGCAACAAGCTTCGCTCTTACCAGTTACTTGCTAAAGCCGATGTTGGTATCCCAAAGACAGTCTTCGCCTACGAAACAGCCGATCTGGATGACGTTATCGACAAGGTTGGCGGCGCTCCTTTAATCGTAAAGGTTGCCCGTGGTACGCACGGTAACGGCGTTGTATTAGCCGAGACTAACAAAGCTGCTAAGGCTGTAATGCAAGCCTTCTATGTTGAAGGCGTGAGCTTCTTGGTACAAGAGTTTGTTAAAGAATCAGCTGGTGTCGACATTCGTGCACTCGTGGTTGGCAGCCAGGTTGTAGCCAGTGTTAAGCGCCAGAGTTTGGACGATGATTTCCGTTCCAATACCCACCAAGGTGGTGTTGGTAAGACCGTTAAACTGACTCCCGAAGAAGAGCGCACGGCTATCAAGGCTGCTAAGGCTATGGGTCTACCAATTTGTGGTGTCGATATGATGCGCTCAAGCCGCGGCCCATTGGTCCTTGAAGTTAACTCAAGTGCGAGCATTAAGACTCCCGAGCAGCTATCAGGTCGCAATGTTGCCGGCAAAATTATTGAATACATCGAAAAAAATGCCAAACAGCGCCACCGCAAAGACAAAGTTGGCGCCTAAACGCCTCACTGCTCAGCTAGTTATGGTAGCAGCCCTCGTTGCTACCATTTTTGCCGTCGTAACATTACAAAAGAGCGACGATGCCACGGTACTAACCGTTGACAACAAACACTACAAACTTGAAGTTGCTGCGACTGATAGTGAGCGAAGCCAGGGGCTCGGCGGTCGTATTGGTATGGCGCGAGACCGCGGCATGCTTTTCGAGTATGCCAACCCAGGTGTACGCTGCTTCTGGATGAAAGACATGCACTTTCCACTGGATATTATTTGGCTCAATTCTCAGAGCCGAGTGGTAAAAATCGAAGCCAATGTCTCGCCAGATACGTATCCACGCCAATTTTGTGCAAGTCCCGCTCAGAATGTTATAGAACTTAACGCCGGCGAGTCTCGGCAGCTGCATATTGGTCAGATAGTACAACTTTAAACTGCTCATGCTATCATGGAGACATATGTCCCATGACGTCTTACTGATAGCGATGTTCGCCGTTCCGGTATTGGCCCTCACGATTTTACGTATAAACGCTGTGATGGTGTTTCTGAGTTTGTGTCTTGGCGAAGTGCTCGTTCAGTTTGTAGCGAGTGAGGCGAACACTATGCTGACGCTTTTTGTACCGAATGCCTCCAAAATTAGCACGAGTACGATTCAAATTGCGGTTCTGCTCTTGCCGGCAATTTTGACAAGTATTTTTATGATGTTTAGCCTGCGCGGCAAAGGTAAGCTGACATTTAATTTGTTGCCCGCTCTAGGAGTCGGGGCGCTTATAGTTCTCATGGTAGTACCACTGTTGCCGGGTGGCGCACAACACACCATCGAGTCTGGCAAAATATGGATGCAATTCTCAAAGCTGCAGTCACTCATAGTGAGCGTAACGGCTATTGTCTGCCTTGTTTTCTTGTGGATGCAGCGTCGTAAAGCGTTGGCCCATGGCGAAGAATAGACCATTGACTTTTTAAGCCAGAACAGGGATAATATCATCTGTTACATTCTAATCGGGCCCATAGCTCAGCCGGTTAGAGCACCTGCCTTTTAAGCAGGGTGTCCTGGGTTCGAGTCCCAGTGGGCCCTCCAAAGAAATAACCTCAGCATTCGCTGGGGTTATTTCTTTTTGTGGCTTGGTAGGACGAGATGGAGAATGAGAAAAAGCTCCTGCGCAGCTTTTTCTGCTACAAGAAACGAGTCCCAGTGGGCCCTCCTGTTATACTTCAGGCATGTTTAAAGCAGCAATCTTCGATATGGACGGCACCATGGTTGACACAGAAATTATTCAGTCAAAAGCGTTCGAAGCGGTACTTGCCGAATTTGGTGTAACCGCAGAGTTAACCGAACACGGAACGGTGCAGATTCCGGGTAGAACTACCAGGCAAATGTGGGAATTTCTGAAGCAAAAGCATAATATTCCCGGTGAAATTGAAGATCTAACAGCTATGAAGCGGGCGGCTGCCATGGAAGCGTTGCAGCAAGATCTGGAGCCAATGTCGGGCCTGCTGGAGCTGCTCTTTGACCTCAAACAACGAGATATTAAGTTGGCAGTGGCGACTTCATCATTGCGTGATCGAGCTGAGCTTATTATGGGCAAAATTGGTGTTACCGAGCATTTCTCGGTGGCTGTAACTGCGAATGAGATCACGAACGTAAAGCCGGCCCCCGACTCTTACTTGGAGGCCGCGCGAGCCTTGGGTGTCGATCCAGCTCTGTGTATTGCATTTGAAGACTCGGACGTTGGCGTGCAGGCTGCAAAAGCTGCTGGCATGAAAGTAGTTGCCGTGCCAAATGAATACACTAAACGTATGGATTTTTCGCAGGCAGATCTTATAGTTCCATCTTTAAAAGATGTTACGTTTGAGCAGCTTGCTAATCTCTAGATGATATTTGCACTGGCGAATAAGGTTTCTTTTTTGGGAAGCTTTGCTACAATGCGCGCGTGTTTACGCTGCATTACAATTCGCCTCTGGCTCATACCACACGTCTAGTGCTTCTTTGCCTGGCTTTTATGCTTGGTCTTATTGGTGCGCGTCATGTTTTGTTAACTTCTTTGGCATGGCTTATGGTTTTGGGCGTATGGTGGTTTTGGCTGCGACCACGGCACAGCTTACTGGCGTTTCTCATTCTCTTGGTAGCGTGTTTTGCAGTGGGACTTATAAGGGGCGCAGAGTACGTCCACAAAATGCAGGCCTACAATGCAGTTGCCGACCAGAAAGTAGCAATTGTAGGCGTTGCGAAGACAGACGCAGTATACGGCAAGCGATACCAGCTAACATTTGATATGTCGCAAGTAGAAGTCGCCAGTCCAGTGCGTAGCACGCTCTTTGGCACGTTGACAATAAGTGGCTTTGGCGAATCAATGATCTACAAAGGTGATACGGTTGTCGTCACTGGCAAACTTCGCCGGACATTAGGTAATAACGTTGCAGCAATAAGTTATGGCCAGTTGACGGTAGTTGCGCACCATACGGCGCCGATTGATGACCTACGGCGCCGATTTAATGCAGGCATTCAATCAGCACTGCCGGAGCCAGCTGCATCTTTCGGGCTGGGGTTACTGGTAGGGCAGCGCAATACTCTGCCGGAGCATATTTCGACCCAGCTTATGATGGTGGGACTAACGCATATTATTGCAGTTTCTGGTTACAACCTAACGATTATTCTAAGGGCAGCGGGCAAACTTATGGGCAAACGCTCAAAATACCAGTATTTGCTATTTAGCATACTGCTTATCTGCTTGTTCTTGCTGTTTGCCGGCACAAGTCCCTCAATTGTTCGCGCTAGTGTTGTCTGTGGATTAGGCCTAGCGGCCTGGTACTATGGCCGCACTGTTGTGCCCCTTGTTCTACTACTTTTTTCGGCGGCAATTACGGCATACATGAACCCATTATATGTGTGGGGAAGTGTTAGTTGGTATTTGTCTTTTTTGGCCTTTTTCGGCGTTCTTGTAGTTTCACCGCTAGTCACGAAGCGTATATATGGCGAACGCGAACCTGGGCTTGTGCAAGCTGTCGTGCTCGAAAGTATTTGCGCTGAAGTTATGACGTTGCCATACGTTTTGCTTATATTTGGTCAGATGTCGACCGTCGGTATTTTGGCTAACGTGCTCGTTGTGGCGCTTATACCATTGGCGATGCTTTTAACGCTTTTTGCTGGATTAGCTGGAATGTTATTGCCAACTTTGGCAGGATGGATTGCATGGCCAGCAAAGTTGTTACTTACTTATATGCTGGATATTGCATCGCTTTTGAGTAAGATTCCGCACGCTTTTCTTGAGCACATTGGCTTCTCTGTGCCATGTCTGATTATTGCCTATGGATCGGTGTTTTTTACGATGATCGTGCTCTGGAGACGGGGTCAGAAATATGCTATAATAACAGATAAGATAGATCCGAATGACACATCATTTGGGTGACATTAACTAAGCCGGAAGGAGTTTATATATGTCTGGACACTCAAAGTGGTCAACCATTAAGCGCGAAAAAGGCGCCAAAGATGCCGCGCGCGGTGCTTTGTTTACTAAGCTTGGTAATGCAATCGCACTTGCTGCTCGTGGCGGCGCAGATCCTGACATGAACTTTGCTCTACGTCTGGCAATCGACAAGGCTAAGGCTGCCAACATGCCAACTGCCAACATTCAGCGTTCAGTTGATCGCGGTTCAGGCAAGCTCGGTGGTGAACAGATCCAAGAAGTTATGTACGAAGGTTATGGCCCTGGCGGTGTCGCTATTCTCGTGGAATGCGCAACCGACAATCTTAACCGCACATACCCAGAAGTAAAGCTGGCATTCTCAAAGCATGGTGGTAATATTGCCGAAAAAGGTGCTGTGGCTTTCCAGTTTGAGCGAAAGGGCATGATTCGTGTACCTGGCGGTGGTGACGACCTCATGATGCAAGTACTCGAAGCTGGTGCTGAAGATATGCAAGAAGAAGGCGAAGAGTCTGTCGTTTACACCGATCCTAAAGAGCTGGCTAAGGTGCGTGATGCATTAACTGCTGCAGGCGTAGAAATAAAAGAAGCTGAACTTACATTTGTACCAAACAATACCGTTGAAGTAACCGACGAAGCTACTGCCGGTAAGATTATGCGTCTTATGGACGCACTCGATTCATGCGACGACGTTACTAACACTCACGTTAACTTTGATATCGACGAATCCCTAATTAAATAAGAAGGACAGTCCAGGACTCTGTGCGAGTCCAACTTCTTCGACGATAAGCTGAGCAGCCGCCTGAGAAAAAGCGGCTGTTTTGTTATGTAGAGCAATTTCGGCTGTACCAAAGTTAACACCAGCTGTAACGTAGTTGTGGCTGCCTATCAGTGCTTCTTGTTCGGTTGCGATAAGTTTAGCATGCAGATATGTTGCATCAGGTGCAAGCTCGTGATCAAAGAATGAGACAGGCATACGTAACCGCTCTCTTGCTGTAACAGCGTGCTGAAGCGGTCGGTTAATAGGACTATGCGCCTTGTAATGATTAAAAATTGGTATTACGTGTACACCGCGATCGGCAGCCTTCTTGAGGTGTTTGGCAGTCGTGCTATTGGGAAAATATTGGCACGTTATAATAATCCATTCCTCGGCACGATCAATAGCCGCTAAGGCTTCTTTGTAAATTGCTGATTGTCGCTTAACACCAACATCTATGATAATTTCAGCATTTGGACTCATTTGATGACGAATATCATGTGTGCCAAGCGCCTCTTGTGTCTTAGGCTTTGTGACTCGTTTCCCAAGAAGCTCAAATAGCCAGTCAGCAGTCGCGCTGTCTTCCCATGCGGCCATAATATCGAGTTCAAGATTGTTAAGATTACGTCCGCCGAGGTAAATTTTATCGTTAATAATACTCGTCTTAATGTGCGAACGTCCAGCCATTGGTACTGACAGCGGACGGTGCGGCATATTGGTCACGATAACGTTTACGCCCGCTGACTCAAGTCTCGTAAGCGAATCGGTAATATGCTTAAAATTATGTGGCATTTGTGCGGGCAGATGCTTGTGCCAAAACAAGGGTCCAACGTGCCATTTCTCGCCTTCCAAAAAATTGTGAGCGTCAATTTGTAAAGTGATACTCACTCCACGCATGGCGCACGCCTCGAGGGTCACAGCTAGCTCCTGAATTGTTGGCTCGCTGGGGTCGTACGACATTGTAACCAATAAAACACGATCACCTGCAGCGGTAGCATTGATATCTGAGAGTAACTGTTCATGGTATTCGCGAGTCGCATAAAAAGTCGTAGAGGTAGAAACAATTGGAGCAATGTGGGGAAGTGCTGGCATGATCTTATTCTATCAGATGGATCAGATCACGGACTGAGGTATACTAGGGATATGAGAATTTTAGGCATTGACCCAGGTACCGGAATTTTAGGATTTGGGGTTATCCAAATGGTAAAAGGAAAGCCGCAAATGGTCGATGCAGGTGTTATTCGCACGCCAGTCCACGAAGATGACTCAGTGCGTCTCTTAACTATCTACGAAGAGCTAACTGATATTATTGCTGCCAGTAATCCCACTGTTATGTCAGTCGAAAAGCTTTTCTTTGCCCGAAACGTTACTACGGCAATGACTGTAGCCCAGGCACGCGGCGTAGTATTGCTATGTGGCATGCAGGCTGGCATGAAAATCTTTGAATATACGCCAATGCAAATTAAGCAGGCGATCACAGGCTATGGCAAGGCCGACAAGAAGCAAATGCAGGAAATGGTTCGCATCCATCTTGGGCTAACGGAAGTACCAAAGCCTGATGACTGTGCCGATGCCTTAGCCGCAGCTTTAACGTACTCGCAAAGCGCTCGTTTTGTTTAGAAACGTGATTGGTGGTGCTGATCTTGGATTGGATCTTGGGCTTGGTGTTCGCCCTGCGGCTGAGTAGGCAGCTGTTGCTTATTAGCGGGAGCGACCGGGTTAAACTGTGGGTTTTGCGGTGCCGATCCTGGTGCTGCTGCGGATTGTGACTGCTCTAGACCATTATCACGAATGTAGCGGTTAAGGTCACTCTGAATCATAAGCATTGCGATTGGGCCTAGGCCAAAGAAACTGCCGATAAACCACAGCCAGAATAGTGTTTTGCCGTCTGTGCCATGGGTAAGTTCGGACGCAGCCAGACAATAACGCCACATGAATTTAAACGAATAGTAGATGGTTGCAGCGAAGAGACCAAGACCGATAAGTCCACAAATTCCATTAACGACATCGGCTGTGCTACCCGGCGAACTGTTAAAGATTAACGCAACGAGGCCAACTGCGGCGATTCCAAGCAAAGGCATATATATAGTTTTGACCGGAGGTATCGACTGTTCGTTATTGTTCTGGCTAATAATCTCTTTGCGTGTGGTATAGAGCCAATACGCGACATAAATGCCAAAGGTTATGTAGCTTAGTAATAGGACTGCGATTGGATTTCGTTTCTTCATGCGTATGCCCCTTATATTGGTGTTTGCCCGAAGTCTACCATGGTGTTGTCGAGAATCCAACATACATATTGCATGTGTAGCATAAGCGATATACAGTTTATATATCAGTTAATCAGAAGGGAATCGTATGTCAGAGTTTGTCTTTCATCCTCAAGAAGAGGCCTTTCCTTTTGGCGAGACAGTACAAGCCCTAAAAGAACGAGCTGCTGATTTTGCGGGACATCTTGTGGCTCGACTCGGCCTTAATGATTCGGGAGATGCAGTTGTAGACGTTTCTTACGATATAGCAGCTACGAATGTGGACGCAGAAGAGGCTCATATTGTATATGCCGAGGAAGAGAAGAAAGAAGAGAAGCCACCGCAAAGGCCTGAGCGCCGGCCACGCGATCCACCTCCAACTGGACATAATCCAGAAACTTGTAGGATGGTGGTCTGCACTGCATGCAACAGATTGGGACACCCAAAGTAGCATACATATACCTATATAGTAATTTTAACTACACATTCACTTAGGGTATGATGGTTAAAAAGGAGGATGACATGTCAGAATTTATTGCGTATCCAGTTGAACAATCTTTAGGCGAAGTTATTGGCGAAGCATATGATAGGGTGCGAACATTTGTAGGCGATATGGTGACTCGTACTGAAGTAATGCCTGATGACCTCGAAGCGTCGACAGTGCAGTCAGAGGTAGTAACCTCCGACCAGCAACCTCAGAACACTCCAAGCCAGCCACAGCCGGAAACACCACACGTATGCGGCGCATCATGCTCAAGATGTGGTCACGGCGGTTCTCAGGTAAAGAAGCCTGGCCTTCGTCGCTAGTGTTGCATAACTGACTCTATCGGATAACCGTAAGCTGTGCCATAATAAGACGAATATGATTGCAACACTTACTGGCCAAGTTGCCGAAAAAATTGCTGACATAGTTGTGCTTGACGTCGGGGGCGTAGGGTATGGCTTGCTTGTGACCGGGGAAGACTACGGTCGTCTTGGTACTGGAGCGACGGCAAAGGTGTATATTTACGAACATATCCGCGAACAATCGCATGACTTGTTCGGATTTTTGACGCTTGACACTAAACAGCTTTTCGAACAATTGCTAGGTGTTAATGGTGTTGGGCCTAAGATGGCTCTCAACGTTTTGAGCGTCGGCGCCGCCAACGATGTAAGAGCTGCAATTGCCTCAGGCGACGTCAAATTTATTCAGCAAGCTCAGGGTGTAGGCAAACGTGTTGCTGAACGTATCGTAGTTGATCTTAAGGATAAGGTTGGCCTTGAGGGCGTTGAGCTTGCAAGTACGGGTCTACTGCAGTCTGATGCATTACTGCGCAAGGACGACGCTGTTGAGGCGCTTGTGTCACTCGGCTTCTCCGCACAAGACGCTGCCACAGCACTCGTAAACGTTCCTGCAGATATACCACTCGAAGATCGCATTAAACTGGCGCTTAAAGGATAGCTATGGCTGTTGAACGTATTGTAAATACGACCGTTGTGGACGATGACAATGACCCTCAGGCCGAACAAGAGTTTGAGAATAACCTTCGTCCGAAGGACTTTGCTAACTATATTGGTCAGGAGCGGCTCAAGCTTAACCTCAAGCTTGCAATTGAGGCCGCAAAAAAACGTGGCGAGCCACTCGACCATATTCTCCTCTATGGTCCGCCAGGCCTAGGTAAGACTACTATGGCCAATGTTATTGCCAACGAAATGGGCGCCCAGATTAGAATTACGAGTGGCCCGGCAATTGCACATGGTGGTGACCTAGCTAGTTTGCTTACTAACCTACAAGATGGTGATATTTTGTTTATTGACGAGATTCATCGCCTAAATCGCCAGGTTGAAGAAGTACTTTATTCGGCCATGGAAGATTATAAGCTCGATATTATGATCGGAAAGGGACCTAGTGCTCGCAGTTTGCGACTTGATTTGCCTAAATTTACACTTTTGGGCGCCACCACTCGAACTGGTGCCTTGGCCGCCCCACTCCGTGACCGTTTTGGTATGTTGCACCGCCTGGAATTTTATACCGCTGACGAAATTCAGAAGATTATTGAGCGCGCAGCAACTATTTTGGATGTAAAAATCCATCCCGAGGCTGCTCGCGTGTTGGCAACTCGTGCTCGATTGACACCTCGTATCGCTAACCGTTTACTCAAGCGCGTTCGCGATTATGCAGACGTCAACGGCGACGGCATAATCGACATGGTTATTAACCACAAAGCATTGGCTTTGCTCGAGATCGACGAACTTGGCTTAGATCCGGCTGATCGCATGCTTTTGACAGCAATTATTGACAGCTACCGAGGTGGTCCAGTAGGCGTTGAGACACTTGCGGCCTTGACTGCCGAAGAGCGGGGCACTATTGAGGACTTTTATGAGCCATACCTCATGCAGGTTGGGCTCTTGGAGCGCACGCCACGAGGACGCAAGGTTACTCCTAAGGCATATCAGCACCTCGGCCGTACTTATCATGCCGATCAACAGGCTATCTGATATAATAGCCATATTATGGACCAAACACCCTCTCAGGAATCCAACCCTACAAAAGCTCAATTGCACCCAATGGTTGTGCTGCAGCCTGGCGAACGCATTATTTGCGAAATCAAGCGACACCCGTTTGGTATTTTAAGTATGTACTTCTCTGGTGGCATTGCGATTTTGATCGCAGTTGTCTTGGCTGCTATGGCTCCTCAGCTTGCTGAGCAAGTTGCTTACAACGGCGACAACGTCATGACTATGGCTTTGCTAGGTGCGGGCATTGTGGTTATTGGCGTGGCATGTATGCTGTGGATTGCAACTACTATCTACTGGCAGAATCGTTGGATTGTAACAGACGATAGTATTACACAAATCGTTCAAGATGGTTTGTTTGGTCGTCGCGTAAGCCAGCTTTCTATGGAAAATCTCGAAGATGTTACTGTTGATCAGCAGGGTTTCCTGCCATCGATGTTTAATTTTGGTACACTTAAAGCCGAAACTGCCGGTGAGCGCTCTAAGTTTGTGTTCCCAATGTGTCCAAATCCTAATGCGTATGCACGCAAGATATTGGAAGTGCACGAAGCGTTTTTGCATCAAGTCCGTCACCAGCCGCAACAAGTGCACCCCGTAACTCCTATGGCACACCCACATGACACGCAGCCGCATCAGCAGCCCGAGCAGGTGCAGCCTATGGCGCCTCAGCCACAACAACAATGGCCTCAATATCCTAGTGCACCAGTTCAGCCAGCTGATCCAAACCAGCCTCAGCAGACTGTGTCCCAATCACCAGTACAGTCACAACAGCCAATAGGCCAAGAACAGCCAAAGACAACTGACCCTTCTATCTGGGGCAAGAACTAAGTACTGACAAAAAATAACCGGCTATCGAGAGCCGGTTATCTAATATCTACGCGTAATATCTAGTTAAGACTACCCTTAACGAATTTACCGCCACCTTCTAACATTGTTGTGAGTGTGTACTGTGCGCATAGCTTTTTAGCGTTATCGCAGTTAGTGCCATCTGAGGTGGTCACTTGGTAGGCAAAGCAATTATCGGTTGGCTTGGTGGTCACAATTGCTGCAGACTTTGTAGTGCAGTTCTTGTTTGTGTCGTTCCATTTTGGATCTTGTAGTCCATCACTGCCAAAGTCTTTGAAGTTTGCCTTACGCCACGAGGCATCGTTGACGTTAGCTACGGTTGGGTACTTTGTGTACTGCGCGTAGTAGGTTTCGAGCTGTGCTTGCAAAGCTTCGATTCTGGTTTGACGAGTGCTGTTGCGATTCTTAGCCTGGACGCCACTATAAGTGGTGAGTACTAAAGTTAGAAGAACGCCAACGACAACGGCTACAAAGAGCAATTCAATAATCGTGAAGCCATCAGTTTGTTTATGTAGACGCATGTATTATTCCTTAGAGTGATGACCGTATTATAGCGGTAAAGAGGGTGTATGCTCAAGCGCTCTGGCGCAGGCTGCGATCAACAACATGCAAAACGTCTTTAATGGTAACAACGCCACGAAGTGCCTTGACGAGTCCGTCGAGTGCAAGCGGTACAAAGCCTTCTTTGACTGCAACGGCCTGGATTTCGGCGACTGTAGCATTCTCGGCAAGAAGCGCTTGTTGTACTTTCTCGGTGAGATTCATAGCCTCTACGATAGCAACACGTCCACTGTAGCCGGTGTGATTGCATTTCTCACAGCCTTCACGGTTAGGGCGCCATAAGTGGGTGATGCGAGTAGCGTTGCTGCTCGGACGGGTATCTTTTCCGACATCCAAGCCAATAGCCTGTTGTTCAAGCTGATTAACACGGCGAAAAGCAGCTGCAGTTGTAACACCAAAGACACGCTCCAGAAGTTCAAGTTGCTCTCTGGTTAATTCATAGCGTTCGCGACAATGTTCACAAAGCTGACGAACGAGGCGCTGCGAGATTGCAGTACGAATTGTACTTGCTAGGAGGTATGGCGGAATGCCCATAGAACGAAGATGCAGTAAGGCGCCAGCAGCAGAGTCACTGTGTAAACCGGCGACTACAAGGTGGCCTCCCATGGCGCTTTGCACAGCGAGTTCCGCAGCTGCTTTATCGGTGAGACTATCAATAAGAATAATGTTGGGATCTTGATGCAGCGCAGCTTGCAAACCGTTAAGTACTGTGAGGCCAGTGCGCGGGTTAACGGCTGTTTGACTGGCGTGTGGAATGCGGTACTGAATCGATTCTTCGATAGTTGCAATATTGAGACCAGGGTTATTAAGCGAAGCCAGCATGCTAGCTTCGGTGGTAGGACGACCATGATGTTTTGGAGCGCTGACGACAATCATGCCATGGCTACGAGCAAGTGTTGCCTGTAGCGTTTGTAAGCTGTTGCCCCAGAAACCAAGACTATCAAGCTTGCGTGGCTCGGTAATACGTGGAGCGAGGTGAAGCACGGCTTTTTCGCCTCCCAAAACAGGCATGACTGAAATTTTTACCTCTGAAGGTTTGCCGTCGACTTGAACCGTGAGATGTCCGGTCTGGGGCGTGTGCTGATTGGTGGTGTCGAGATGGGCAAGCGTTTTGAGCTGACTAATAAGAGCGGTTAGGGCACCTCGAGTGATCTTGTGTGCGCCCTTAAGCTCGCCGTCAACACGATATCGAACCTGTACATACTGGTCGTGCGGCTCAATATGAATATCACTGGCGTGCCAGTGAATACCGTGCTCAAGCAAAAGCTGAATAGTCTGATCTACTTGCTCAGATGTAAACTTTTCAGCGCTGCCCAAAAGCCGCTCTATAAACGAATTCTTCCCATCCATTTACGTCTATTATATATAGAACTTATGCTTGCCGCCACTATTTTATGCATATTTGTTTGCAAAACGTGTCAGCCTTGGTTATGATTACGCCGCATTGATGACAAAAGCATATGCGCACACTGGCGAATTTCTGATATAATATAAGGTAATCAGAAGCGACAGGTGGGGTAACAAATTCGGAGGGTATTTTTATAATGGCAAACGCAAAAACTGATGATAAAAAACAAGGCGCTGGAGTACCAGCAAAGGCAAAACAACTCGATCAGGCGTCGCCGTCTGTGCAAAATGACGGCAAGACTAAGGCACTAGGCCTAGCACTTGACCAGATCGAAAAGCAATTCGGTCGCGGCTCTATTATGAAATTGGGCGAGGCAACTCACCAAAAAGTTGAATGCTACCCAACCGGCAGTATTTCTTTGGATCTCGCGCTCGGCGGTGGAATTCCACGTGGTCGTGTCATCGAAATTTATGGTCCAGAAAGCTCCGGTAAGACTACTTTGACATTGCACGCTATCGCAGAAGTTCAGAAGCGCGGCGGTACGGCGGCATTTATTGACGCTGAACACGCGCTCGATCCTTCATACGCAAAGCGCATCGGTGTTGATGTGGACAATTTGCTTCTAAGCCAGCCAGATAACGGTGAGCAAGCACTAGAAATTACCGAAACCTTGGTGCGTTCTAACGCTGTTGACCTTATCGTCGTGGACTCTGTTGCTGCATTGGTGCCACGTGCTGAAATCGAAGGTGACATGGGCGACTCATTGCCAGGTCTTCAGGCTCGTCTTATGAGCCAGGCACTTCGTAAGTTGACTGCAGTTATCAACAAGTCTAAGGCAACAGTTATCTTTATTAACCAGATCCGTATGAAAATTGGCGTTATGTTTGGTAACCCCGAAACTACCACTGGTGGTAACGCGCTTAAATTCTATGCGTCGGTCCGTATGGATATTCGTCGCATTTCTCAGATCAAGCAAGCTGATGCGGTTATCGGTAACCGTACTAGGGTGAAGGTGGTAAAAAACAAGATTGCGCCGCCGTTCCGCGAAGCAGAATTCGATATTATGTATAACGAAGGTATTTCTCGTGCGGGTGACGTGCTCGACATGGCAGTGGCACGCAATATCGTAGACAAAGCAGGTGCATGGTTTGCATATGGTGACCAAAAGATCGGCCAAGGTCGTGAAGCTGCTAAGCAATACTTCCAGAATAATCCTGAAGTCATGCAAGAAGTCGCAGATAAGGTCCGCGAAGCAGCAAATAAGGAATAACGTGTGACAGCCACTAACCACGCGGCGACGGGTGCACTTATAGCCATGGTTGTAAAGCAACCATGGCTGGCTGTGCCTTTAGCCTGTCTTTCGCACTTTGTGCTCGATGCCATTCCGCATTTTGGCATACACGAAGACGACGTGGTTAAACGCAATGGCCATTGGCTATTCCGCACGGTTGTAGTAGCCGATGTTATCTTGGCTGTATCGTTATTTATTGCAATGCCTATTGCTGGCAGGCATGTTATGCCCTGGGGGTGGATTTTTGCTGCGATGACGGCTGCGTTCTTGCCGGACATGGTATGGATCTATCGATACTTCGGTGAAATCCGTACAAAGCTAGCTCGTCCGCATGGCTGGTATGCCTGGTTCCATCAGAAAATCCAGTGGAGTGAAAAGCCTTGGGGACTTATTGTCGAGATTATATGGTTTGCGGCTATATTTAGCGGCATTATGTCACTAGTATGAAAATAACGAGTATCAAGCAGCAGGTTAAGCGGCCTGATCGCTATTCAATTTATGTTGATGGCAAGTTTGCGTTTGGGCTAAGCGAAGCAGGCCTTCTTGAGAGCAAAATAGCCACGGGCAAAGAGCTTGATGCACAAGAATTTGCCGCACTCAAATCGTCCGCAACAACCGATAAAGCGTATGGCAATGCATTGCGCTATGTTGTAATGCGCCCACGGAGCATGTGGGAAATGCAGACGTACTTAAAGCGCAAAGAAGTCGAGGAGCCAGTTGCCGATCTTATAATCGAGAAGCTTATAGCTTTGGATTTATTGAGTGATCGTTCGTTTGCAGAGGCCTGGGTTGCTAACAGACGACTACTCAAAGCTACCAGCAAGCGCCGCCTGCGCCAGGAGCTCAAGCAAAAACGGGTTCCAGAACAGATTATCGACACAGTGTTACAAGAAGATGAGACAGATGAACGTAGTGTGCTCAAAACGTTAATCGCAAAAAAACGCAACAAGTATCCGGATCGTTCAAAGCTCATGCAATATTTAGCACGTCAAGGATTTGGCTACGACGACATCAAAGCTGCACTAGATTACAGCGAACCCGAGGAATACTAGGCTGGTACGCCTGCCCCGGCAGTAACGTGTTGCATAAGATCTTGGACGATAATTTTCTTATCGGTAATTTCAACAATCTGAGAACGATCAATACCAAGATTGCCACCAGAGAAATTACGGAATAAGGACTGAGACACGTACATTTTCTGAATGTACATACTGCCAAGCTCAACTGCGTAATCTTCGACTTTACCGATGCGGTGCTTGCTGACAGTTGCAACTTGTTTGCCGAGGAGCTGGAATTGCATGGCGATAATTTTCTGGAGGCGCACAAGCTCAGTCGGCTCGGTTAGGACGTCAAAGTCATTAACTACAAAACCCTGCGGAATAATATCTCGAATGTCTTGGTTAACCAGGATGAGCGTATTGTTCTTTTTAAAGGCGTCCTGGCAAATAAACCCTTCAATCTTGAGATTGTTAGGGTTAATAATTGGTCCAACAACAGTAGCCACCTGTGTGCCGGTCCGCAGGCTCATAACTGGGCGATTTATAAGAGAAGCGCTGAGTTGCAACATTATATGCCAAGTATACCGCGGTTTGCCCGAGGAGACAAAGCGCTTATGGGATCAACACGAGACATATGCACAAATGTGTATTTTAGACTTGCAATTTGAAGGAGACATTCTTACCATCTGGCCATGAAACAAAAGCTTATGCATCTAAACATCACTTTTCTACTAGCTGTATTATTGAGCGCTATGTTGCAGCCCCTCGTATTGGCTGATAGCTCGGCGTTGAGCGGCAAGCCAATACTTATTACTGAGGTCATGCCGGGAACGGATGCCAGTGCATCAGAAGAATTCATAGAAATCTACAACCAGTCAAAGAACGCAATTGACCTTACTAAAGATAATTGGGTTATACAAATTACCTCCTCAAAAGCTACTACCTGGACGGGCGCAAAGACAGTTAAGCTAACTGGAACGTTGTATCCTGGAACGTATGCTATTATCGCGAGTACCTATACTTCTTCAGGTGTGGCTAAAAGTTATTTACCTGAGTATGCAAATGCTCAGTTTAGCGCTGGCCTTACTGCTTCCTCGGGGCATATTCGTGTTGGCAAGACTGCGGTCGCTCCGGCAACAGGTTTACAATTTGTCGACATCGTTGAATGGAGTACAAAAGATGCAAACGGCGTACTGACATCGACCGGGGTTGATGAAGCAGTTGTTTTTACGCTCAATGAAGCGATTAAAACGGGCTCAAGTATTAAACGCATACTTGATTCGGAAGAGCGTTTTATTGCATCAGGTGACCCAGCTCTGGACTTTATACTTTCTTCTTGTCCAAGCCCAACTGCTAATTCGGTAGCTCCAGCTACTCCTATTGATCCAAAAGTTTTTGAGCCATTGTCAACCACAATCGATACAACCAATCCCTCATGTACACCTGTTGAGGAAGGATCTGGTCCAGAGGGTAACGGTGGTATAGTGTCGCCAACTGATGAACCGCCAGCAATCCTTCTACCAAGCGAAACCCCATCTTCAGCTACGAGCAGTTCAGGCGGTGTAAGTCCCAGCATCCCGGCTGCAGATAGAGGGCTGCAATCACCACAGATTACCGAATTGCTGCCAAATCCCGGGTCGCCAAATACTGATGCAGTTGATGAGTTTATTGAGCTTTACAACAACAATGACGCATCATTCGATTTGTCGGGTTTTATGCTCTATATAGGAACAACGGGTTCAAAGCACGTAAAGTTTCCTGAAGGTACGACTATTTCGCCGCATAGTTTTAAGGCTTTTTTCTCGAGCGAATTGCATTTGAGTCTATCGAACTCTTCTGGAAAAGTAGCCTTGATGGATCCGCTTGGCAACCAGCTATACGCAACTGATAACTATGGCACCGCCAAGGACAATACTGCTTGGGCTCTGGCGCAGGGAAAATGGCAGTGGACAACTCATCCGACACCTGGCACTACAAATATTATCGTGACACCTACGGCAACTGCTAAGAAAACGGCCGCCGCGAAAGCTAAAGCATCTAAAGCAACGGCAAAAACGACGACAAGCAAACAGAAGTCAGCTAAGTCGCCGGCAGTTGCCGATATGGCTGTTGCAAGCAGCCTCCAGCCAGATACACCACTCCATCCGCTTACGCTTGCAGTGGTGGGTTCATTCGCGCTACTATACGGGGCATATGAGTACCGTCGCGACTTGGCAAATAGATTCCACCAGCTCCGAAGTTACCGAACAGCTCGCAGAGCGGCTCGGGCAAAGCTTGAAGGGCGGTGAGATTATTGAACTTATTAGTGACCTTGGGGGCGGTAAGACCACTTTCGTGCGAGGTCTTGCTCGTGGAGCTGGAAGTACGGACCGTGTGGCAAGCCCAACTTTTACAATTAGCCGAGTTTATCAGGCAGGTAAACTCGAAATTCACCACTTTGATTTCTATCGCTTGGGTGAGGCAGGCCTTATTGCCGAAGAACTGGCAGAGATTATTTCTGACCCACATACCGTAACGGTTGTGGAATGGGCTGATATTGTTACCGACGTGCTTCCAGATAAGCGGCTTACTATAACAATCGAAAAGACTCCAACCGATGGCCGCAAGCTAACATTTCGAGCACCTGAATCGTTACAATACCTTATGAAAGCAGTACAAGCATGATTATCCTGACAATACGCACAGACAAACCAGAAGCCGAAATTGGACTATATGACGGTCAAACCAAGATTGCTTACGAAACCTGGGAAGCGCACCGCAAACTGGCCGAGACTCTTCATCAAAAGATCGAGGCGCTTCTTGAAGGCTCAGATAAAACGTGGCAGGACGTTAATGGTATTGTCGGATATCAGGGTCCAGGCAGTTTTACTGGTCTTCGCATAGGTCTTAGCGTCGAAAATGCCGTGGGATATAGTTTGCAGATTCCAGTTGTTGCAACGCAAGGCGAAGATTGGATCACCGCCGGCATTGAACGACTGATGGCCGGAGATCAGGATGAAGTTGCATTGCCATTTTATGGCCGAGATGCAAACATCACGACTCCTCGTAAGTAGCTAGCATAGCATCTGTAACAGAACCTGAAGATTAGCACATTGCCGTGCTTGGTTTTTCGGCGTATAGTTGAAAGTGGATTAGTCTTATTTTCGACAACAAATCCGTCTTAATCGATATCAACTACTAATTTCAGAAATTCGAACAAATTGCGATTACCGGCAAATTCCCAGGTAGGCTAGAGACGTGAAAGCGATTGCCAGAAGGAACTAGGCTTTTATACATCGCGGTTATCCTCGAAAAGAAAGGACAACGTATGGACCCAATTACCATAGTGCTCGCTGTGGCTGGGCTTGCTGTTGGTTTTGGTGCAAACACTGTTATCACCAAACAGCGAGTCGGTTCTGCGCAAGATCAAGCAGAGAAGCAATTGGCAAAAGCAAAGCGTGACTCTAATAAATTGCTTGATGAAGCTCGAGAAGAAGCAACTAAAATTACCGACGCTTCTCGTAAAGACGAGAAGACACGTCGTAACGAACTCAAAGACCTTGAGCAGCGTTTGGTGACCCGTGAGGAAACACTTGACCGCAAGCTCGACGATCTAGACAAGCGCACCGAAAAATTGCGTCGTGGTGAGACCGAAGTTGACCAACTTAAGGACGAAATTCGCGACATTCGCAAAAAACAACAGGATAAGCTCGAGAAAATCGCTAAGTTAAGTCGTCAAGAAGCCGCTGAAAAGCTTATGAAGATGACAGAACGCGATATTCGTGGCGACCTAACTGGTCTCGTTAATAAGCTTCAGGATGAAGCAAAAGATGAGGCCGAAGACCGTGCAGCACTTATTATTGTGGGTGCTATGGAGCGTATGGCCAGTGAAGTAACTGCTGAGCGTACAGTCACATCCGTGAAGCTTGAAGATGACGAAATGAAGGGCCGTATTATTGGTAAAGAAGGCCGCAATATTCAGGCCTTACAACGTGCAACCGGCGTAGATATTATGGTTGACGACACTCCAGGTTACGTAGTTTTGAGCTCTTTTGATCCTGTACGTCGTGAAGTCGGGCGTCAGGCACTTGAAATGCTTATGAAGGATGGTCGTATTCACCCAGGCCGTATTGAAGAAGTTGTTGAAAAGGCGCAAAAGAACGTCGAAAAAGAAGTTGTTCGTGCCGGTGAAGACGCTGCTCGTGAAGTTGGCATTATCGGTATTCCTAAGGAAATTCTACACCTGCTTGGTGAACTTAAATTCCGTACAAGTTACGGCCAGAATGTGCTCAAGCACAGTACCGAAATGGCACATATCGCTGGCATGATCGCCGAGGAAGTCGGTGCTAACGTAAAGACTGCTAAGTATGCTGCTTTGGTCCACGACCTCGGCAAGGCATTGACCCACAAAATGGAAGGCAAGCACCACCACATATCTGGTGAGATGCTTCGTAAATATGGTGCCCCAGAACAGGTTGCAATTGCCGCCGAACAGCACCATGATGACATGGAAGCTACTACTGTCGAATCACTCATTATTCGCGTAGTCGACGCTATTAGCGCTGCCCGTCCTGGTGCTCGCAATATTTCTGCCGAGAACTTTGTAGAACGTATGAAAGAGCTCGAAAACGTTGCTAATAGCTTTGAAGGTATCGACAAGTCGTATGCAATCTCAGCTGGTCGCGAAGTTCGTGTCTTTGTGCGCCCTGGACAGGTCGACGACCTTACCGCTATTCGCCTCGCTCGTGACATCGCAACTAAGATTGAATCAACCATGCAATATCCTGGTACGATCAAGGTGAATGTAATTCGCGAAACACGCGCTGTCGAATTCGCAAAATAAAAAGGAAACAGCCATGCCAAAAGACTACAAAGCTTATCTTTTTGACTGGGATGGAACGCTCTGCCGTTCGCTCGAAATATGGGTGGCCACTCTCCGCGAAGCTTTTGCAGAGCACAATGTCACAATGACTGATCAAGAATTGGGCAAGTGTCTTGGCGATTGGAAGGCGACTTGCGCTCCATTGCCCGAAGACCAACGCGCTGCATTTAAATATTCGGTCGAAACTCGTGCCTACGAAAAGTTTTTGTCACCACCTCTTTATGAGGGAGTGGTTCCTATGCTGCAACGCCTCAAAGCGGCTCATAAGAAGCTGGCGTTGATTACCACTTCACGTCGTCAGGCAATCGACCTCGTGCTAGCGCATCATGAGATTGCGGACCTTTTTGATATAATTGTCACCGGTGACGACGTTAAGGCTCACAAGCCTGATCCCGAAGGTATTCACTCAGTTATCGAGTACCTTGCACTACAGCCATCTGAGGTAGTTATGCTCGGCGATACCGATAAAGATCTTGGCGCTGCTAAGAACGCAGGCATCGACAATATGCTCTTTTTTCCGAACACCCATGCAAATTTCTACGATCGACAACACCTTGATTCATTCAAGCCAGTTGTCGTAATTCAAGACTGGAATACGTTTTATGCAGACTGAGATTGAAGCAAAATTTCTAAATATCGATCACGAGGCTATGCGCCAAAAATTGCAGGAATTAGGCGCTCATTGCGAGCAGCCAAATCGACTTATGCGTCGAAAAACCTACGATTTTCCTGATAAGCGATTACGTAAAGAGCACAATGGCTGGGCACGTGTACGCGATGAAGGTAACAAGATTACCATGTCATACAAGCAACTGAACGATCGAAGTTTTCAGGGTACCAAAGAAATATCGCTCATCATTAATAGTTTTGAAGATGGTGATGCGTTGTTGCAGGCGTTTGGTCTGGTGGCTACAAGCTACCAAGAGACTAAGCGTGAAAGTTGGAAGCTCGGTGCGTTAGAGATAGAACTAGATGAATGGCCGTGGGCAAAACCTTACTTAGAGATTGAGGGTCCAAGCGAGGAAGCAGTTAAAGACTTAGCGGTAAAGCTAGGTCTTGATTGGTCACAAGTTCTGCATGGCAGTGTTGAAGTTGTCTATTTGGCTGAGTATGACGTAACAGAAGACGAAATCAATAGCTGGCCAGAAATTATTTTTACTGAAGTTCCTAAAGATTTGGCTGCCAAACGTCTATAAAAGAGCGGTACAATAGAATCATGAATATTTTCTATCTTGGTGATGTTATGGGTGAGCCTGGACTGCAACTTGTGGAGCGGGAGCTTAGTTCTTTGCGCCGCGAATTAAATGCCGACGTTGTTATTGCGCAGGCGGAGAATCTCTCCGACGGGAAAGGGATTCGCATTAACGACTTTGAGCGTATTTTGGCAGCTGGCGTAGATTTTTGCACCGGTGGAAACCATAGCTTTTTCCGCGATGAAATTTACCCATTACTTACGGATCCAGACAAACCTATTATTCGTCCGGCAAACTATTTCGACGACATGCCGGGTCTAGGCCACAAATACATTAATACGACTGCTGGTAGCGTGCTGGTAGTTAGCCTGCTTGGCCAAGTCGTTGGTCGTGATGCCGACTTGCAGGTCAAAAATCCACTGCAGGTCATTGATCAGATTCTTGAGCAAGAGAAAGACACCAAGCGCATAGCAACGGTGGTTAACTTCCACGGTGACTACAGTAGCGAGAAAGTGGTCATTGGTCATTACCTGGACGGCCGTGTCTCTATGGTTGTAGGCGATCACTGGCATGTACCAACTGCAGACGCACGTATCCAGCCTAAGGGTACCGCGCATATGACTGATGTTGGTATGGTGGGTCCACTCGACTCGAGCCTGGGTGTTGTCTTCGAAAGTATTATCCCTAGATGGCGCGATGGTGTACAGACACGTAACGTTATTGAAACTAAAGGTCCCATGCAGCTCAATGGCTTACTTGTAACGGTAGATGAAAACACGGGCCTTGCGACCCGTGCTGAGTATATCCGAAAGATTTACGAAGCTTAGTCTTCTTTGCCGCCAAAGCCAATAAGGGCGATGATGACGCTCACGATCATGTTGATAACCACAATGCGCATACCATCGAGCGAGTGGTTAATGGCCATGAGTATGGCGCTGCAAATCCAGATAGTAGCAATTACGCCAGCGGTGTAGGGATATTTGATGAATAGTAGTAAATCTTTAAGCATCGCTTGTTTTCTCCTTAGCGTTGTTCATGGCTTTCTTGATGTCGATGCGGCGTAGTAGCTGGCGGAAAAGCATTGGATCTTTAACCGCAACACGTTCAAGCCATCGATTAACCGTATCTACGGCTTGCGATGTGCTTGGCATACGCTCTGTTTCGTTGACAATTTCTGGATGGTCCCGACGAACACGAATAGTCACATCCTCGAGAATTTTCGGCAAAACCTGACGCATACAACCCATAGTCTCGAGCAATGAAATGTAGGTTTGTGCAGCACGCAGCACCTCGGACGACTCCAGGTGCACAACAAGACCAAGTCGGTTTCCTTTGTTTACCATTTGGCTAAAAGCACTTAGCATGCGGCCGTCGTCGAGAATTTGATTTATGTCTCGAGTTCCAAGCGCGCTATCGAACATATTTTGTACAATACGGCCAACTTCACGCATAAGGTCGGTGCCGTCATTTTGTTTTTGAGCTTGGCCATCTGTAACTGCTTGCGTGGCAACGCCGCCAATATGTTCCATAGATATTGTTTGCTGCTGCATGCCTGGAATAAAGGTGCTGAGTTTTTTGAGTGCTCGATAGAGGTCGTTTACGAAGAAACGCATAAATTGCTCGAACATATTGCCGACACTGCCAGTGTTTCCGTACATACGACCCCACTCGCTTAACAGGCCGTAGAACGCTGCTTTATTGCGTGGTGACGGCGCTGAAATACCGAAGTCAATCAGTCCCACCTGGTTGTTGGACAGGAAGCGAATATTACCTGGATGCGGATCACCCTGAATACGCGGCAAATCAAAAGCACCAGCGAGTAGTTCTGTGCCAAGTTTTTCGAGTTGTAGCTCAAGGTTGGAGCCTAATTTTTCTTCGACGTACTTATAAATATCGACGCCGTGGCTTTCTTTGAGGCGCAGGAGCTCAGCTCCCGAAACACCGCCAAGATATTCTTGAACGATAATGTGCGGTGTGCACAAATCCATATAGGTTTCAGGAATAACGAGGTGCGGATTGCCCTTGTAAGCTTCGTAAAGTTCGTGGGCAAATTGAGCTTCGCCAATATAGTCGGTTTCGCTCAGGGTTGCCTGACGAAACTCCTTAATAGCTGTGCTCATTTTGATCGTAATATTGTCGTAATGTTTTGCGGCAAAACGGCGGCTAAACATACTCAGCAAACGCAAGTCGTAGCGAAGGAGCTCGCGAATCATAGGGCGTAGCACCTTAATAATTACGTGCTTACCATTGGCGTGTTGCCCAAGATATACTTGACCAAAGCTGCCGGCAGCAAACGGTTCGGGCTGAATTAACACGATTTGGCTGAGCTGTTCGGGCTTGAGCTCTTTTTGCAGAATAGCAATGACGTCAAGTTGCTCGCTCTCGAGATTTTCAAAAATTTTGAGGCGATTAGGACTGTGCCACCGCTTCATAATAGGCGAATTAAATAAAACACCCTGAAGGAACTTGACGTACACACCACCAAGGTCTACGAATTCATCGCAGATGAGGTTGTACATTTCTTGCTCTTTGCCACGTTGGCGGAGGTAATAGACCCGAGCACCGAGGCGGGCAAGACGTTTTGTGCGCTGACGCTTGATGGCGTTCATCGTAGGGTCATGCTGTCGCTTTTTAGGCATACCGTTCCCTCCGTTTATCGCTTGCTAAAACCAATCAAGAATAGAGCAAGGGTGGAAATAATCGCAGAAAGATACAGCTCAAAAATGTCGGTTGGATCACGACGCGTGATCGCCATGAAAATGACTGCCACCCAAATCAACACAATGGTAATGAAAATTGATGCGTACTTCATCTCTGTAAATAGTATAACAGCAAAACCCAAAAATTACACATATGTCAAACTACTCATGCTTGAATATTTCTGAATGCTGTTAAAAAATGCTATAACTAGACTGTCCAGCATGTCTCATGGTGACATTCAGGAAGAGGCGCCTATAATGCGCAGGTCCATAATCATCGCAGCCGCACTACTTGCATTGAGTGCTCCGGTACTCGCTGCAGGCAGTCAGCCTCACGAGGCGCAGGCCGCGACCCCCAGGATCGTCGAAAGTGTGACGTTCAAGGGCGTTTCCGGTCAGGTAACGATCTACAGCAACAGCGCTCACCAGGCGCTGATGGTCGGAGCCAGCGGCAGTGCGCTCAACGTCAAGTTGACGTCGCACACCGGCAAGGTCGTCTCGTGTACCAAGAGCTGTACCTACAAGACCCCGTTCTCGTGGGGCTCGGTCAGCTACAAGAGCGGCACGAAGACTGTCACGCAGCTCAACCAGGCTGTCGCCAGCGAACGGCATCTGCCCAAGATCCGTCCGTACCACGGCAAGAAGTCCTTCGTCGTGGCATTCGACCAGGGCACGACCCGTGTCGTACTGACCAGCGTCGGCGACGTGACGTTCTGTCAGGCGTTGGAGCCGTTCCCGGGCTACCTGAAGTTCACGCTCAAGAACGGCAAGACCGTTCAGTGTCCAACCGACAAGAACCACGGGTTCGAGACATCGGCCACCTGGTCGAGGCTCACGTCGTACGACACGAGCACCGGATCAGCGGTTAAGGGCGAAACGCTCTACCGCGCTGATGTCGTAGCCGCCAACCGCTAGGCAGTAGAACACCAAGGGAAGGGGCTGGACAACGGGCGTTGGCTACAGATGTCACCGACATCACCAACGCCCCCTCAACTCAACTTCTTACCGTATCTGTCGTAAACCCCAGGAAAATCACTGGAAATTTAAAAACTATCTGGTATAATCGTTTGAAGAGTCCGAGAGGAACAATCTCGGGGATTGGCGCAGTTGGCTAGCGCGCGCGGTTTGGGACCGCGAGGTCGAAGGT